>CAYZKY010000069.1:0-30948 GCA_964478815.1 uncultured Verrucomicrobiota bacterium
TTTTCGTAGACGGTGAGGTCGCCGATCAGGTTGAAGCTCTGGAAGATGAAGCCGATCTCCCGGTTCCGAATGCGCGCCCGATCCGCGAAGCTCAGGTTCGCCACTTCCTTCGTATTCAGGACGTACCGGCCCTCCGTCGGCGTATCGAGCAACCCCAGGATCGAGAGCAGCGTCGATTTCCCGCAACCCGACGGCCCCGCGATCGACACATACTCCCCGCGCTCGATGTTCAAATGAATCTCCGACAGCGCGTGCGTCTCCACCTCATCGGTGAAGAACACCTTCTTGATGCCTTCCAATTCAATTAGCTGATCCTTCATAAATTCACCCGGAAGAGTGTCTTGAAAACCATCTACCGCAACCGCACCCGATCGAAAGAATCCCACTGCGACATGTCGGAGGTAATCACTTGATCGCCTTCCGCCAATCCATCCACGACCGTGATGCGCGAGACCGAATGTCGGCCGAATTTCACCGGCACGCGCACTGCCTCGCGCCCGCCTTCCACCAATTTGAACACGCCGATCGTGCTCTCCGCCTGGCTGTGCATCGGCCGGACCACGCTCAAGGCCTCGGACACCTGCTCCAGCACGATCGTTCCATCCACCCCCAAGTCCGGCCGGGCGCCGCGCGGCAATTCTCCCGTCAGCTTCACATCGATCGTCACGGTCCCTTGCACCGCCGCCGGGTCGATCCGCACTACCACCCCGGGGATCTTCCCATTCCGCGTGTCCACGATCGCGTGCTGCCCCAGCTCGATATCCCGGGCCTGCGTCTCCGGCACCTTGATCTCCGCCTTCAGCTTCTGCGGCTGCACGATCTTCGCGAGCGTCGCCCCCGGCATCACCCGCTGCCCGCCCTGCAGAATCTCCCGGTCTCCGATCGCTTGCAGCACGCCGCTGACTCCCGCCCGCACCCGCAACGCCGCGAACTTTCGCTGTTTCAGATCCATCGAGGCCTTCAGCTTCTCGATCTCCGCCTGCTGCACCGCCAGTTGGGCTTCGGTGAATTCTTTGCTGATCGCCAGCCGCTTCCGCTCCGCCTCTAATTGATGTTCGAGCTGCTCCGCTGTCGCCGCCGAACGTCTCCGCGTCAATTCCGGCACCAGCCCCTCCTTGGCCAGCGAGTCGTCCGCCTCCGCCAGCAGCTTCGCCTGGACGAGTTCCGTCTTCAGCTTCTCGATGGTCGCCTCCTGCGTCAGCCGGTCGCTTTCCAACTGTACTTTCAGTTTCCGCAGCGTGGCCTCCGCCCCCTTCACCTGCCACTCGAGATCGAACACCAATTGCTCCAAATCCGGATTGCTCAATTCCATCAGCACCGTGTCCGCCTGCACCGCCGCTCCCGGCAGCACCAGCACCCGGTCGACCCGCCCTTCGCTCTCTGCCTGCACGAACAATAGTTCCTCCGGCACCAGCGTTCCGTTCCCCCGCACATCCCGCACGAACGGCCCGAGCTTCACCGTGTCGATCACCAGCGGGCTCTTCTCCACGCTCGGCGGCGCCGGCTCCAGGCGCGCCAGCCCCGCCGTCGTTCCCGCCAGCAGCAACACCCCCACCGCGCCCAGGATTATCCTCCGGCGCTGCTTCCTCCGCTTCACATCTGGACGGGCAATATCCACAATCTTTCTTCGTTCGAATTCTCCGAACCACCCCCCTAATGCACAAAGGGTGCCAACCCGCCTTTCCCACCCAAAACCCCTGATTTCCCGCAATTCCCACCCCCAGCAACGATCCCGCGCCGCCCCTTCCCGCAATTGCGGGAAATCCCCGTCCCGAAAATGGGACCACCCTCCTTGCCCTTCCAGTTGGGTATAGTCGGAAATGGCGGTCCGCGACGGACGTGGCTCGCGCCCCCGGACTGCGGACGCGGCTGGCCCCATCTCCCCGTCCCGTCCCGTCTAGCACCCAACCCCCGCCCGACCGAGACGCCCACTCGCGCCTCGCCCCGCACCATCCCTGCCAAACGGAACTGCGGATTAACACGAAAAAACACCCGGTTTCGGGGGGGCCGAATTTCTCTCCTCCCCCTGTCTGCCCCCTCCCCCTGTCTGCCCCCTCCCCCTCCCCACACTCAGCCCGCACGATCTAACACGCTCCCCCGCTGAGCCGGGAAGGGGGCCGGATTCCGGCCGAGGGCTCCCCTCCACGGCCAGAATCCCGGTGACGCGCACTGGAGCTGCCCCATCCGGGAGTGCTGGGGCTCTCCTGCCACCAGCAATTGAGCCTGGCCCTGGAAGGCAAGGTGGCCTTCACCGTCACCGCCACGGCCTCCTGTGCCGAAGCGGCGGCGATGGCGGACCAAGTGGGGCGCGGGGGGGGATGACTCCCCCTGCACGCGCTGGCGCAACGCCTGGGCGCCGAAGCGGAAGCCCGCACCCGGCCCCCCCGGCGACCGCTTTTCTCCTTTACTTTTGGCCCGATCCGATTCTCAATAGATTCATCGGATCGGTCCGATATCCCGAACAGGATTGCGCCGATCCGCCCGGCTCGGAACCGCTATAGAACGCACGATCTTCCCCCAGAATCGAGCAGCGTGCCGCTTCGCCTCGGAGGAGAAGCCTTCGACGCGCGAGACGAGCGCTCTGCGGCCAAGCTGCGGTCCGAGCTGGCCGGTTGGCCCTGCTCTTGAATTGACCCGAACTGCCATGCGCTGCTCATCCCCAAAACCGATCTGCCGGATCTCCCGGCCACGTCATCCACTCATGAAGAGCATCCTCCCATTATTCGCCCTCCTCCTCGCGGTCCTGGCTTCACCGGCGGCGACGATTACCTGGAACAATCCCTCCGGCGGGAGTTGGCAGACGGCCGCGAATTGGCAGCCGGCCCAGGTGCCGGGTGCGGCCGATACCGCGCTCATCACCCTGGCGGGCACCTACACCGTCACCCTCGCCAACAATGTCACGGTGAGCCAGTTGACGCTCGGCGCGGCGAGCGGCACGCAAACCCTGACCCTGGCAGGCCAGACGCTGGATGCCACCGGTTCGGGCACGGTGGCGGCCAATGGTGCGCTGACGATTCAGAGTGGCGCGTTGAAAGGCAGCTTCACCATCGCATCCGGCGGCATCCTCACCTTCGCCAGCGGGGCGCAAAAGGCGCTGTACCAGCTTAATCTGGTCAACCACGGCACGGTGCGCTGGCTCGGAGGAAACCTGGGCTTGGGGTCCACTCCCACTTCGATCTTTACCAACACCGGCCTGTGGGAAATCAGCGCGGACGACACGCTCTACCAGGGAATCGGCGGGCCCGCCCCGCAATTCGTGAACACCGGCACGCTCCGCAAGGTCGCCGGCGCCGGGACCACCTCGATTTCGAGCATTCGGTTCGACAATAGCGGCTTGGTGGAGGCGCAGACGGGAACGATTCAATTCAATTCGATGGATGGTCTGATCCTGGGCGGCACGTTTACGGCGGCGGGCGGCGCCACCGTCCAGCTAGGCAGCGGGACATTTACCGAGAATGGGGCGGTCTTTAACGGCACCGGCAACCGGCGGATGAACGGCGGGACGCTGACCCTCGTCACCGACAAGATCGAGGGACTCAGCCTCAATGGCGGCGATATCAAGATCGGGCCGGCTTTCCAGGCGGCTGGGGCCATCAGCGACCTGGCGGTGAACGGTTCGACGCTGGTGGGCACCAACCAGGTGGCGGGCGTCCTCACTTTCACGGCGGGCGGCGCCGAAGGCAAGTTGACCGTGCTGCCCGCCGGCCGGGTCGTCTTTGCGGGCGGCGGGGCGAAAACGCTCTACCGGCTCGACTTTATCAACCAAGGCACCGTGCAATGGTCGGGCGGAAATCTCACGCTCGGCGCGACGCCCACGACCGCCCTCAGCAATGCCGGTTTGTGGGAAATCTCGGGCGACGCCAGCATGTCTCAGGGGATCGGCGGACCCACGCCGCAATTCGTCAACACCGGGACGCTGCGCAAGCTCGGAGGCGCCGGCGCCACTTCCATCTCGAGCATCCATTTCGAAAACCTGGGCACGGTGGAAATAGCCAGCGGGACGCTCCAGTTCAATTCCGCGGAAGCGACCAGGCTGGGCGGAACCTTCGCCGCCGCCAGCTCCGGCGCGGTTCTGAATTTCGCCAGCGGCACCTTTGTCGAAAACGGGGCCGTGTTCGGCGGGGCGGGCCATGCGCGGCTGAGCGGAGGCACGCTGACCCTGGTGCGGGATCGGATGTCGGGGCTGGCCCTCACCGGAGGCGACATCAAGATCGAGCCCACGTTTCAAGCTTCCGGCAGCATCACCAATCTGATCATCGCCGGCTCCACTTTGGTCGGCACGAATATCGTTACGGGGAGCCTCACGCTGCAGGCCGGCGGGATCGAAGGGAAGCTCACGGTCGCTCCCGGCGGGACATTGCTTTTTTCCGGGTCGGGACAGAAAACCGCGTATCGGGCCAGGCTGATCAATCAGGGGACGGTGCGCTGGCTCGGCGGGAATATCGGGCTCGGTGCCACTCCCACGTCGTTCATCGCCAACGAAGGACTCTGGGAGATTGCGGGCGATGACACCCTCTATCAAACCATCGGCGGCCCCGATCCGGAGTTCGCGAATTCGGGGACTCTCCGCAAAATCAGCGGCTCGGGCACCACCCTCTTCTCTTCCCTCGTCTTCATCAACACCGGGCTCGTCCAGGCCCAGAGCGGCACCATCCAGTTCAGTTCGATGAGCGACGCGGTGCTGGGCGGAACATTCACCTCGGAAACAGGCGCGGTCATTCAATTTGCGGGCGGCACCTTCATCGAGAATGGCGGCGTCTTCAATGGCGAGGGTATCCGCCGGATGTCGGGCGGCACTCTCGCGTTGGTGAACAATATCTTGAGCGGACTTTCGCTGGCGGGGGGAGACGTCCGAATCGAACCGACCTTCCAGGATGGCGGAGCCATCTCGAATCTCACGCTCAGCGGATCCACGCTCGTGGGGACGAATGAGGTCTCCGGGACTCTGACCGTGCTGGCGGGAGGCGCGGAGGGCAAGCTGACGGTGCGTCCGGGCGGCACGCTGGCTTTCACGGGCGCGGCACAGAAAACCCTCTATCGGTTGCTCCTCCTGAATCACGGCACGATGCGCTGGCTGGGGGGCAATCTGGCCTTGGGAGCAACTCCGGCGACCAGCATCACCAACACGGGGCTCTGGGAGATCGGCGGTTCGGAAACGATCTACCAGGCGATCGGCGGTCCCGATCCCAGCGTCGTCAACACCGGGACCATCCGCAAGATCGCCGGTGGGGGCACCTCGCAATTTTCCTCCCATCGGTTTGCCAATACGGGAACGGTGGAGGTCCAGATCGGCATGATCCAGTTCAGTTCCATGAATGGCTCTTCGATCGGCGGCCAGTTCGCGACGGAGCCCGGGGCGGTCATTCAATGGGCCGGCGGAACCTTCGCGGAGAATGGGGGCGTGTTCACCGGAGGAGGCGTCTCGCGAATGACGGGCGGCACGCTGTCGTTAGTCGCGGATATCCTCCACGGTCTTTCGTTGAATGGCGGCGATGTGAAAGTGGGCCCGGCCTTCCAGGCCGCTGGAGCCATCACCAATCTCACGCTGAATGGAGCCACGCTGATCGAAACGAATCAGGTCGCCGGGACGCTCCTGCTGACGGACGGAGGCATCGAAGGCCGGATCACCGTGCTGCCGGCGGGTCAGATTGTTCTTTCCGGAACGACTCAGAAAACGCTCTACAAGCTCGTCTTGCAGAACAACGGCAAGGTGCGCTGGCTGGGCGGCAATCTTTCCCTGGGTTCCACCCCAACCAGCTTCCTCCACAACGCCGGGCTGTGGGAGATCGAAAGCGACGCCACCCTTTTCCAGGGCATCGGCGGCGCCACTCCCCAGTTCCACAATAGCGGGACGCTCCGAAAGCTCGGCGGCGCAGGCTCCACGACGGTGGGTTCCACGCACTTCAACAATAGCGGACTGGTCGAAATCCTGAACGGGACGATCCAGTTCAGCTCGGCCGAAAGCAACGTTTTGGGCGGAACATTCACGGCCGCGGCCGGCGCCGCGCTGCAACTCGCGAGCGGCACCTATGTCGAAAACGGCGGTGTCTTCACCGGCGAAGGGACCCTGCGCATGACCGGCGGCACTTTATCGCTCATCACGGATCAAATGCCCGGGCTCTCGCTGGCCGGCGGCGATGTGAAGTTGGGCGCGGGCTTTCAAGCGGCGGGGGCCATCACCAGCCTCGTTCTGAATGGAGCCACGCTGGTTGGCACCAACGAAATCGCCGGCATCCTCACCGCCAGCGACGGCGGCTTCGAAGGCCGTTTGACCGTGCGCCCGGAAGGCCAGATTGTTTTTTCCGGCGCCTCGCAGAAGACGCTGTACAAGCTGGTCTTGCACAATCATGGAACGGTGCGCTGGCTGGGGGGCAACCTCTCGCTGGGCTCCACCCCCACCACCGTGATCAACAACAACGGGCTGTGGGAAGCGGCCTCGGACAACACCCTCTTCCAGGGAATTGGCGGACCCGATCCGCAGTT
The DNA here is from genome assembly GCA_964478815.1 of uncultured Verrucomicrobiota bacterium. Taxonomy (GTDB): domain Bacteria; phylum Verrucomicrobiota; class Verrucomicrobiia; order Limisphaerales; family SXQI01; genus DASVNK01. The sequence goes on from CAYZKY010000069.1 coordinate 6,484, forward strand.
CGTTAACGCCGGGACCTTGCGCAAAACCGCGGGAACCGGCGTGACCACCCTGTCCGGCATTGTTTTCAATTCGGCCGGGCTGGTGGAAGTCCAAACCGGGACGCTCCGCTTCCCCAACAATTACACCCACCACGCCGGCACACTGCGGTTGGCTGGCGGACGCATCGAATGCGGCGGACTGCTGACCGTCGCCAGCGGTGCGCTCGAAGGCACCGGCTCGTTCGGCAACAGCGAGTTCACCGGGGGCCTTCTGAGCCCCGGCGTCAACGGTCCCGGCCAGATCGTTTTCAACTCCGGGCTCAAGCTCGGCTCCGCCGTCCGCCTGCGCATCGATGCCACCGGCGAGACGCCGGGCACCGGGCACGATCAACTGGTCGTCATCGGCCTGGCCGATTTGGGGAATGCGACGCTGGAAGTCCCCTCGATCGGTCCAGTGCCGGTGGGTGCCTCGCTGGTTTTTCTGCAAAACGACGGCGTCGAAGTAGCCGGATCGGTCTTCACCAATTTTCCGGAAGGATGGCTCTTCCAGGTGGGAACGCAGCTCTTCCGGCTGCGCTACCGTGCCGGCACGGGCAACGACGTGGCGTTGATCCGCGATGATGGCGGTGTTCGTTTGACGGCCATTCGCATGAATCCCGACGGCTCGTTCCTGCTCCGGGGGCTCGGCACTAACTTCGGCAATTACGCCATTTCAGCCACGTCCGACTATGCCAACTGGACCGACCTCGGCAACACGACTGCCAATAACGGCGGCGTTTTCGAGTTCACCGATCCGCAGGCGGGCGCTTTCCCGCTCCGGGTGTATCGGTCTCTCGGCCCCGGCGTCGCGCCGACGCTGCCGTAGCCTCAATAATCAAGCTCTGCCCTCGTGATCTGAAGCCCGGCACAAACCCGGCCCCGGCGGGCGGGCGCAGGCTATTTGGCGCCACCTCGGAGCAAGCCGGCGAGCACTTGGGTGGAGACCGGGGTATCGGCGTGAACGCAGAGGGTCTGGGCCTGAAGTTTGAGGAAGGTGCCGTCGGTGCATTTCAGCCGGCTTTCCTTGAACAATAAGGTCAATCGTTCGCGGAGTTCGATTTCACTATTCAGCAGCGCGCCCGGTTCGCCGCGCGGCACGAGCTGGCCATTCGGGAGGTAGGCGCGATCGAGAAAGGCCTCTTCCCACACCCGCAGGCCGCGGCGGCGGGCCCCGGCCACGACGCGGCCGCCGGCGAGCGCGTAAAGCATGACGCTTGGCCAGCACTCCTCGATGAGCGAGAGGAACGCGTCACAGAGAGTCTCGTCTTCCTCCGTGAGGTGATAGAGTGAGCCGTGGAGCTTGATGTGATGCAAGGTCGCGCCGGTGGTTCCGGCGAGGGTTTCGAGGGCGGAGACCTGGTGAAGGACGGCCAGCTTCACGTCGGAAGCAGAGACCGGACCGGCGCCGCGGCCGAAGCCGGCCCGATCCGGCAGGCTGGGATGGGCGCCTATTTTTACTCCATGCTGCTCGGCCAGGCGCAGGCACGCCTTCATGGTTTCGACATCCCCCGCGTGGCCGCCGCACGCGATGTTCGCCGAGGTCACGATTTGCATCAATTCCGCGGTGCGCGCGGGGGGCTCGTTCTCCCCGAGATCGCAATTGAAATCAATTTTCATGGACGAGTTCGAAACGGATGGTCTGGCCGGGCCGGCATTGGGCGAGCCAGGAGAGAGAATCGCGTTCGACCAAGGCTATGGCCGGATAACCGCCGACGGTCGGGCCATCGGGCATGGTGACGATCGGCAGGCCGCCGGGGGGAATTTGCACGGTGCCGACGCGCAGCGGTTCGCTAATCATTTCCGGCAGGCCGGCCGACAAGGGAGTCCCCTCCAGGCGGTAGCCCACGCGGTCGCTTTGCGAGCTGACGACCCAGGGTCCGGTGAGGAAGCGCTCGCGTTCGGCCATGGAGAAGAGTTTCCACTGCGGGCCCATCCGGACTTTCAAGGGGGGCGGAGCCAGAGGATCGCGGCGATCCTCGGGCGCGGCACACCGGCCGGAAACCCCGGGGGGAAGCTTGAACACGGAGGCATCCCGGCGGCCGAGGACGGTCTCCTTGACGATCGGCTCGCCGAGGCTGGCGCGAGCACAATGGCTGACGCTATCGAGGATGCGCGGCGCGGCGATGCCACCCACCACCGCCAGGTAGCCCCAGACGCCGCTCCGGTTCGAGACGAAGCGGACGACCTGGCCGGCGCGGACCGGTGTGGCCCGCCAGCAGGCGAGCGAGCCATCGATCTCCGCGCCGCAAAAGGAAAGCCAGCCCTCCTCCAGCACTTCGAAGCGGGCCCCTTGCAGGCGCATTTCGAGCACCGGCGCGGCCAGCGGATTATCCAGCAGTCGATTCGCGCAGGCCGCGGCGTGGGCATCGATCCAGCCGCCGAGCGGCACGCCGAAACGCCGCCAGCCGCTGCGGCCGCGATCCTGCACGGTGACGCCAAGGCCGGGATCCAGGACGCGCAAGAAGGGCCGTCCAGAACTGTTCGCCGATCCACTCATGGCGCGGAGTAAAACTGAACCTGGTCTCCCTGCCGGAGATAGAACGCGGTGTCGATATCGCCGCGGGCGGCGGCGGCGGGGTCGTACACCACGCAGGCGGTCCACCCGATGAGGTTCCATCCGCCGGGCGTGTCCACCGGATAGATGCCGGTGTGGGTGCTGCCGATGGCCACCGAACCCGCCTTCACCATCGCGCGCGGCTGGGCATGGCGGGGAGTGACCAGCTTGGGATGGAGGCTTCCCAAATAGGCGAAGCCGGGAGCGAAGCCGATCAAATACGCCTTATAGGTGGTGGCACTGTGATACTTGATGACCTGCTCGACGGTGATGCCGTTGTGTTTCGCGACGCGTTCGAGATCGGGGCCATCGTACCGCACCGGGATGCGTTTGACCGGCCCGGGCTTGAGCTTGTTGCGAATGGCCTGTCCGCAAAGCTCGACCAGTTCCTGCGCGAGCGTGGGGAGATCGGTCCCCGGGATGGTTTCCAGCTCGAACAACATCGAGGTGTGCCCGGGAACGAACTCGCGGACGTAGCGCGGGGTGCGCTCTTCGAAGGCCTGGACGATCGAGCGGCTGCGCTGGAGCGCGGTTTCGTCCGATTTCGTGGCGAAATGGACGAGGATCGCGTCGTTGCCGTAACGGGTCCAATTCACGGTTGCGCGGGTTCGGGCCAACGCAGATGGCGGTGGAGGAATTTATAAGTGTCCACGCCATTGATGGTGTGCGGGCCGTCGAAAAACTCGATTTCCGTGCGATCTGCGATCTTGAGGCGGGTGTAAAATCGCCGAACCTTGGCGAATTCGTAAGCGACCCATTCATCGGGAGCCACGCCGTCATCATGACCGCGCTCGACCATGAACGGGCGCGGGGCGACGAGGGCGGCCATCTCGGCGTAGTTGAACGTATGGCCGAGGTCGAACTCCGGCATTTCATACTCGCCGGTGAACATATAACTGTACGGCGAGTAGACCGTGGCGTTCTTCTTGACCCACTCGTTGAAGTCCGCCGAGCAAATCGAGAGGCAGTACCGGTCCAGCAAGGAAGGGACGCGCATGGCGGTCTTGCCGCCGTAGGAGAGGCCGTAGAAACCGATCCGCTCCGGATCGACAAACGGGAGTGCGGAGAGCCAGTTCAACAGTTGCTCGTGCTGGCCCAGAATGACCGAGAAGAGCGAACGCCCCAATGGGTTGGCCTTGCGCTGGAGCACCCGGAACAAATCCTGGCCGCGGTAGGGGTTGTGCGGCGCGAAGGTGACGAAGCCGCGTTCGGCCAGCCGGGCCGTGAACGCTTTGTAGTACGGATAGCCCGACTTGCGGTCGGGGCCTTCGATGGTGTCGGCGGGAACTCCTTCGAGCCCATGCTGGCAGACCACGACCGGGCGGCGTTCGTTGGGGCCCATGCCTTTGGGCACGCATAACACGCCCCAGGCGAAGACATCCGGGGCGACCTCGAGCACAGTTTCGTAACCGGTCCATTTGGGCTGATCGTAAATCTTGCGCGTGCGGGCGTTCGCGGGGCCGGTCGGCATCTCGAACCGCCCCAGGACGTCGTCCCAGAGCGTCTTCTGGAAAGCGGCCCGATTGGTCGTCCATGCGGCGGCGTTGTTGGGGCCGGTCTTGCCCCAGAACTCACGATCGCGGGCGCGCTCGGCGCGGCGCATGACGGCCTGAGTGTGCTGAACCAATTCGAGAATTTGATCGCGCTGGCGATTAGGCGGAGCTTCGCGCTGGGTGGAGAGCGGTTCGGTGGCAGTGGGAATGCTTAAGTCGGACAGGCCGAGCCCCTGGGCCAACGCCGCCAAGGCGTCAGTCGATCCGGGCAGGACGGTCGCGCCTTCGTTGCCATGAACGAATGTGACCGAGCTTTTCTCGCTTTCGCCCAGGAGCGTTCGCAAGTGCTCGACCTCCTCCTCGACCTGGTAGCGTTCGGGCGTGCGAAGCTGGCCGGGAGCAGCGCCCCCACGGCCCTGGCGCGCGGCCGGCGGGCCATCGATTTTCGGGACTTCGCTGTATTCGAGGATGAGGCGGCGCGGGGCGATCATGCGTCCGAGCTCGGCATCGCCGAAATCGCGGAGGAATCCGAAAATGTTGCGATAGATCGGCTCGGCCCACACACGCTCGCGCGGAGCGAAATAACCGCTAACGAGCGTGGCCCGGATGCGCGTGTCGAGCGCGGCGGCGTGCAGGGCGATCAATCCCCCTTCGGCGTAGCCGGCGAGCCCGATCGGCAGCGCGGAGGATTGCCGTTCGATCCAATCGACGAGGGCCTGGACTTTCTGTACTTCGTAACCGATCAGGTGCCGGCCCACTTCGTAGGCCTGGCGGTAAATCCACTCGCGATGGGGCTGGTTGGTGAAGCGGTTCAGTTCCTCGCTGCCGCTCCAGCGGTCGCCGCGGTCGATGAGGGTTGGCACGAAGACTTCGCAGCCGGCCTCGGCGAGACGGCGCGCGAACTGGGCCTGGGGAGCGATCCCGGGCTGGAGGCCGGCGAGCATTTCCGGCGTCTGGTCGGCGTCCGGCAGGGCGATCACCCAGGCGAGCGCGGGTTTTTTCGGGCGGAGCCAGAGGCCTTCGCCATGCACGCCTTCGAAAACCTTCCAGCGAATCGCGTGCGCCACGAATGTCCCGGTCTCGGCGATCCGGCTCGGTTTGCCGGCGGTTTCGAGAAACTCGATGTCCGCCGCCAGGGCGCGAGGGTCGACCGCGCCGATGATCTTCGCCAGGCGGGCCCGGCGTTCGAGCCGGACCGAATCGGGAGCTTCCCCGGCCGGCCACGCGGCGGCGCGGGCTTCCTTGATGCGGGCCGTTTGGGCGGTGAGATACCGGTCGATCCCCCCCACCATTTGCGCGGAGAGATCTCCATCCATCGCCAGCGGCTGGGTGCCGGGCAATGGATCGCTCTGGACGATCGCGCCGTAGCCGATCAGGAGGGCGGCGAGGATCAATCTGACGAGTGACATGCCCCGAGTAAAGGCTCTCCCGGCGGATTGCGCAAGAAATTGGACCCTCGGGTCAGGCCAGATCCATGAGTGCGCGGACGGATGGGACCACCGCGGCGGCCGATGGAACTTGGCGAGTGCCGGGGCCAGGCGTTTCGCCGGTCCGATCGCGGTCCAGCCAGACCCGGGCCACGCCCATTTCCTGCGCGGGCCGGATATCGTGAAACCAACTGCACGCCACATGGACCCAGTGGCTCGGCGCGACGCCCGTGGCGGCGGCGAACTTTCGGAAATGGGCGTGGTTCGGCTTGTACTGGCCGACACGTTCGGCCGTGACGACCAGATCGAACGGTTGGGAGAATTGGGCCTGGGTTCGGGCGAAGAGATCTTCGTCGCAATTGGTCAGGATGGCGAGGCGGCAACCCAGCGGGCGAAGGCCGGCGAGCATCGGTTCGACATCGGCGAAAATCGGCAGGTTGGCCCAACCCGCTACCAACCGCGATGCGGCTTGAGAGTCGAACCCCAGCCCAACCTCGGCGGCGGCGCGGCGGAGTCCTTCGGTCAAAACGTCCTTATACAGACGATGCGGACGGTCCGCTTCCAACATACGTTCGAAGCGATGGTAGGCGGCCTGCAAAGCTGCCGTTTTGGGTCCGGCGATCGGTTGGAGCAGACGGGCAAAACCCGTGTGCCAGTCCACCAGCGTGCCGAAACAATCGAAGGAAACCCAGCGCGGACCGGGCGATGGTGCGGATGCGGCACGTACAGCTTCCATGCGCGGTTCCCAGTGACAGAGTGTCAAACCACCTCGACCGGGCACTTGGGAATCGAGGAGAGGAAGGCCTGGCCGTACCGCTTGGTGAGGACGCGATTATCGAGGACCACAATGATGCCCGAGTCGGACTTCGTGCGGATCAGGCGGCCGACGCCCTGGCGGAATTTCAAGACGGCTTCCGGAAGGGAGAACTCGTGGAAAGGATCGCCGCCCTCGGCCTGGATTTTTTCGAGGCGGGCCTCGATGAGCGGATGGTCCGGCACCGCGAACGGGAGCCGCGTGATGATGACGTTCGAGAGGGCTTCGCCAGGCACATCGACACCCTGCCAGAAGCTGTCGGTGCCGAAGAGGACGGAGTCGACGTTCTCCTTGAACTTCTCGAGCATGACCGTCCTCGGGATGCCCCGGCCCTGGACGTAACAGTCCATCTTCAGTTCCGCGAAGAAATCCGCCAGCCGGTCGGCGATGTCGTGCATGAGGCGGAAGTTGGTGAAGAGGACGAACGCCTTGCCGTGCGTCATGCGGCAAAAATGCCGAATCCAATGCCGCAGCGCATCGGCATAGCCGGCGTCGCGCGGATCGGGCATTTTCTGGACGACATAGACCTTCATTTGCCGCTCGTAGTCGAACGGCGACCCGACCTGCAATTTCTCGGCGGATCGTCCGCCGACGCGGCGGGCAAAGTAATCCAACCCGCCCGGCGCCGTTTCGGGCGGCCGGCGGCGAACGCCCCGCGCCGGGGAGCCGCCTTCAGTGGCGAGGGTGGCGCTCGTCATGATCACCGAAGTGTCGGCCCCGAAGAGGCGGCGCTCGAGAAAGGCCGAAACATCCACCGGCGCCATGCTAAGCACGAGGTTTTGATGGGCCTTGCCTCCGCGCTCGACCCAGAAGACGCAATCCTCCTGCCGTTGCGAAAGGAACTCGAACACCGTCTCGCCGATCTCCGCCAGGCGGCGGTTGCAGTCGAGCAATTCCTCGGCCGTGTCCTTGTCGTCCGTCAATTTGACCAGCTCGGCGACCGACTCGCGCAAGCGAACGATGGGCGTCGAGAGCTGATCCTCCACCAGGCTGGGGCGGCGAATGCGCAGGACGTTCCAGGCGCGAGGCGGTCCCGCGGGCGAGGGGATGCTCCGCACGAGATCTTCGCACGCCATTTCGACCGTACCGAAAAAACGTTCTGCTTCGAGGAGAACGTCGCCCACCAGCCGGGCGGTGTTCCCCTGGCGCAGCAGGCCGAGCAGGCCCTTCTCCGTGCGCGGATTCCACAGCCGCTGGAGTGCGTATCGCACCTGCGTCATGGACACGCTGGCGCCGATATGGCGGGAGGCGACGTGTTCGACGGTGTGAGCCTCGTCGAACACGAGGAAATCGTTCTTGAAGAGAACGCCGTCCTTGACCTCCTCCTCCGCGGTGCCGAGCAGCATGAAGAAAAGCGTGTGGTTCAGCACCACCACGTCGGCGGCGAGAATCTGGCTGCGCGCGCGTTGAAAAAAGCAGACGCCGTGCGTTTCCGCGATGTCGGAGGCCGCGCCGCATTTTTTGGGGCTGCACAAACCGCGCTCGGAACACACCTGTGCCCACACTTTCGGATCGGGCTCGGTTTCGAAATCCGAAAGACTCCCATCCTTCGTTTCCCTCGACCATTCGAGAATGCGGCGCAGCTCGGCGGCTTCGGGCGATGTGAAGAGCGAGTCGGCCTGCGCCATCGCTTTGTGCAGGCGGCGGGTGCAGAGGTAATTGCCGCGCCCCTTGAGCATCGCGTAGGAGAACCGCACCGGCAGCACCTGCTGGAGAATCGGGAGATCTTTGCCGACGAGTTGTTCTTGCAGATTGATCGTATGCGTCGAGACGACGGCCTTCTTCCGGTTGGCCACGGCGAAGAGAATGCTCGGAATTAGATAGCCGAAGCTCTTGCCGACGCCGGTGCCGGCTTCCACGAGCAGATGACGCCGGGCCTGGAGCGATTCGACGACCGCGCGGGCCATGGCCTGCTGCTGCGGGCGGTACTCGAAATTGGGGCTGAGCGAGAGCACCCCCTGCGGAGAGAAGATTGTCTCCACCTGGCCGGTCAGACCCGATGCGAGGGGGTCGTTCTCGAGGGTGCTGATCATCGCGGCAGACTTGTACGGCCCGCGCGCGCAAAGAACAAACGGCAAATCTCCGGCCGCCTCACGCCCTCAAAGCGCCGAGCGATGCGCGTGGAGACGGAAAAAGCTCTGGCCGGCCTGGGGCAGCGGGAACGCTGCACGCCGCCTGCCTCCGCTGGTAGTCGCGGCCACGGGCGTCCAGGCGGGAGAGCGGAGATCCGGGCAGGCCTCGAGTTCGAGCACGACTCCCGTGTGAGCCGACGCCTCGGGAAACTCGATCGATATCAAACCGCCGGTGGCGGAGATGATCAGCACCGGACCGGCATCGCGATCCAGAGGGTTCGAACCGAGGGCGTACTCGAGCAAGTTGGGGCGCCCATCCAGGTCCGGATCGTCACCCTCCCCGCGTTGATCCAGCGGCAGCCCCGCGGCGGCTTCCCAACGCTCGAACCCTCCGGGCGCAGGCGCTCCGGGACTCGGGGGTGCGGCTTCCCAATTCAGAAAGGTGTTTCCGTAGCCCCGTTCGTCGATCCGATGGAGCGAGCGGTTTTCCGATGCGGACGGCGCCGGCCACGGAAGCTGCGCGCCATATTCGATGCGTTCGACCTGGGCGAACACGGTTTCGTTGAGATCGCTCAGCGGCCCAGGCTGGGAGAGTTCGATCGTCTCCCCGCTGTTATCGAGCCGGCCCGAAGTCCAGACCAGAACGCGCGTGCCGTCCGGGATGGTGAACTGACCGTGAAAGGCGGTCAGATTCCGCACGAGAATCACCCGCTCATTGGGCGCGAAGACGAAGGGAGGATCCGCCGGGAAATCAAACTCAATGCCCTTCTCGAACTTCCAGGGGAGCCGCCGCGCGGCATCGAAGGCCGAGACCGCTTCGGTGTTGATATTGAGGAATTCCAGAAACTCGGCATCCATTCCCCCGATCGGCGCGTAAAAGATTTCCGAAATCACAATCGGGCCAACTTTGGGCGGCGCGTTCGGGGCTCCCGGCGTCGGAACCGCCAGCGGCACAAAGACCGGAGCGGAGCCTCCCGGCGAATCGTATCGGCCCAAGGTAATTCCAAACAATCCCGCTTCGTAACGCTGTTCCGCTTCGTACCCAGTCAGTGTATCCCCGATCGCGGAAGAAAGATGCAGCGTCTCGCCGGTATCCTTAAGTGCGAATGGAGTGAGCCGGCCGGGATCAGTGCTGGCCGCCCCGAAATGCTGAGTTTCGGTCAGGAGCAGAAAGCCCTGCGGTGGAATGATCGTGCCCGGCGCGATGCGATATTTCTTCAACTCGGCCCCGCTATCGCTCACGAACCAGCCGCCGACATCGGCCGGTGCGCTGGTGCGATTGAACAACTCGAGCCAGTCGTTACCGGGTTCGAAATTGGACATCACTTCGTTGAATACAACCGTATCGCGCAGCGGATAGGGATAGTCCGCCGGCGCGTAACGTAGCGGCGCGCCCATATCCGCGCGGGAACCATCCGCATCGGCCGGATGCGCCGGATCGCCGGTGTCGCGTGCCGGAGATTCGGGAAGGAGTTCGAAATGCAAAAGCGCGGGATCGAAAAAACGGGGATCGGCCAGGAGATTCCCGTCCCCGGGCAGCGGGATCGTATCCGACAGCGAATAACTCACACTCAGCGTGGAGAGAGCATCGATCGTGAACGGCGCCGCCGCGGAGCGGGAGAAGATGTTGTTCATCAGGACGGCCTGGCCGCCCCCGTCGCCGAAATTTTTCTCATAGACCGCCACCGCGATCTGGTTGCGCACGAAGGTATTTTGGTCGGCGGTCAGGATCGAGCCGGTATCCTTGATCCCCGCGCCTAGATTGCAGCCGACCACCAGGTTGCGGCGCAGAATCACCGACGAAGCCTGCCCTACCGAAATCCCCTTGTCGGACATGAAGTAAATGTGGTTCCCCTCGACGAGCAGATTGCGGCAATTCTCGCCGCAGTCGATGGCGTCGCTATTGCTGCCCGCGAAGCGGTACATGCGGTTGTTGCGGATCACTCCGTCCACCACGCCGTCGTAATCGATGGCGTCCGTGTCGGGCGAAGTATTCCCGAGAAAGATGCAATCGGTGACCTCCGCGAATCCTCCCTTCACGTTGATGCCGTCCCCGGTATGCGGATTGTAAACGCGGCAGCCGCGCATGATCGTCGAGCCGCGGCGAACAAACACCGGGAACTCGGATTGCGTCAGATCGAGAGATTCCAGCACGAGGTGGGCGTCCAGCCCGGAGATGGCGGCCGGATACTTCGTGGGGTCGATGCCGCGCGTGGCGCCCTTGATTGTGGCGTGGCGGAGGATCGAGGTTCGTCCCGGTTGTTCGAAACTGAGCCCGCCCCAAATCGCGCCGTTTCTCCCCTCGATGCGAACCGGTCGATCTTCCGTGCCGAAAACCTGCAGCGCCCCCTGAATGCGCAAGTGGGCTCCCGGTGGAACGAGAAGCTGCACGCCCGGTTCGATGGTGAGCGTGGCCTCCGCCCGGACCGTCAAGTTGCTGGTGAAACTGTAAACGGCTCCCGTCGCGAGCACGGTATCCGTGGCGATCTCGTTCGGCAGAATGATCTCTCCAGAAGGCTCGAACCGGGCCGTAATCTGTCCATCGCCCGCCAGAGTGAGAGTGGCCGGCGCAGGACTGCTCGAATCGAGAAGGCCCGTCCAACCGGCGAATTTGAATCCCGGCGCCGGTTCGGCCGCCAGCTCGAATGGAAGATTCTCGAAAAGCCGCACCTCGCCTGCGGGCACGGAAACCCGGTTGATCCGCACCGCCCCCGCCTCCGCTGGTTCCACGCTGACCGTCAATACCCGCGTGCCGCCGAGACCCAGATTGCGGGCCAGCTCCAGCAAGGCGCCGTTGGGCCGCTCCTGCGCGAACGTGCGAACGTTGCGCAGGGAATCGGTGCGCGACCTCACGGTCATGCCGCCTTCCGCGCCCCAACGCGCTTCGTGGCGCGGCACTTCCTCGGCCAGTTCGGCTTCGAGCCGGTCCACTATCCCCGCCATCCGCGCGGGCGCGAAGGTGGAAGCGAGATGCGCGGCGAACCGCTGGGCGAAGCGCGCCTTGAAGTCTGGATGCAGGATCAGCCGCCGCATGATCGGATCGTCGGCCAGCACCGAGGGGAGCTGGCCGGAGCCATTCAGGTTCTGAATGTTAAACGCGCGATCGATGTCGGAGGCCAGCCAGCGCCATTGGGCGTCCGGCTGCCGCCCGCGCCAGAATTGCCGATTGTGCCGCCAACTGATGTTCATGCCGTAAACTTCGATCGCGGCCCAATCGATGAAACTGTCCAGGTCGATCTCCCGTTCCACCCGCGCCCAGTTCGTCTCGATGGCCAGATCGTGCGTGTCGAGAAACGCCAGCAGCTCGACCCATCGGTTCGTCTCGCCCTCGATCCGCTCCAGTTTCAACGCCGAGGAATCGACATGAGCATAGCCGAGATGATCGTACTCCCCGACGTGCAGATGATACTTGGCGAAAAAGTACCCTTCGTCGTACCGCTGGCGCAATTCGTGCAGGCCCCAGTAGACGCCATTGATAAAGACCGCCGCCGGACGGTACGCCGCCGTTTCGACCCGCAACCGGCCGTCCGAGATGAACGGCAGCAGCGCATCGCGCAACATGTCCGAAGTCCAATTGTCCCCGCCGTTCCGCAGCGTCACGAAGGTGTGATCCCCCAGGCCCGAGCCCGGAAAGAGATCGTACGGAATCGTGTCGAATCCGAACTTGCTGCGCGTGTGGACATTCAGCGGACGTTGCGCGACCGCCCAACTGTTCTCCGCGCCGATGGTGGTGCCCGCATCCACCCGGAAGCCCAACTGGCCGCCCGGTTCGAACCATTCGAGCGAGGAAGGGATTTCCTTGTTCTTATAGACGTCCCTCAGCCGCCCGCCGAGCGTCGATGGCTCGTGCTGATTGTAGTAAATCCCGATCCGGTCCCCGAAGAGTGTTTCGGGATCAGCCGCGAAGGAGACAATCGGGATCCGGCCGGGCGGTTCGTTTACGAAATAGGTGCGCGTCTCCACCGGGCCGGGCACCTTGCCGGGCTCGACGACCCGCGCGCGGAGAACCGTGTTCGTCAGGAGCGTGAGGGGGCCGGTGTAAACCGCGGAGCCGAGGCGCGGCAGGCTGCCATCCCGGGTATACAAAATGTCGCCGGCCTGGGCGGTCAACGACACGGTCGGAGGCTCGGCATAAAACCCGGCGGGCTGGGAATACGCGGGGCGGCCCGATGCTTGGCGGAGGTCGGGGACGTATGGGCCTTGGTTGGTCGCCCCGGGCGTGGGCCGGGCCATTTGCCGCCAGGCCGTCGGATTCTCGGGATCGCGGCCATACGAGATATCGGCAATCTGCTTCGGGATGACTACCGTATCGACAACCCGCGCCACGCCGATCAGCCGTCCCTCCAGCGACAAGTCGAAGCTCAGATCGGTGCTGTTGAGTGACGATTGGTGAACTTCTACCGCTACGACATTCTCGCCGGACACCAGCCGGGCGGGCGGCACGGCGAAATTGTGGTAAACCGATTCATCTCCGCCGGAAACGCCGGAAACAGCACGCGTATAGTGTTCGATCGCTCCGGCCGGCATGTTGAGCCGGACCACTTCCTGGCCGTTGAAGTAGACGATCGCGCCGTCATCGGCCAGCAGCCGGAGGTTCAGGGATTCGAAGGCTCCCGGATTTTCGACGTGGAATCGCATCCGGAAATAGGCCGTCGGCGGGTTGTTCTCGGAGGGGAGCGCGGTGGCTTCGTCGCCGTCGCCAAAGCCGAGTTGAGCCGGGCCCGAGGGCCAGGCGGTGTCGTCGAAGGCCGGCTCGCGCCAGCCCGTTCCGGGATCGGTGTCGGGCAGGGAATAACGCCACAGCGGGAGCGCGGCCGTCGGCGGCGGTTGGGCGGCCAGAATTAACGAAGTGGTCGGAGCGGCCTCGAGTTCGGCCAGCACCAGGGTCTCGCCTTCGCCCGAAAGGGCAAAGTTTGCATGATAGCCTTCGGCGGCGAAAGAGCGCCATGGCCAGTATCCGCGGGGACGGATCGTTCCCGGCCCGGCGTTGTGGCCATCGGCCCAAACGATGAGGAAGCCGTGGGGCGGCAGGCTGGCTCCCGCCGGGAACGGCCATTTGCCGGGTTCGCCCGGGTCATCGCTCAGGGTAAACCGGTCGAGCGACACGGGCAGGTCGGTCGTGTTCCGAAGCTCGATCCAGTCCGGGTAATCTTCGTAATCGACGATGTCCGGGTGGGCGGTGGTGTTGACCGCCATCAACTCGTTGAGAACGACCGGCTGCGCGGACGGCGACCTCGCGCCCAGCCAGGCCGCCGCCGCGAAAGCCAGGGCACGCCACGAAGCGACATTCATTCGAACAGGCCGCAAACCGATGAGTATATGAGCACGTTACGGGCCAAAATAACGGAGAGAACCCCGGTGCGCCAATCCCGCCGGCCTCGGATGCCGATCAATATCCCTAAGAGCTTGTCTGAAAATTCCGGCGGGGCCGGCGGCGAGGGATTTTGGCTGCGGCCGAGGCGGCGCGACCGGCGCATCCCCGCAGCGGGCTGTAACGGTCGGGCCAACGAAGGCCCCAGCCAAAAGACCCGTCGTCGGCCCCGCCGCAATTTTCAGACAGGCTCTAAACCAGAACTACCCCATACCCCTCCTCCCCCGCCACCCTATGCTTCCTGTTAATCCTGTCCAAAACTCCCTCACCCACCCCATTCACCACTCATCGCCCAAATTCACCGCAATTCACCAGAATCCACCGCAATTCACCACTCATTCTCCACATCCATTTTCTCGATTGTGTTAAATATCAACTCATTGATAATCAACGGATTACGACATAAATCCTGAAGCCGGACCCGCTCTATTCTCCACAATCCACCACTTCCCGCGCCTTTCTCTCCACCACTCACTTCCCGTCATCCGCCGCCTCCCCCACCCAGCCCCGCGCGGAATTCTAGCCCCATTTTTATCGCGTCAATTCCCGAAACCGGGCGATGGTTTGGCCCGCCGCCCGGTCGGAATCGGGATAAGCGAAGCATTCCGCGGAGAGGAAGCCTTGGTAACCCATTTGGCGGAGCACCGCGATGATCGGCGGAAAATCGGTATGCCCCCAGCCCGCCGCGCGGCGGTTGCTATCCACGAAATGGACATGGCCCAGCAGGTCGCCGCAGGCTCGCAACGCTTCCGGGAGGGACTGCTCTTCGATGTTCAGGTGAAACAGATCGGCCAGAATCCGGACGTTCTTCGTTCTCAGCCCTTGCAGGAATGGCACGACCTGCTCGACGCGGTTGAAAAGGTTCGTCTCGTACCGGTTCAGATGCTCGTAAAGCAGGGTCACGCCCTGCTTTGCCGCATGGTCCCCGAGTTCTTCGAGCCCTTCCGCGAGCCAGGCCACCGCCTGATCGCGCGAGACCGCCCCGTCCCACCGTCCCTGCATGGAGCCGAGGATCACCCGGCTTTGAAACGGCGCCGCCTGATCGATCATCCGGCGAATGAACGCGCGCGCCCGGCTCCGCACGTCTGCATCAGCCGATGTCAGCGTCAACTTTTGCCTCAGCCAGCCCCCTCCCGTGCCGAAAGCAGCCAAGGCTAAACCGTTCTCGTTCAGCAGCTTCTGCAATCCCGCCGCATCGATGCTCTCGGGATCGGGCGGAAATACCTCCACCGCATCGAATTCCAAAGCCCGGGCTTTCCGGCATGCTCCCGGCAAATCGCCCCAAAACACGAATGGACCGCCCTGCGCCTCCGGCACCAGCGAAACTGTCACCGCTGACTTGATCATCGAGGCCGGAATTCTGGTCCCACGCCCCGCCGCTGGCCAGCCCGAAATCGGCACAAAATCGACACGAAATCGGCTCTGGATTTCGACGGCTTTATCGGGTAGGCTCATTTCCTCAAAAGTCCGGTTGACAGGCCGCCTTGGATGTGGTCTTGTTTCAACCCTTTTATTGGGATTTATGTACGCCGTTATTGAGTCAGGTAGCAAGACGTACCGCGTGAAAGCGGGCGACACGTTGGTGGTGGACCGCTTGAAGGCCGAAGCGGGCCAGCCGTTCACTTTGGATCGTGTCCTCCTCGTCGGCCGCGAAGGCAGCGTCCAGGTGGGCCAGCCTACCGTCGCCAACGTCACCGTCGAGACCGACGTGGTCGAGCATCGCCGCGGGCCGAAAGTCATCGCTTTCAAGATGAAACGCCGCAAAGGGTACCATCGCACGGTGGGCCACCGGCAGGAACTGACCGTGCTGAAGGTCAAAGAGATTAAAGGTTAGAGTTTATGGCACACAAGAAAGGTCAAGGCAGCAGCCGCAACGGGCGCGACAGCAATAGCAAACGGCTGGGCGTCAAGAGCTTCGGCGGCGAATTCGTGACCGCCGGCAGCATTATCGTCCGCCAGCGCGGCACCAAGTTCGTGGCCGGCCAGAATGTCGGCACCGGCCGGGATTGGACGCTTTTCGCCCTCAAGGATGGCCATGTGAAGTTCGACAAGGAACGTCGCCGGGTCAACATTCTCCCGCAAGCCGTTCAAGTCGCACCGGCGGCGACCAACAACTAACGGTCGCGCCTCCGCGCCAATTTCCAGCCGCTCTGGCCTCCAGAGCGGCTTTTTTCGTGTACGAAAACCCTGTCCGCCTCAGGCGCGGGCCTGCACCAGTTCCAGCACCCGGGCCAAGCCCTGCTCGATCTTGACCGGTTCCAGCGCCCCCCCGCGCCGCTTGATCTCGATCTCCCCCTTCGCCAGCGACTTCTCGCCCACCCCGATCCGAATCGGAAATCCCACCAGGTCGGCGTCCTTGAACTTCACCCCGGGGCGTTCATCCCGGTCGTCGAGGATGACCTCCACCCCGCGCGCCGTCAGTTCGTCGTAAAGCTGGCGCGCCACCTTCATCGTCGGCGCGTCCGCCCCCACTCCCAGCGGCGTAATGCAGACCTCGAAAGGCGCCACCGCCAGCGGCCAGATGATGCCATCCTTGTCGTGACTCTGCTCGATGATCGATTGCATCGTCCGCGTCACCCCAATCCCGTAGCAACCCATGACGAGCGGCTGCTGCTTGCCCGATTCATCCAGGAAAAACGCCTCCAGCGCCTCGCTATACTTGCTGCCCAGCTTGAAAACGTGCCCCACTTCGATCGCCCGCTGAATCTTCAAGGGCTGGCCGCACGCCGGACAGGGCTCGCCCGCCGCCACCGTCCGCAGGTCGCCCCACTTCTGCACCTGGATATCCCGCCCGATCTCGACATGGCGGAGATGGAACCCATCCTCGTTCGCGCCCGTCACCATCCCTTTCGCTTCCCGGAGCGCCTCATCCGCCAGCACCCGGAACTTCGTCACGCCCACCGCTCCCAGGCTGCCGGGCCGTGCGCCCAGCGCCGCGACAATCTCCTCCTCCACCGCGGGCCGGAATTCCGCCGTCCCGAGCTGCGCCGCCAGCTTCGTTTCGTTGAGCGAATGATCCCCGCGCATCAACACCAGGACGACCTTGCTCTCCACCAGAAAAACCAGCGTCTTGATCTGGCCGCGCGCCGCTACGCCATGCGGTGCCTGCGTCAGGGCCTCGATGGTAACCACCCCGGGCGTCGCGAATTTCTCGATCTCCCCGGTGCTGGCTGCTGGAGTCGCCTGCGTGAGCCGGCTTGTCGCCTTCTCCGTATTCGCCGCGTAATCCCCGCTCTCGCAGTACGCCACATCGCTCTCGCCGGTCTCCGCCGGCACCATGAATTCGTGCGAAAATTTGCCGCCCATCACCCCGGTATCCGCTTCCACCGGCATCGCCTTGAGACCGCACCGCTGGAAGATGCGCACATACGCGTCGTACATCTTCTGGTAGCTGATCTGCGCCAGCTCGTCCGTCGCGTCGAAGCTATACGCGTCCTTCATGAGGAACTCCTTGGCGCGCATCAACCCGAACCGCGGCCGGATCTCATCCCGGAACTTCGTCTGGATCTGGAAAAAATTCTTCGGCAACTGCCGGTACGAATTGATCTCCCCCGCCACCAGCGTGGTAATCACCTCCTCGTGCGTCGGCCCGAGAATCCATTCCTTCTTCGCCCGGTCGCGCGCGCGGAAGAAGACCTCCTTGGCGGTCTCGTACCGGCCGCTCTTCTGCCAGATCTCCGGCGGTTGCAGCGCGGGCATCAAGACTTCCTGCGCCCCCGCGCGATTCATCTCCTCCCGCACGATCCGCTCCACCTTCCGCAGCACCCGCAACCCCAGCGGCAGAAACGTGTACAACCCGCCCGTGAGTTTCCGGATCAAGCCCGCCCGCAGCAAAAGCTGGTGCGACACAATCTCCGCGTCGGAGGGAACCTCCTTCAGTGTAGGGATCAATAGCTGCGACCAATGCATAAAACAGGCGCAGAAAGTAGCACACGCTCCGCAAATGGCATCTTTTTTGCAGCCGGCCCTCTCGGCGCCGCTCCGCCGCTACGGCGCGGCCGCCGCCGGTTCCTCGAGGATCAGGCGCTGGCGCGTGTAATCGAAGATGACCTTGTACCGCCGGAGAAACCCCATGCCGATATGGCCCGCGAGCGGTTCATCCACCGGCGATCCCTCCAGGAAATAATCCGCCTGCACATCCGTCGCTTCCAGCCCCGCCAGCCGCACCGTCGGAATCTGCGTATTATGCGTGGCCACGCTTCCGCCCACTCCGAATTTTTCATCCCGCTTCCCGTCGCTCCCGTTCAGCAACCCATGCCGGGTCAGAAACGGCTGGCCCACGCAGATGCCGCTGTCGCATCCGGTGTCCAGTTCGAACTCTCCCTCCACCGCCTCGCGCCCCTTCATCCCCAGCGACGCCTTCAGCACCGGAATCTCGGCCCGAAACGAAAACGGCACCACCGTGCCCCGCCCGGCATACGCGAAATTCGTGGGAGCCGTTAACCGCAGCGTGGCCGCCTTTGCGTCCAGCTCGATCACGAACTCGCGGAAAAACCCCGAGCCGATCACCCCATCCCGGCGGCGCGCTTCCTCCCGCTCCGAAGGGATCGAGGCCACCCGCCGCGGCGCATACCGCGCCCCGCCGAAATCGAACGCGACATTCCGATACGTCGGTGCCCGCTCCTCCCCCGCGATCCCCACGATCCGCACCCGCCCGGAAGGCTCGATCTTGAGTTCGTCCACCAGCGTCGGATGCAGAGTCGGAATCGTGCAGGCCGAATCGAGCAGAAACGTCAGCCCCTTCACCTCGCCGATCGCGCCGCTCAGCAAAGGCCGCCCCCGGCTCAACGTGATCGGGATCACCGCGCCCTCCGCGGGCGGCGCTTCGGCCATGCCCGCCCCCGCCGCCACGCAAGCCAGCCCCAGGCAAACCATCCGCTGCCACCGCCGCAAAAACATCCGGCCCCCGGCCATCATCACTCATCCATCCTTCAGCGGCCCCGCAGCCTTCGGCGGCAAGTTGTGCGCCCGCACCACCAGCGTCTGCAGCGTCACCGCGCTCGCCGCGTGCAGTTCCGCCTCCGTCACCCGGGCGTACTCGTCCCGCACGATCGTGCGGAAAGGATCCTCCGCGGTCGCGAAGTCCGTCCCGCCGCCCGTGCGGAGCGCGGTCAGCACATCCTCCACCGCAATGCGGTCGATCGGCCGGCCCGGAGCATAAGCGCAGCTTTCCCCGCCCACCTCCAGCAACAGCCCGGCCTTCACCAGCGCCGTCAGGATCGGCGCCGCCAACTGGGCGGGCACCCCCAGCTTGTTCACCAGTTCGATCTGCCCCGGCGGCGGCGCCCCCGCGAAAAACCGCGCGGCGATCTCCGTGATCAACCGCAGCGCCACAAACTCGCGCCCCCGCTGATGGATCAATTCCGCCTCCTTCGCCCGCAGATACGCCTGCTTGTTTTGAAACGCGTACGACACCTGCGAACCGAGCAGCACGATCAGCCACGAAAAGTAAATCCCGATCAGAAAGATCGGCACCGCCCCCAAGCCGCCGTAAATCTTGCTGTACGTCACCACCTTCGAGATGTACATCACATTCAGCAGATTGTTCAATTGCAGCAGCACCCCCCCCGCCAGCCCCCCCGCCATTGCCGCTTTCCAGGCCACCGGCGTCGCCGGCATGATCTTGTAAAACAGCGTCAGAAAAATACACAGGCACAGGAACGGCACCAGCTTCAGCAACAACTGCAAGCCCGGCAGCACATCCAGCCACTCCTTCACCCTGGCGAATTGCGCCCCGCCCGTCACCGCCACCGCCGTCACCAGAAAGATCGGCCCCAGCGTAATCGTCGCCCAATACTGCACGATCCGCGCCAGCCACGGCCGCCCCTGGCTCACCCCCCACATATCGTTGAACGTCCCCTCCACGCTGCTCAACACCGTGATCGCGATAAACACCAGCGCCACCATCGCCGTCACCCCCAGCGCCCCGCTGTTCACCTTGTTGATATACCCCATGATCTGGTCGACCACTTCCTTCCGGTTCTGCGCCGATGCCGTCGCCGACCCGCTCGGCGAAAGATCGAGCTGCGGAGCCACCGTCCCCACCACGTAATCCACCAGTTTTGCCACGATCGCCCCCTGGTCCGACTTCAGCATCCCCGTCGATACGCTCACCACCACCGCCAGGATCGGCACCAGCGCCAGCAGCGTCGTGTACGTCAGCGCCGCCGCCCGCGTCGGCCCCCGGTTCCGCTGAAAACTCTTGCCCACCAGAATCCAGAAGTGCGCCATCCGGTGCGCCAGGGAGGTCCCCTCCCCCTCCCGCCGCGCCATCTCCCGCTCGTCCAGAAACCTCTGAACCCCCTTGATCCGCTCGATAATTGCGTTCACAACCGTGGCCACGTCGCGCCAGCCGACCCCACCGCCCGCTGCCCTGTCGACCCGCCCGCACCCTCCGGGCCCGGGCACGCTGCTCACCGCGAGTGCCTCCCATCCGTTCGCGGAGTTTTCCCCGCTGGTCGGTTGATGCGCCATTTGCCGTCAGGCCAGGCGCTGGCGTCGGTTGCCGGCTACCGCGGCAAGTTGATGGTATAGGGATGCTCCTGCCGGAAGTCTCCAAATTCGCGCGTGATCCTTTGCATCACAGGATCGATCGGGTAGATGACGCCGTTTGCGCTCGTCAATGCGTTTCGCGGCGCGAGGTCGAAAATTAACAGACCCGCGAGTTCATCGTAATAAGCGCCCTCGGCCAACCGCTCGTACCCTTTGGCCTCCATCATGGCATCGATGGCTTCTGGCTTCGATGGTTCGCCCTCGATGGCGGGCTGAGAGATGACGATGATCGGTTTGCTTTCCTGCAAAACCACCCGCTCCAGCCGAATATCGTCATCGAAGATCGCGTTCTGCAGGCCCAGGCGGTCCAGATATTCGGACGGAGTGGCTCCATGAATGTAAGAACTGAGTGCGATCCCAAACCCGCGATGCCTTTCGGGCAGGGTCGATTTTAAGTAACGCTTGCTGCGTTTGTGGAGATATACCGAATGCTCCCCGCCCCGGCCAAATTCTGGGGGGAGTCGCCGGCCTAACCG
This sequence comes from uncultured Verrucomicrobiota bacterium, assembly GCA_964478815.1. Classification (GTDB taxonomy): domain Bacteria; phylum Verrucomicrobiota; class Verrucomicrobiia; order Limisphaerales; family SXQI01; genus DASVNK01. The sequence goes on from CAYZKY010000069.1 coordinate 27,261, forward strand.
GCCATTTGCTTTCGCCCACGCGGCGAGCCGCCCTTCTTCCGCGTTAACACGAATTGAGCGAGCGGCGTGATCGGTATCATGGTCTGGAGCTGGCGGACCGCCGCCTCTCGTGAACTCGGCGCATGCTTCAATCGCCCTTCTAGCGTCGGCCACGAGGCCTTGTAAACTGTCCTTCCTCGTCCCATTTATCTTCTCAGAATATCGGATTTCGCACGCGCTTGCGAGTCCTTATTTTACCTTCGACACCCTGCCGGCGCGGCGCGCAACCTGCGCTCTTCTATTGCCTGCCCCATTTAACCGGCCGTTCCACCCTCTGCGCCCCATCGCGCCCCATCGCGCCCAATTGCGCCCAATTGCGCCCAATTGCGCCCCCCTTTCCGTTGCCGCCATCAAACTCGGCGGTCGCACCCTCTCCGTCTTCTTCTCTCCCTTTGGACATGCCCCGAGGCCGTCTGCCAAACGCCGCCGCGCTTGCTTTTCCGAACATCATTCCGTCGCCCAGCCACCTCTTCCTGCCTCTGCGGATCCCATCTTGCCCCGGCCCGTAAGTGCTTGTCTGCGAAACAGTTTCCCTATTCACTAGCCGCCAGCGAATCATGAAGCTCCCGTCATTCCCCCAGCATTTCCTTTCGAGCCTTGTCGCCATGCTCATGTCCGCCGGTCTCCCTGCGGCCACCCCTCCCTCCGTCCTCCGGGCCGCCGCGCTTCCCTCGGCTGATTCGGGATTTTTTTGTGACCTGTGGGGCGGCAATTATGAGTGGCTGGGAACCATGGAATTGCGGATTTATCGCGTCGGCGAGAACCTCCCCGTCGCCTCGGTCGATTACGCCGTCACCCCCAGCCAGCACCAACAGCCCTCCGCCACTCCATTTCTGGACTACACGCCCATTTCCGGCACGGTCCACTTTGCGGCCGGAGAATCCGTGAAACGCATTCCTGTGACGATGCTGGACGATGGCGACGTCGAGGGCACGGAATGGCTTGGCGTCACCCTTTCGCGAGCCGTCGGGACCCCCATCGGCGGCGCCGGCCGGGTCGAGCTCCCGATTTACGACAACGAACGCGGCTTTTTCTTCATGACGTTCGGGAACGACAACGAAAATGCGGGCGAACGGGAGTTCGTCGTGCGACGGGAAGGGAGCCCCTTGCCGGCCGCCTCTGTTGACTATGCCGTGACGGCGAGCCGGCCACCGCTGCCCGGGGCCACGCCCGGCCTGGATTTTACGCCCGCCATCGGCACGCTTGTCTTCGCGGCCGGAGAAACTCAAAAGAGTTTTCGCGTGTCGATCCTCAACGATGCTCTTGAGGAAGGGAACGAATATATGGCCGTGGCCTTGAGCAACCCTCGAGGCACCCCCATTGAAGGCAACGGTCGGTTCGATCTGACTATCGTCGACAATGAACTCGGGTATCTTCTCACCGAATTCGCCGGTTCCGAGCAAGGCTACCGCTTGATCCGCGAGCAGGAGGCCGAGGTCCACATCTCCGTCGGGCGCTGGGGCGACTATCAGGCCGCCAGCACCGTGGATTATCGGATAGAAGCCTTCGGCCCGGACGATCCCTACCCGGCCGCCGCGCCGGGCGAGGACTTCGAAGCCGCTTCGGGCACCCTCTCCTTCGCCGCCGGACAGACGGCGGTCAACCTCCCCATCCGGCTCCATGCGGACACCCGCCCGGAAGATGACGAGATGTTCCGCGTCGTGCTCCTGAATCCCTCGCCGGGCGTGTCGATTGGCTCCCAGGAACCCGCTGTGCTCACCATTCTGGATCGCCAGCGGCTCCTGGCGCGCGTGGACCCGGACTTCCAACCGGTGGCGGGAAACGCCTTTTCAAGAAGCTTCAGCCAGCCCTGGGTTCTTCTGCCCGATGGCCGCGGTTTTCTCGCCTCTTTTGGGTCGCTCGCCGTCGATGCCCTCGACATTCGCTTGTCGCGGCTGCGGGCCGATGGTTCGCCCGACCCGGCCTTCGCGCCCGCCACCATGCAGGCCGACGGTTTCTTGAAGATTCAGCCCCTTTCCGATGGGGGCGTGCTCGTTGCCGCCCGTGCCTGGAATCAAGGGCCCGGAGAATTCCAGCTCAACGGCGAAACCGCGCGCGTGCTGGCCCGCTTGCGAACCGATGGCACCCGGGATGCCGATTTCCAGGTGGAACTGGGCGTTTCTCTTGATTGGGTGACCGCCCTGGCGGCCACCCCGGATGGCCATATCGCCGTCGCCGGTTGGACCGGTGAAGGAACGCGGCTTTTCTGGCTGGACCCCCGCGGCGTCTTGGCCAACCCGCAACCGGTGGAATTCGATGACGAAGTCCGCCAATTGCTCGCCTTGCCGGACGGCAGCGTCTTGGCCCACGGCCACTTCTCGAACGTCGGAGAGCGGGAGCAGCGTCGCCTCGCTCGCATTCTTCCCGGCGGCCGGGCCGATCCCGACTATCGGCCGCTCCCGCCCGATTTCGAACTGCATTACCCGGGCGGTGATAAACTGGTTCTTTCGGGGGCCGGCCCTCTCTTGCTCGCCCGCAGCCTCGACCCTTCAGGCCGCGGGACGGATTCCGTCCATCGCCTCCTCCCCGGTGGGGGGCTGGATCCGGCCTTCCTCCCCTACCGCGCCGCGCCGCCGCTTCAAATCGCCCATCTCGCCGTCGATGCCGGGAAAATCTACCTCGAGCGCCGGCGCGAGCAAGGGCCCCAGCGGCTCGTCTCGCTCGGACTCGATGGCCAGCGCAGCCCCAGCCAGCCTCCCGAGGAAATCGCGTTCCGGGAATTTCTCAGTGGAACCAAGAGCCCTGCTCCCTCGGCGATGGCAGCTCGAACCACCGGCGAATTGCTCGTCTATGGCCCCGCCCTGGTCAATGGCCACTTGCGCTTTCCCCAACTGACCAGGCTGTTGCCCCAAGCCACGACGCCCCGCGTCGAGGCCGCGTTCGAGTCGGTGCGCGTCTCCGAGAGTGCGGGTCTGGCCCAACTAAACCTCTGGCGTATCGGCTCGGACGATGCGGCTTGGACCGTGCGCTGGACCACCGCGGACCGCACCGCCCTCGCCGGGGTGGATTACCAACCGGCCGGCGGCGAAGTGACCTTTCCGTCCGGCCAGTCGGCCGCCACGATCTCTCTGACCGTTCTCGACAACGCCGCGCCGGACGACGAGCGCGCCTTGCGCCTGCGCTTTACAACCGTGCCCGGCGGCCAGCAATTGCCCGAAGTCGAGATCACCATCGTCAACGACGACCTCGGTTTTCTTCCGAACAGTCTTGAGGCGAGCCGGTTGGGGCCGGTTGTCATCCGGCCGACCGGCCACCTCGTGGGCGCACGCCCCGCGGAATCCTCCGTCTACCTCGAATCTTCGAGTGACTTCTGGTTCCCGGAGAACGATCGCTGGCTCAGCCCCTTCGAAAGGGAATTCCTTTACAACGATGGAGAGTATCCCCACCGCTTCTTCCGTCTCCGTCGCGAGGAATGAGCCGCCAGCCATCTCCCTGCCTCCGATGTAATGAAGGGCTGAACTCAGCCGTGTAAAGCGGTTGGATCGATCTCGGTGCCCCACCCGCCTCCGGCCGCCTTCCACCTTCCACTCCCTCAAAATGTAGACTCTACAAAGTCAACATTGACTTTCGCACCCACCCATGCCATCTTCATCCCATGATCGCGACCCAAACCTCGTGGTCATCCGGATCGTCTCCGAACAGCAGCCCC
>CAYZKY010000070.1:0-28671 GCA_964478815.1 uncultured Verrucomicrobiota bacterium
CGGGCCAGGAGGATCTGGCCGATGGCGTTGTTGATCTTGTGGGCGCCGGTGTGGAGGAGGTCTTCGCGCTTGAGGTAAATCCTGGCGCCGCCGAGTTCCTGGGTAAGGCGTTCGGCGAAGTAAAGAGGGGTGGGACGTCCGCAGAATTCGCGCAGGTAGTAGGTGAGTTCGCGCTGAAATTCGGGATCGGCCTGCGCCCGGAAATACTCGTCCTCAAGCTGCTGGAGCGGGTACATGAGCGTCTCCGGAACGTATCGTCCCCCAAAGGGGCCGAACCGTCCGTGAGCGTCGGGCAGAGTTTCCTTCGCGACCGCAGTCATGGGGAGAGTGTCACCGAAGGGGTGCCGGCTGGCAAGGAACGAGCGGGCGCGAGGCAACCGAGATGCCCTGTTCCAAAAAGTGGAGGGACACCCTGACTCCTCGGGGTGCCCCTCGTACCACTCAGAACTCTCTATGAACTGACGGCCGCGTGGAACTAACCGGCGCGACCGCCGAATTCACTCGCGCTGCGCCACTACCAATAACGCAGCAATCTCTCTATAGCACAGCGGGTGCCAACCGTGGACACTTCCATCCGGCTCGCCGTAACTGGTTGAATTTCCATAAGTTACGATTTTTTCGCGTGGAAGCGGCGCGGCGCGGCACACCCGCACTCTGTAAAGGCGGCTGACACTTTTGCGCGTGCCCCACGCACGGCGGACCTGAAGAGCGCGCGCTCGACTTCGAGAGGCACCGCGCCTAGGATTGCGCCGATTTATGACCGATCCTCGCTACACGAAGCTGGCCCGTTTGCTTGTCGGATATTCGACGGAGCTGCGGGAAGGCGAGACGATCCTGCTCGACATGATCGATGTGCCGGACGAGTTCTCGATCGAACTGGTGCGCGCCGCGCGGGCGGCGGGGGCGAACCCGCTGGTGGAAGTGCGGCACACCCGGCTTTCGCGCGAGATCCTTCTCGGTACGAACGATCAGCATGCGCGGCTCGCGCACGACATCGAGATGTTCCGCATGCGGAAGGTGCAGGCCTATATCGCCGTGAGAGGCAGCTTAAACGCCAACGAGAATTCCGACGTGCCAGCCGACCGCATGGCCCTCTACACGAAGGCGCTGCGCCCCGTGCTGAATTATCGCGTGAACAAGACGCGATGGGCCGTCCTGCGCTGGCCATCGGCCAGCATGGCGCAGGCCGCCAACATGAGCACGGAAGCGTTCGAGAATTTCTACTTCGACGTCTGCACGATGGACTATCGCAAGATGGCGAAAGCAATGATCCCGCTCGAACAGCGGATGAAGCAGGCCGACCAGGTCCATCTGAAAGGCCCCGGGACCGATTTGAAATTCAGCATCAAGGGCATCGGAGCCAAATCCTGCAATGGGAAGCTGAACATTCCCGACGGCGAGGTCTTCTCCTGTCCGGTGAAGAAGTCGGTGGAAGGCACGATCCAGTTCAACACGCCGACGCTGTATTCTGGGACGCGATTCGAAAATGTCCGGCTCGAATTCGAGAAGGGCAAGGTGGTGAATGCGGTGGCGAACAACTCGAAACGGCTGAACGAGATTCTCGATACGGACGCGGGGGCGCGGTATATCGGTGAGTTCGCGCTCGGCTTCAATCCCTACATCCAGAATCCGATGTGCGATATTTTGTTCGATGAGAAGATCGCGGGATCGCTGCACTTCACGCCAGGTCAGGCGTACGAGATCGCCGACAACGGAAACCGGTCGGCGGTGCATTGGGACATGGTGCTGATCCAGCGGCCGGAATGGGGCGGCGGGGAAATATGGTTCGATGGGGAGCTGATCCGCAAAGACGGGCTTTTCATGCCGAAGGATCTTCGGCCATTAAACCCGGATCATCTCTTGTAGACCAACTTCCGACTCCGAGCGCATTTCATCGTCCTGCCGCGGCGTGCAACGACACGACGAGGATTTCGCGCAGTCGAAACATGGGTTTGCCGGGCCTTTCGCTCGTGACGAATTCGTCTGCGCCTTGCCGAATCGCCGCCGAGATATTCAAGGCGTCGCCCGCCGACAAGCCGTAAATCCTGGCCAGGGCGAAAGCCGCTTCGCCAAGCTCACGACTGAACGGCTCAACGGATTCCGTTTCCGCAAAATGCGCTTCGTAGAACTCGACCTCCGCACGCTGCTTCCCATAAACAGGCTTAGGCAGGACCTCGAGCCGGACGTTCTCCGCACTAACGAACGTACATCGATCATCGCTCATGACTTCGAGGGCCGCCTCCGAAAGCGAAGGCAATCCGCGCCACGCGCTGATCAAAACTCCCGAGTCGAGAAAGCGTTTCAATGGAAGCTCCCGCGGCGCGTCCGCAGCTCCTGGGCGATTCCTTCCTGGTCGAGCAGAGGGAGACGTTCCTTAGCCCCTTTTTTCAGGAGAGCCGCCAAGCGCGCGCCGCGACGCGTGGATGGCTGCCACCTGGGCTGCTCACGCGAGATTTTCTCCCGCAAAGCCGCGACAATGAACTGGCTGCGGCCCGAGTGGGCGGCGGGCAGCGACTGGAACAACTCGACCGGAACTTTCACGCTCACCAACCTGGAGGTCATACCCAAGGTATTACTCGAGCTTTGGAGCGTTGGCAAGGCCATCGCCGTCGCACATCAGGGCATTGTCGAAGACTTTCCCGGAGCGGGCTTTCACCAGCAGAAACCTCCTCAGGCTCGTGCGATTTCCTGTTTGACGAGCTTCTTGATGAGCACCTTGGATTTGCGGCCGCTGGCTTCGTACTTTTCGCGGCGGGAGAGGGGGAGATCCTCGGGGCTGCCTTCGGCAAATCCACCCTTGCTTTGAAAATAGGTGAAAGCCTGGGTCGAGAGCGTCAGCAGTTCGGCCAAGCCGAGTTCCCGAGCGCGGTTCTCGACAAACTGGATGAGCTTGCGGCCAATGCCTTGATTCTCGTGGCTGGGCCGGACATACAGGCAGGCGAGCTCGCCCTTGCCCTGATCGGGATAAAGGTGCAAGGCAACGCAGGCCACCGGGTTCTTATCGATCTCGAAAATATAGTAATCTGCAATCTGTTTTTCGATGGCGGCGCGGGTGCGCTTGACCAATTCCTCAGACCGAACGGAATCCTTGGTGAGTTGCAGGATGCTTCGGATGTCCTTCTTCAAAGCCCGGCGAATCTGCTGGTACTCGTTCGCGTAGATGAGCGTGCCGACGCCTTCGTTGGAAAACACTTCCGCCAGAAGGCTCTCGTCCAGACGGCCGTTAATGATATGAGTGCGCGGCACGCCGGCGCGGCAGGCTTGGGACCCGTGGATGAGTTTCGAAAGAATCTCCGCCGGAATATCCTGGCGGCCCGAGGCGATCAACGGGTCCAACTCGGTGACAGGAATCTGGCGGACGAGTTGACCGCCGCGCTCGAACCCATCCTGGGTGGTAATGAAAATGAGCTTGGTGGCGCGCAACGATTCGGCCAGCGCCGCCGCGATGCCATCGGAATTCACCCGGTAGGTGCGGCCATCGCCGTCGAAACCGAGCGGCGGCACCACCGGAATGATGTCCTGCTGGAGGAGAATCTGGAGCAGCCCAGTATCCACCCGCTCGACCTTGCCGGTAAAGAGCTGGTCGACGCCCTGAAGAATGCCCATGGGATGCGCGATGATGGCATTCGTGCAGGCCGCCCGCAAATCGTGAGCGGCCAGCCCCTCGAGGATTTCATGGGTGAGCCGGTTGGCTGCCGTCAGCGCAAGCTGCAAGGTGGAGGCATCGGTCACGCCCACTCCCGTGGCATCAGAAGCCACCATGCCCTGCTGCGCGGCCAGGGCTTTGATCTGCGCCCCGGCGCCATGCACCAGCACCACCCGGATGTTCACGGAGCGGAGGAGCGCCACGTCGGTGAGGATGTTCGCGAAATTCTCCTCGGTCACGATGGCGCCATCGACGCTGAGAACGAATACTTTGTCCCGGAAACGCGGGATGTACTGCAAAATGCCACGCAGGTCGGTGACTTTCACAACGATAATTCGGGAGCGAGCGGCTGGCCGAGCACTTCGCCCAGCGCCCGAGCGCAGCGGACGTTCTGCGGGCGGGTGCCGACGGTGATACGGATCCATTCCGGCAAGCCATAACCGCCCATCGGGCGCACAATGACGCCGCGCCGCTGCAATTCGGCAAACACCCGCTGGCCCTCGCCGGTTTTCACGAGCACAAAATTGGCTGCCGAAGGTTCGAACTCAAGCTTGAACTGAGTGAAAACTCGTCCCAGGTAAGCGAGGCCTTCCGTGTTGGCCTGGCGCGTCCGGCGCAGATGCTCCTCATCCTCGAGTGCGGCCAGCGCGCCGGCCTGGATAATCGCGTTGATGTTGAACGGCTGGCGGACTTTCTCGAACGCAGCGATGACTGTGGGGTGGCCGATGCCATAGCCCAGCCGCAAGCCCGCGAGGCCGTAAATCTTCGAGAAGGTGCGCATCAGCAGCAGGTTTGGTTTGCCGGCGCGCACGAACGCCAGGGTATCCAGCGCCTCGGGGAGGAACTCGATGTAGGCTTCGTCCATGACCACCAGGACATGCGCAGGCACTGCCTCAATGAAACGCCGGAGTTCTCCGGGCGAGACGGTGGTGCCGGTGGGGTTGTTCGGGTTCGCGACGAATACAGCCGCTGTGCGCGGAGTAATCGCGCTCAACATCCCGTCCAGATCGTGGCCCAGGCCGCGCGCCGGGACGCTCACCAGTTCCGCTCCGAACATTTTGGCCATGATCGGATAGATCGCGAAGCAGTATTCGGAGACGACGACCTGCACACCCGGCCTCATGAACGCGTGGCCGATAAATTCGATGATCTCATTCGAGCCGTTGCCCAAAACGATGTGCTCAATCCCAACCCCCAGCTTCTCGGCCAGCCGCCGCTTGAGGTAGAAGGCATTACCGTCGGGATAAAGATGCAGTTGATCCAACACTCCGCGCATGGCCGCGAGCGCCTTAGGCGAAGGCCCGAGCGGATTCTCGTTGGAGGCAAGCTTGATGATGTCGGCGGGTGCCAGGCCGTACTCGCGGGCCACTTCTTCGATCGGGCGTCCCGGTTGATAAACCGGCAGGCTGCCCAGATTCGGATTGATATGGTCGAAAACCGTCATCGATTGCATTTCACGGATTAGAGGTGCGAAGAAATCTTAAAGCGCCCGCAGAATCTTGTTCACATCCACATGCTGCGCGATCAGGTCGCGGATCAGTGAGATTTTTTCCACGTCGCCCGGGCGGGTTTTGACGATGAGATCGTGGACTTTCGAGGCGACCTGGTAGCTGCTTTCGTCGGTCAATAACACAGCGAAAGGGAAGCTTTCGATCATTTTCAAGACCGTGTCGGTGGGGCGGAGCCCGCCGGTCAGGATGATTCCCGCCAAGCCTTCCTTCTCCTTCCGGCCGGCTTGAGCTGCCGCGGCGGCGAGCAGAATATCCTCGCGATCCCCTGTGGTGATGATTAATACGCCCCGGCCGAAGGAATTGGTGGTGTTATGCGCGCCCATCGCCCCGACCACGACATCCTGCACCAGATTGCGCAACGAGTGTCCGCTGTTCAGCAACACTCCCTTCAGCTCCTCCTTGAGCAGTTCTACGGTCGGGCGCGAAAGAAGGCGGTGGTGCGGCAGAACGCCAAGGAGCTCGAGCCCTTTCCGCTTCAATCCGCGCCGGGCGAAGTCGGCGATGTAATCGATCTTGTCGGAGGTCACCTTGTTCAGAATGACGCCGATGATCTCGACCCCTTCCTTCTCGAAGAGCGCCTGGTTCAAGGAGACTTCGTCGATCGGCTTGCCGATCCCGCCCTGGGTCACGATGACCACCTTGGCACCAAGAACCTTGGCGACACGGGCATTCGAGAGATCGAAGACCGAGCCGACGCCGGCGTGCCCGGATCCTTCGCAGAGGACAAAGTCCTTCTCCCACGCGACGCGATCGAAGGCCTTGAGAATCTTGCGCACCAGGGCGTCGTAATTCGAGGCTTCGAGATACTTCCGTGTAAAATCCGGTTCGACCGCGATTGGACTCATGTCCACCAGCGGGCAATTGAGGTGGTAGACCTGATCCATGAGGACGGTGTCCTCATCGATCTTCTGCTCGGCGATATCGACGAAGCGCTGCCCAACGGGCTTGATATAGCCGACACGCGGGTAATGCTTCTGGAGCGCGGCCAGCAAGCCGAGCGACGTAGTGGTCTTGCCGTCATTCTGGCGAGTGGCGGCGATGAAAACGCGGGGAGTAACGGAGTTCATGCAGGGCCGTCGCCGGGCAAGCGATAGTTCGGATCGGCGTAAAGAACTTTGTAGGCGGTGGACTGGACGCCGACGATGGCGGCGACGCCGAGAATGTCGTGCGCGTTCGAGCCGCGAGAGACATCGGCGGCGGGACGATCCAGACCGAGGAGGATCTGGCCGTAAGCATTGGCGCGGGCGATGTGCTGGATCAGCTTGCTGCCGATGTTGCCGGAGTTCAGGTCGGGAAAGACCAAAACGTTGGCCTGGCCGGCGACTTTGCTCTCGGGCAATTTGCGGGCGGCGATTTCGGGGATCAGCGCGGCATCGACCTGGAGTTCTCCTTCGAAGTCCGCTTCCAGGAACCGTTGCTCGGCCTTTTGGGCGGCCAAGGCGGCGGCGGCCTGGACACGACCGATGGAAGGATGCGTGGCGCTGCCTTTGGTGGAGAAAGAGAGGAAGGCGACGCGAGGCCGGATGTTCAGGAGCTGGCGGGCCAGTTCGGCGGTGGAAACGCCGATATCGGCCAATTGCTCGACATTGGGCTCGGGGATGACGCCGCAATCCGCCATGAACATGACGCCGGATTCGCCGAAGCGGGTATCCTCGACTTCGAGCACCATGCAACTGGAGGCGGTGGATCGCTGGGGAGCGACCTTGATAATCTGGAAGAGCGGGCGGAGCACGCTGCCGGAGATTTCATTCGTGCCCGACACGATGCCGTCGGCCTGGTGCATGGCCACCATCATGGCGCCGAAGTAGTTCGGCTTCATCATGGTTTCCCGGGCTTCCCGCTCCTTAATGCCCTTGAAGCGGCGCAGGCGTTCGTAGCGATCCGCGAAGTTCTCCAGCTCCTCGCTCTCGGCGGGGTTGATGATGCGGATGCCATCGAGGGCAACATTCAGTTGCTCAGCGGCCTTCTTGATCTCGGTGCGGTCGCCCAGCAGGATGGGGACGCCGCAACGCAATGAGTAAAACTGCCGGGCAGCCTGAAGCACGCGCGGTTCCGTCCCTTCCGGGAAGACCACGCGTTTGGGATGCCGCTGCAGTTTTTCAACGACGCTGCCGATGAAACGCATGCGGACTCTCTAGCCGACGACCGGGCAAACCGCAAACAAAAGAACCCGGACGCGCGTGTTCAGTCGTGCTCAGTTGGAGCGGGAACGGAGGCGGAAGAACGCCTTGTCCCCGGTGGGCTGAACGAGGAAGCCGCTAGCCGCAGTGGAAAGCGACGTCCAAGGACCGACGACGGTCGGCGCGCGTTCGAGGACAGCCGCCCCCGGCCAGGTGAGCACGATGGAGTTGCCATCGGGGGCATCGGCCACCGTCAGGTTGGGCACCGGGCCGGTGTTGCAGGTGACGATCACTTTGAAGGTGCAGGTGTAGGACTTGCCCTGGGCATCCGTGGCGGTGGCCACGACGATTGTTTCGCCGGGCGGGAAGATGCTGCCGGCTTCCGGCGTGGTGACCACGTCGAGATCGACCGGGCCGCAGCGGCCCTGGGCGATGACTTCAAAATTGACGCGCGCGCCAGCCGGGCTGGAGCACGGGACAACGATGTCCTGCGGACAGATCAACTGGATCGGGCCGGGATCGATCACTTCGAAGATCGTCTCGCAGGTGCCGACGTTGCCCTGCAAATCGACAGCGGACAGGGTAATGATATGCACGCCCGGCCCTACGACCGTGCCCGGCGCGGGCTGCTGGCTCACGGTGCCTCGCGGAGGGAGGCCGCAATTGTCGGTGACCTCGACCTGCGAACGAAGATCCGGAACGGTCGTAAAGCAATTAATCCCGGTGGAGGTCAAGTTCGGCTGGAGGACGACGGTGATCTTCTCCGGGCAGGTGAGCGACGGCGGAGTGGTGTCGCCGAAGAACATGCCGGCCGGGTAACCATACGATTCGTATTCCCGCCAGCCGTAGGCAACGAGCCCGAACGTTTGCGCGGCGGAAAACCGGTTGAAGCCTGAATTCACCTGGAGGCGGGCTCCAGAGAAGCCGCTCGCGCCGATCGGGGAGAAGAAGGCGGCGGGGAGAAGGGCGCCATTCATCGTGACCCCCGCGACGACCGCGTTCGGCACAACGATATTCACCCAATTGCTGGCGAAGCCGTAGCCCGCCGCCGGGATGCCGAGTATGTAATCGTTGAGATACATGTTGACGTTCGGCAACACGATCATGAACGGATCGGAATTGACGACCTCGTCGTGATCCGAGCTGGCGGCGTACTGGGCGGCGAACATCGGAGCGGACGCGGTGATGCGAGCGGCGACGCCGATCGGTCGCTCGTGCGTTTGCCCGGCATTGATCGTGGCGACCAAAACGCCGTTGACGCTGATCTGAGTGTTATCGCTCAGCGCGGTGAAGCGGAAGAAATCCTCGGAGCGAGTCCGCAGCGGGAGGCTGAAGAAGGTCGTCCCAGCGCGCTCCAGCGGGAGAAGCTGTTCGACCAGGTAGTCGCAGAAAAACGTGCCGTTGTCCGGAATGTTGGCGCACTGGTGGCTGCCGAACACGGAGATATTCCGGTCGGCGGCGATGAGCGTGCCGGTGAGGTCGTTGGCGAAATTGTTCGTGTTGCGCAACTGGTAAGTCTCGCCCTGATTCAGGGTGATGACATACGGCACGTTGGCCGGATGGCCTTGCGTCGCGACCCGCGGCAAAATCCCGACGCGCGTGTTATCCGCGGTGGCCACGATGGCGAACTGAGTGCCGTTCAGATCGGGAACGCCGCTGAACTCATTGCCGTACCCCTGGAGGATATAGTTTCGGCCGACGACATCGCTGGGGAGCCCGAGATAGCCATCGCTCGTCCAGCGCACCTTGTTCAGGCCGAACACGGCCACTTGGGCGGTGGCGGTCACATGAATGCCCTTCTTTTCGATCAGGTCGTTCGCGTTGCCCAACTCGGCCTCCTTGGGCAGGACCAAGGTAATCTCGCCATCGGCGGGAATGATGACCGTCTGCGAATGACCAAGCCCGGGAATCTCCACTTTCACAGTGGTCTGGACCGGCCCAACGATGCAGAGGCTGAGCTGCACCGGGTTATCCTTGTCCGGCGCGTAATTGCCCGGGAAGGTCAGCCAGAAATCGGTGCCGCGATTGGTGCGGGGATCGCAAGGGACTTCGCGGTCCGAGATGGAGACGAGGTGATCCTCGACTTCGCCATCGGACGCGAGCCCCTTGTAGTCCGGCACGCCTTGCGTGCTCAGGCGCCAGCGGGAATAGGTGCGGCCGACCTTGGCGGCGGTGGAGGCCACGAAGCTCAGGTTGTTCGCGCCCACGACGACCGGCTGACTTGAGAAAATACGTTCGCCCGGATCATCCCAATCCCCGTCGCGGTTGAAATCGATCCATGCATCCAACCGCCCTGTAGCGCCGGCAACGACCACTTCGACTCCCACGCTCTCGCCCGGCTGCACCGGACTGAGAAAGCGGACGCCATCCTCGTCATCCGCGGAAGCGTTGGTGGACGGCGGATTCAGATCGTCGCCATCGGAAGCGGCGGAAGGCTGGCCATCGAATTCCAGATCGAGCAACCGGCCCAGGTTAAAGCCGCGCACGAACCGGTGGCGGGCACCATCCTGCGTGAGCAGCGTCGGGTAATTCTCGGGCGCATCGCCGTAGTCGAGATTCTGGGCGGCGATGGGGATGGGATGATCCTCCACTTCGCCATCCTCCGCGAAGCCGGTGGGGAGCAGCCCGCCCTTGGAACTCACGCGGAAGCGCGCGAAACTCAGCGCGATGCGGGCATCGGCGGGCACGGACACCGTCAGGGTGTTAGTGCCCTGGGTCAACAGTACGGAATTCGCAAACTTTTCGGCAGCTTCCCAAACGCCGTTGCCGTTGAAATCGATCCACGCATCGAGGCGCGATCCCTGGACGGAGGAAATGACCTCGACGCTCGCGAGGCGCCCCGCCTGCAGGGGATTGGCGATAAAGCGCACGCCGTCCTCGTCATCAAGCACCGCCGTGGTGGCGGGCGGATTGTTGTCATCGCCATTGGCATTGCTGCTGGGCTGCCCGTCGTTTTCCGTATCGACGCGGAAACCAAGAAACACCCGGCCATCGGCGCGATGCCGTCCGCCATCCTGCGACAGCACGACGGGAAAACTTTGCGGTGCATCGCCGAAATCCAAAGCCGGCGCGGCGACTTCGATCAAGTAATCCTCGACCTCGCCATCCTGGGCCAGCCCGATGGGCTTCGTGCCGCCCTTGCTGGAGAGGCGGAACCGCGCAAAGGTGGCACCGGCGCTGGCTCCGGTCGGCACCAGGAAGGAGAGATTATTCACGCCCACACCAACCTGCTGAAAATTGTAAATCTGCTCGCCGAGATCGTCCCACGTCCCATTGCCATTGAAGTCCACCCAGGCATCGAGAAAGCCGGCGTGGCCAGTGACCGTGACTTCGAGACCGGCACTCTGGCCGGCGGTGAGCGACGTGGCGAGGAAGCGGACACCATCCTCGTCGTCGGCATTGGTGGGGTTCTGATCGTCGCCCAGAGCCGAAATGCTGGGCTGGCCATCCGGTTCGGCATCGATAATCCGTCCGAGCACGAACTCGCGGCTGGCGATATGGCGGGCCCCGTCCTGGCTGAGGCGCACGGGATATTTTTCCGAGGCGTCGCCATAATCGAGCGTCTGGCCTTCTAGCCGGACGAGATAATCCTCGACTTCGCCATCGGGGGCGGCCCCCGCGGCTTTCAAACCGCCCTGCAAACTGAACCGAAACCGCGCAAAGGTGGAGGCGAGGGATGCGCCCGCCGGGATGTTAAAAGAAAGCGTGTTCGCCCCAGCGTTGAGCCCCTGGCTGCCGAAAATCTGCTCGCCCAGATCGTCCCAACTGCCATTCGCATTGAAGTCGAACCAGGCATCAAGGGCGCCCTTGGTGGAGGCCGTCACTTCGATCCGTGCCGCCGTGCCCGCCTGCAACGGGGTCAGGAAGACGACGCCGTCCTCGTCATCGACGACGCCCGGGGGATTCGTATCGTCGCCGGAAGCGGCGGCGGAAGGTTGCCCATCGCTCTCGGGATCGATCGCCTTGCCCATGAACACATCGGGATTGTACTTGTGGCGCGCGCCATCCTGGCTGAGCAGGACGGGGTAACTCTCGGGCGCATCGCCGAAATCGGCCGGACTGTCGACAATCGACACGCGATAATCCTCGACTTCGCCGTCATCGGCGAGGCCAGTGGTCTTGAGCCCGCCTTTCAAGCTGAACCGGAAGCGGGCATAGGTAGCGCCGAGCTTGGCATCCTTGGGAACGGTGAAAGTCAGGGTATTTCCAGCTTGGCCCCCTGCCACCTGGCGCGTATTGAAAATCTGCTCATTCTCGTCCCAACTCAAGCTGCCATCGAAATCGACCCACGCGTCGAGATGGCCACCCGTCGAAGTCCGAACGTTTATGGCAGCAGTCCCGGATGGCTCGAGAGCCGTCAGAAAAGCCACCCCATCCTCGTCATCTCCGTTGGGCGAGGCCACATCGTCGCCATCCGCGCCGGGAGAGGGCTGGCCGTTCGACTCGACATCGATGAAATTGCCCATGAACACATCGGGGTTGCGGAGGTGCCGCGCGCCATCCTGCCCGGCCACCACCGGAAATTTTTCGTGGGCGTCGCCGTAATCGAGCTGCGGGGCGTCGATAGTAACCGCGTAATCCTCGACCTCGCCATCGTTGGCCTGGCCGACGAAGCTGAGGTCTCCGGAACCGGCGATCCGGAACCGAGCGTAGGTGAGTCCTGCTTGAGCACCCGGGGGGACTGGATAAACGATTGTTAGAGGAAGCTGCGGGTTGGCTGCTAAGCGGTTAATGATAATCTGCTCGCCTGCATCGGCCCAACTGCCATTGCGATTGAAGTCGATCCAGCCCTGAATGAGGGCGTCACCACGTTGAAAGCGAATCGTGAGAACCGCGGATTGTCCCGGGGTCAACGGATTCGTATTAAATTCGATGCCGTCTTCGTCATCCACTGCGGTGCGGCCGGAAACCTGGTCGTCGCCGGTCGCTCCCGTGGAAGGTTGGCCATCCGCTTCCGCATCCAGTTGAGAACCGAAGCGGAGGATGTTGTCGCTGTTGAGATTGAAGGTGTGCCTGGCACCGTTGTCCCGGAGGAGGGTGGGGTACGGCGCTGGCGCATCACCGAAATCGAGAGGGCTTTGAGCGGCCGCACGGGGCGCGAGCAGGCAGGCCGCGGCGAGGCCGAGCGGGAGCGACAGGGAGCGGACGATACTGGCCGGGGCTGCGCCGGCCAACACCCGCTCCACCCATGGAAACATGGCATTCATTGCGTTTGGCCTTTCAAGCGGAGCCCGCCGCGCCGGAGCTGCCCCGGCGGAAGGACTCCGCGAAATCTGGGATTAAAAAGCAAGCGGCACATAGGCTAGGGGAAGGAAAGCTCGATCTCGCCGGCCGAGAGGGTGAGGGTGAACGTGGGGCTAATGACCTGGGCGGCACCGCTGGCCAGGTTGACAGTGATGCCGGCGATGCCGACGCCGCGCAAGGTATCGGCAAAGCCTTCGTCGACACCTTCGACCACGGAATCCGAGCCCAGGTACTGCGAGCGGTCGAAGACGTAGGTGTCGTTCCCCAAGCCGCCGCCCATGACATCGGAATCCTGCAAGAGGGGGGCGGCCGGGTCGACCCCGCCGCCATTAAGCAGATCGTTCCCGGCGCCGCCGATCAGGATGTCGTTGCCGGCGTTGCCGTAGAGCTGGTCATGGCCGTCGCCGCCCTGGAGCAGATCGGTCTGCGAGGAGCCGATGAGCAGATCGTCGCTGCCGAGGCCGCTGAGCCCGACGAGATCTCCGGTGAAGGCCGAGGCATCCATGCGATTGGCACTCTCGCCGCCGGTGAGATTGGCGCGCTCGATGCCGGTGAGCGTGTCGGTCTCGACGGGATCGCCATTGGCGGGCGTCATGATCAGCGCCGTATCCGTGAGCTCGAAATCAGCATCGCGGGTGGCATCGACGCGATCCACGCCACCGGCGCCGTCGATCAGGTCATCCCCCAAGCCGCCCGTGATAATGTTGGCGAGGGCGTTGCCATCGATGATGTCCTCGCGAGCGCCGCCAACTACATTCTCAATGCTGGCCCCGGAAAGCAGTGTAAGCCGGTGATTCGCGGCCTGGACGGGCTGGAGCGAGGTCAGACTGAGAATGACCACGATGCCGAAATTCTCCGTTTCGCCGAAATCGAGGGTATCGCGGCCGCCGGAAGCGAGGGCGCTTTCATCGACCGTATCGGCGCCCTGCTGGGTGTCGACATCGAAGCGATAGGTGTCGTTGCCATCGCGGCCGCGGAGCGTATCGTCGCCTTCGCCGCCGATCAGGATATCGTCGCCGGTGCTGCCGATGAGGATATCGTCGCCGCCCGCGCCTTCGAGCGTCACATCGCCGGAGAAGCCGGTGGCATCCAGCGTGTTGCCGCTGGCCCCGCCGGTGAGGGTGGCCGTTTCGAAGCCCGCAATGGTATCGACGATGCCGCCGATATTGAGCGTGGCATTGGTGAGAGTCATGTTCGCATCGGCTGTTTCCACGAGGCGGTCCGCGCCGGTATTGCCGATGAGGATGTCGATCCCGCCGCCGCCCGTGATAGTGTTGCCGATCGAGCTGCCGACGATATTATCCGCGACGCTGCCGCCGACGACGCCTTCGATATCTTCCGATGGGAGGAGGAGGCGCAGTTCAGTGGCCATGACGGTTTGGATGGCGCCGAGGTTGCCCAGGTTGATATTGACCGGCAGGGCAAAGGCGGAGAAGTCGAGCGTATCGAGATCGTCCGGGCTCGAGGGTGTCTCGTCCTCGCCGCCGACGATCATCATGGTATCGAGCGTCGCATTCGGCTTGAAGACGAACCGGTCGTTCCCCGTGCCGCCATTGAGGACGAAGATTCCGCGACCCGGAGTGATGGTGTCGTCGCCGCCGTGACCATTGATGACGCCGAGGCCGAGGAAAGTCTCGGCGTTCAACGTGTCGTCGCCATCGCTGCCTTCGAGGAGTGCGCCTTCAATGGAAACCAGGGCGATGGTGCCCGCCGCGCCCGTGAAGGTGAGACTGGTGGGCGTGAGCAGCACATTGCCGCCGACGATGGCCTTGATGGCATCAATGCCGCCCGCGCCGTTTACCGTAATCGCGCCGGCCGTCCAGCCGGAAACGTCGAACTGATTCGTGCCTGCTCCGCCTGTGAGCGAAGCAGCCTCGAAGCCGATGAGCGTATCGAACTCTTCATCGATCACGACCACGCTGACGTCGACGAAGAGACTGTCGTTCTGAATCGCCATCATCGCGGCGTTTCGCGCTTCCACGAGCGTGTCGAAGCCGGCCCCGCCGTCGAGAATGTCGCTGCCGGGGTTGCCCGTGACCGTATCGTTCCCCAAGCCGCCGCGGACGATGTCGAAGCCGGACCCGCCGATGAGCACGTCGTCGCCCTCACCGCCTTCGATCACGGTGCTGCCCGAGAAGCCGGCGGCGTCGATGTTGTTTACGCTGGGGCCGCCGAAGAGGCGGACTTCCTGGATCGAGGAGATCTGAATGACGGAACCACCGATGTCGAGGCTCGCGTTCGTGAGAGTGAAATTGACGTCGGCCGCCACCACCAGCCGATCCACGCCGGACGCTCCATGCACGGCACCCGTGCCGGTCCAACCGGTCAACGTGAAGATGTTGCCGGAAGGCCCGCCGGTCAGCTCGGCGTGTTCGATGCCGTCGAGTTCGTCGAGTTCGCCGGTGGCGCGTTCGAGGCGGGTGTTCGTAAGGATGAAGTGGGTGTTCGCGGTTTCGAGAATGCGGTCGACGCCAAGTCCGCCGATCAGCACGTCGCGGCCCTGCCCGCCATCGAGCTCGTCGTTGCCGCTCTTGCCGTCGAGCAAGTCGTCGCCCAGCCCGCCGCGGAGGAGATTGTCGTTGCTGTTGCCGCGGATCGTGTCGTCGCGCGTGCCGCCGAGGACGACCTCGAAGCCTTCGCCAATGAGGATGAGGTCGAGGTTCAAATTGATGGTCTGCTTCACGCCGAGCACGCCGAGATTGATGTTGATCGCGCGGCTGGTCGTGCCGGAGAAGTCGATGATGTCCTTCCCAATATCGCCGATGTGTTCGGTAATGGTTTCCTGGCCCAGGGCCGCATCGGTATCGAACACATAGGTCTCGTTGCCCGGGCCGCCCGCGATGCTGTCGAAACCCGGGCCGCCGGCGAGGACATTGTCCAGCTCGTTGCCGATGATCGTGTCGGCCTTGCTGCCGCCGATGACGTTCTCGATCTTGTCTTCCAGATCGAGGAAGTGATTCGGCGCGACGACGGTCTGGGTGCTGAGATTCGAAAGATCGATCAGGAGCGAGACATCGCTGAGCCGGTAGTCGAGCGTGTCGCGCCCGCCGCCGCCGGTCACCTTGTCCGTGCCGAGATTGAGGTCAGCGTCGAACACGAAGAAGTCGTCGCCCGACCCGCCGCGAAGAATATCGTTGCCGCCGCCGCCGATCAGCGTGACCGCGCGGGAGTATCCGGAGGCATTGATGTCGTTGATCGCGTTGCCGCCGATTAACGTGACGTTTTCGAGCGAGCTTAGGCTGTAAGTGAGGTCGTCGGGCTGCAGGCTGATCGACGCATCCTTCTCGATGCCGCCGAAGAGCAGGCTGATCAATTGATCGAGCAGCGAGGCGTCCTTGAGGATCATGCCCTCGCCGTCGTACCGGACGGTCAGGGAATCGTTCCCACCGGCGCCCGCGATGTGGGCGGCGCCGCGCCACTCGGTGATGTCGAACCGGTTGGCGTGATAGCCGCCGAGCAGCCGGGCATTCTCGAAATTCGTAAGTTCGAACGTGCTCAGTTCGCCCCCGGCGGCATCCTTGTGGATCAGGTCGGCGGTGGTCAGGCCGGTGGAGATGAGTTCCACGAGCGGCACGCTGCGATTGGAAATCACCGTGTCGTAACCGTAGCCGCCGTCCAGTTCATCGTCGTCGATAAAGGCGTAAATCAGGTCGTCCTCCAGACCTCCATAAACGATGTCCTCCCCTTCGTCGCCGGCCAAGATGTCTTTGCCGAGCTGGCCATCCACCCAATCGGAACCGTCGCCCGCGAAGATGGTATCCTTGCCCGGGCCGCCCACCGACACGATATTGCCCAATTGCCACGGAGCGGGATCTCCCGGAAGAGCAGCGATCACCACCGGGGCCGGAATCCAGCCGGAGTCGCCCAGAATAATGTCCCAATCGTTTCCGCCGAGGATATGATCGTTATCCTCGATGGTGCCCGCGCCATCGCCGTAGATATACACCGTGGAGGTATCCACCAAGCGGCCGGTCGGCAGGCGCAGTTCCAGTTTGAAATTCAGAATCTGCGTGAACGTGAGCGTGTCCGTATCGATGATCGGGATGTTCACGATCTTCATCGTTTCGCCCACATCGAAATAAAGAATGCGCGAAGTCTCGACGTAGTTGACGCCCTTAAGCGCCGCGTTCGGCATGGTGCCATCGACCGTCCGCACGACGACCGAGCGGCCAAGCGACGAATTCCCTCGCACGACCGTTACCGTCAGGAAACCGGGCTGGACGCTTTCGGAGACCGAGTAGCTCGGGTCATCGAACTCGAACTTGCCGGAGCCGGCACTGGGCAAGGCATCGTCGGCGCGCAATCCGGCATCGTAATGCGTCGCGGTGGGCGCGCCGGCGGAGAGCGGAATCACCCCCGAACGTCCGCCCGCGATGGTGTCGCTATTCACGGTCGGTCCGCCGACGTTCGGCGCGACAAAGTCGAAGCCTTCCGGGCGCAGGAACTCGACCACGTAATTCGAGGTCGCCCCGCCGGAATCGAGCACAATCGTGAAGGTGTACAGGCCCGTCGTGGTGACGAGTGAGTTCACATGGTTCCCGGCGTTGTCGTACAGATTGACCGTGACCTCGTCGTCCGTGAACAACGGATCGCCTGCATCCTGCGAGTTGTTCCCGGTCATCTCTTTCCAGATCTGGCCGCTGATCGTGCCGAGCGGCGTCAACGAGGAGGTATCGATCTCGAAGATCGGGCCGAAATCGTAAACGTTTTGGAGACGCGTCGACGGCTCGTCGAGCACCGCCACGACCTTGGCGTTGTAATTGTGCTGGTTGACGTCCTGATACTGGTCGGTCGCGACCATCCAGTGGCCGCCCACCACATGATCGTCACCCGCGCCGGCATCGATATCGTCATTGCCCGGCCCGCCGAAGATCGTGTCGTCCGTCCCGCCGCGGCCCACGTCGTCGCTCTCTTCCGGGAAGGAGAAGGTGAAGGTGTTGTTATAGCCGACATCGGTGAACGGCGAGATGCCTTCCACGCCATCGAACTCGACGCTTTGATGCTCGTTATTGGTCGTGGTCTCGTACTCGCCCGAGCCGATCAGCACCCAGGAGTAGGGCGATTTCACGGTCGTCCCATCGACGGCAATGGTGACCTGGCCGAGATAGACATCCGCTTCGTAATTCCCATTCGAATCGGTCGGAGGCAACACCGCCGTCACTTCGTCCGGCCCGTCGAAATACTTCACCTCTACCGTAACACCCGCGATCCCCTTCTCGTGCAGATCCTGGAACCCGTTTTCGTTGCGGTCGAAGAAGACCGTGCCGCCGATCTTCTTGAAGTCGTCGTCGTAAATGGTGGCGATGGCGCTGCGATCCTCCTGCGCCAGCGTCGCCCCATTCGGATTTTTTAGCCGCATGGCAAAGGTTTCGGACAGCTCCGGAATCTTGTCGCCGTAGACCGGCACCGGCACGAACTTCTCATCCTCGCCCGGCAGGAAGGTGAGGGTGTTCGCGACGTGAGTAAAATCCTTCAGCGGCAGCGTGTCCGAGCGGGCAGTGAGGCTGACCGTCTCATATTGCACCGTCACGCCTCCCGGCCCGGCCGGAGCGCTGAGCTGAACGGTAAAGAATGCGTTGGTGAAGGCCTCGGAACTTCCTTCGTAAAATCCGAACACCGGGAAAGGCGGCAGCGGGCCAGGCGGATCGAAGTAATAGAGAATCGGCCCGAGGATGGAGAGGGCCGGCAGATCGCCGTCGTTAATCGTAACCACCGCATGATCGGGATCGGCATTGACCGGCCCGCCCGTGGGATTCCGCAGATAGAGGTGGAAATTCTCCGTCCCTTCGGTCACCGCATCGGATTTCACCGTGACCGGCACGGTCATCACCGTCGAATCCCCATTGAAATACAGAACGCGCCGGAAGATGCTTTCGTAATCGCCCGGCTCGGTCGCGCTGCCATCCTGCGTGTAAAGCACCGCCACCG
The DNA here is from genome assembly GCA_964478815.1 of uncultured Verrucomicrobiota bacterium. GTDB lineage: Bacteria > Verrucomicrobiota > Verrucomicrobiia > Limisphaerales > SXQI01 > DASVNK01. The sequence goes on from CAYZKY010000070.1 coordinate 18,450, forward strand.
GATTGATGCTGCCGGGCGAGCGGCGCACAGTCACATTGAAGGTGAAGGTCCCTGAATCCGGCTCGTCGACGACATACGAGGTCTTGTCGAAATAGATCGCCCACGGGCCGGTATCCGTTCCGCTGCCGCCGCCACCGCTCCCGCCGCCGTCGTCGTTCTCGATGATGACCGTGACGTGGTTGCTCTCGTTCGGAGCAGCACGCGCGATCTCCGCCCCATCCGCCGTGATGAGATTCACGAAGAACATCTCGTTCGGCTCGGACTTCCCATCGGCCTGGATGTAAACCGTGACCTCCTTGTGATCCTCGCCCGGCGCGAAGAGCAGCACCTTCTGGTTCTCCGGAGTGCTGCTGTTCGGCTCCTGCACAAAGTCGATAAAGTCGGCCACCCCGGTCGGCACGCTCGAAATCGCCGTGCCCGGTTGGGTCGCCCACGTCACCTTCACTTCGCGCCCGCTCTTGCTGGACAACCAAATGTGGAGAACCACCGGCGTCAGGCCTGTGTTCCCCTCAGTCACGATCGTTGTGTAGGGATCAGTAATTGGATCGACAGGATCGTCCGGCACGATTCGAACGCTGACGGGCTGATCGTCGTCCGCGATGATGCCGTAGCCGCGGCTGTCGGCGATCTTGGCCCAGGTCGAGTTAAACAAGTCGACATGGAAGCGTTCCTCCAGCTCGTCCCGCGCATCCTCCAGCACGGTGATTTGAATCCGCTTCTGCGTTTCCCCGGGCTGGAAGGTTAGTGTGCCCGGAGGCAGCGGGATGTAATCCGGATTGGCGAGCGGGAACGGGGTGGCCGCGCTATCGACCGGCAGCGCCTGGAAATTCAGGGCCGTATCCACGCGATACTGCACCGTGATCGCGTGGTAACTTGGGTTCGACAGACTGACGATAAACACCGCCGGATCGTCCTCGTTGGCTAAGCCGGGAGTGAGCGGATCGTTGTCGTGATCGAGATAATCAGGCGTGTAGTCCGCGATGGAAATCTCCGGCACTTGATCGTCGTTGATGATTGTCCCGTAAATCGGGGCATTCGTCACCGTCAGGTTCACCGGCGTTGAATCCATCCGCTGCACCCGGGTCAGTTCAAGTTCGAACTGTTCGTGTTCCTCGTAGGTGGTATCGCCAAGGATCGGCACCGAAAGGCTCGCGGTCAGTTCGCCCGGATTGATCGTCAGGAGGCCGCTGACATGCAGGTAATCTCCGCGGCCGGATTTCGCCGTTCCCGCGACCGTCTCATACTCGATCTCCACGCGACGCGCTTGCGGGCCGGACAGGATGATCGTGAACGTCATCAGACTCTGGCCGGAATTCCCTTCCATGACCGTCTGGCTCGCCACGGATACGCGCGCCGGGCCAGTATAACCGGCGGTGACCGCTTCCTCCGTCTCCGCGAAATTGACCTCGAACGGCCCGGTGCGGCCCGTGGCATCCGCATCGCTGTCGTCCTCCTCATCCTGGACATTGGTCGCCCCGGTCACATTCTTCGTCGTAAAGGCCAGCCCGGCCGGCTTCGAGAAAATGAGGAAGTAATCGTTCTTGTCGATGCCCGTGAATTCGAACGAACCGTCGGCCTCGGTCTGCTCCGTCACCAGCGTGGTGCCGGGATCGCTCTTCTTCCGCAACTGCACGGAGACGCCGGCGAAACCCTTCTCGTTGCTATCGCGCACGCCGTTCAAATTGATGTCGTAGAAGATGCTCGACTTGATGGCCATCCCCGTGTCGCGGTCGCCCGTGCGGCCCATCGCGTCGTCGCCGAAAATCTCGTCGTTCCCCGCGCCGCCATCGAAGAAGTCGTTGTGATCCTCCTCGATCACTTCCGAATCGCCCGGGACGAAGAAGTTGCCGCCATACAGGAAGTCGTTCCCGTCGCCGCCGAAGATAATATCGATATTGCCGCTGCCGATCAGGAAGTCGTTGCCGGTGCCGGAAAGCCCCTGCACCGAAATTCCGGTGGTGGCGATGCCATCCAGGATCGCGCCGATGTTCGCGGTCGTCGGCGCCACATTGTTCACCGTCGCGAAGATGTCGCCGATGATCAGATCCATACCGCCGTGACCGAAGATGCGATCGTCGCCATTGCCGCCCGCGAGCAGATCGTGGCCCGCCCCGCCAAGAATCTCGTCGTTCCCGTCCCCGCCATCGATAATATCGATATCGCGACCGCCAACGATGTGATCCGCTCCGCCCTCGCCGTAAACGATGTCGATCCCCGGCCCGGCATCGATCGTGTCGTTATCCGCACCCCCGTAGACCAGGTCCAGACCATCGCCTGCGTCGATTTGATCGGACCCGCCATCCCCGTAAAGTTTGTCGTCTCCAGGCGTGCCGCGGATCACATCGTTGCCCGCGCCGCCGTGAATCTCGATGGCCTGCTCGTTGCCCAGCAGGGTGTCGTTCCCCTCATCGCCATAAAGTTTAACTCCCGTCCCGGCAGACGCTGTAATCGTGTCGTTCCCTGCGCCGCCGTGCGCCTCGGAGTTGTTGCCGTCGCCCAGGAAAATCTGGTCGTTCCCCTGCCCGCCCGTGATGACCTTGACCGGCACCAGCGTCCCGCGGAAATCGAGGTAATCGTCGCCCTTGCCCGCGTCTTCGACCTCGATCGAGGTCACGCCATCGAACTCGGCCTTCCAATCGCCCCACTGGACTTCCACCTTCTCGCCACCCGCGCTCCCGCCCAGATGCACCACCTTGAACGTCTCGGAGCCGTCTTCCGTATCGATCTCTTTGCGGAGTTCCGCCCGCTTGCCCACGTTCAGCTTTAGCACGCCCCCGTCGAGTTCGGCCAGCGTCGGCTCGGGACAGGTGATGGTGAATTCGAACAGCGTGATGTCGGCGAAGCGTTCCTCCCAATCGATGCTGAAGAAAAACAGGTCGATGTACAGGAAGGCCTCCAGGAAGAGCGCCAAGCGTCCGTGGATGTCGAAGATGCAACGCGGATCCATCAACGCGTTGGTCACAATCTCGCTCACCCGCACCCGGCCGTCGTCGACCACGTCGTTCAGATCGAAATCGAGCGTGAAGGACAGCCCGCCGCGCACCCCCGCCTCCGCCAGTACCAAGTAGATCGACACGCCGGCGAACAGTTCGCCCGTCAGGCTCAATTCCGGCCGCTCGTTCCCTTCCGCGTCAAAATCCAGCACGTAAAAGCCATCGAGAATATCGAGCGGGTTCTTGTCTTCGGATTCGATAAACTTCTGGATGCCGAACGTGTCGTAGCCGAAGCCGATATCGATCGTCGCGCCGATGCTGCCGCCGAACTGCGCGTAAAGCGGCCCGTAAATCGGAATGCGCTGGAGATACTCGAATTCGAACTTGAACTGCGGCATGCGCCACTCAATGAGGCGCACGGGCTTGCCCACGAAAATATTGAACAGCTCCGTCGGGTTCTGGAAAATAGGAATCGTGAAATTATCCAGGCTGCCCACGTCGCTCGCGAAACCGGACGTTTGGCTCTGGTAGGTGCTGCTCACACCCGGCTGTCCTGCGGCATTCGCGATTTCGCCCGCCAAATCCACCGGGTTGATGTTCCCCAGCGGATTGATGCTCGTCATGTTCCCATCGTCATCCGCGCCGAGGTTGAACGATCCGAACGGAATCAGGATCGATCCTTCGCCCAGCCCTTCGAGATCATTGATCAGTTGCACCACCTTCAACACGCCGTCGATAAAATCCACCGTCGACGGCTCCAGCAGGCCGAAAATCTCCGCCAGATTCAGCATCGTGATCGGCTCGCCGGCGAGATCGGAAATCACCGGGATCGGGGTGGTGACAATCTCGATGATCGGCCCGAGCGGTTCGGTAATCTTGCGAATCTCCTTCAGGATCGGGCCGAGGAAATCGGAAATGAACGTGCCGAGATCGAGCTTGATGTTGGTGAACGCGATCTCCGGATCGTCCGCGCCGTTGATTAAATCCCAATGCCAGTCGAGGTGGAACTCGGCCAGAACGCGCGGGAAGGCGGTGTTGCCGCCGAAGCTGGCCGCCAGCGCCAGATTGACGTTCGCCGTGGCCTCCAGGTTGAAGGCGATGATATCCTCGAACTCCGTGCCGCTTGAGGTCAGTTCCGAGAAGGTCAGCTTCCCGTTGCTGTCCGGATCCTTCAGGTCGACCACGAACCGGCCGTTGAAGAAGCTCGGATCCTCCGGGTTGTCCATCACGTCGAGCTGGAGGAAGAGCAACTGGCCCGCGGCGCTCAGCCCCGGAATGCGCGCATCGAAATAGATCTGCAGCTCGGGATTGGCCGAGGTGATGAAATAGAAACCGTCCTCTTTATTGAGTCCGAAACCGAACTTGAGATCGAACCCGATCTCCACCTTCACATTGCCCTCGACGGAAAGTCCGAAGCCGGGCACGCCAATGGCGAAGTCGATGGGATTCTCGGAAGTGTCGATCAGCGCGGCAGCCTTCTTGATGCGCAGGTTCACCACCAGCCCGTCGTCGCAATCGAGCGTGACGGCCAATTGCCCCGAGCCGAGAGAAGGATCGAGTTCGTTCCCCGTCGCGGTGTCCACCAGCAGGTCGAGCCCGCCCGGCCCGAGCGTGTTCCAGAAAGCCTCCTTGATCGCGTTCTCCAGCGCGGTGATGGCGCTGCCGCCGGCGTTGTCGATCGCGCGGCGCAAACTCGCCAGCAAGCCGCTGCGGAAGTCCTCGATGAAGTTCGCCGCGCCCGCCAGCCCGTCGCCGATCAACGGCAGCTCGGTGGAGAAGACCAGGTCGTTCAACCCGTTCTGCACGGTGCCGAGGAACGCGTCCAGCCCGTCGAGCAGCATGCCCGCCTGGCTGTCGATCAGGGCGCAGAGGTCGAGGTTGTCGAAGAGCGCGCCGAAATCCGGCGTGATGATCGTCAGCTTCGCCACCTTGCCGGCGCCGGTGTTGGTCGTGGTGTTCTCGCCGTCGTCATCGGCGGTGAGCGCGCTGCCCGAGAACGTCGCCACCGCCTTGATTTCGTTCAGGAGCGCGGTCGCCGTAGTCTGGCCGCTATTGATCGTCAGGGTCAGCTTGTTCCCCGAGAAACTCGCGTCGGGCGCGGCCGCGGGGTCGTTGACCAGCTCGATCTCGTAGTCCGTATGGCTGCTGCTGACGATGTTCAGGTCGTTGTGCAGGCCCCCGAACTTGAACAGCGCCGCGCCCCCGTCCGCCGTATCGTTCAGGAACAACCGCACGAGATCCGGCATGTCGATGAATAGCTCGTTATCTGGATGCCCATCGCCGTTCTCGTCCGATTCGCCATCCAGCGGCGTCGTTTCGAATGGCGCGAAGATCGGGAGGCTGGCCGAGAAGCCGCCTTCCAGGGAGAGATCGATATTGTCGAGGTCGAACCAATCCTCGTCGAAGTAATGCCGTCCATCGCCGTTGTTGTCGGCCAGGCCGAGACGGAACTTCGCGCCGCGGTCGTTGTCGCCGGCATCGGTCGAAGGATCGCCATCCTGATCGAGCGTCACCCGGCCACCCTTGATCCAGATGCCCGCCAGACCGCCGATCGAGGCCTCGATATTCAGATTCGTTCCCAGCACTTTGGCCAGCAATTCCACCCCCGTCGTGTCGTAGAAGAACGGCTTGATCTCGCAGGGGTCGGACAGGTCGAGGCCGAAGTGCAGGTTGAGCGTCGCGGATGCGCTGACATTGAGCACACCCGAAGCGCTCACCTGGATCAACTGAGTGGCGGCATCGAGGAAATCGTTGGCGGCTGAATTGTCCCCAGCGATGCCAGACAGCAGTTTGTTCAGGTCGAGCTGGAACGGCATGTTGTTCGCGTAAGCCGTCGTAAACGTAAACGCAAACTTCAGCGCATTGAGCACCACCGGCGCGCTGCCGTTGTTCGGCTGGCCTTCATCCGTGGCGACCAGCGTGGCCTCGAGTGGCGAACCGGCCAGACCGCTCACCGCCGTCACGATCGCGGCCGCCGTCGTCCGGGCGGGATTGATCTCCACCTTCAGCGTCTTGGAGCTTTGATCCCAGCTCGCCCGGGCGCTGTTGTCCGAGATTGAGGAACTGCCCACGATCCGCACGCGTGCGCCGTTGAACGTGGCCGCCGTTGGAAGGAAGCCCACCTTGGTGCCGAATTGAATCCGGTTGTTCGGCCCGTTCGGATTGAACACCCAAATCGCGGCCGTGGTGTTGTTCACGCCACCCGCGAGCAACGGCGTCTGCGAAATGCCGCCGGTGTCCACGGACACCGAAAGCGCCGAGGGATTCAGGTTGAACAGGTCTTCGATCTGCGTTTCGAGTTCTTCGAGCGATTCCTGCAACGAATCCGCCTCGCCCGCCGCCGCGCCATCCACCAACTCCGCGAACTTGGCGGCGTAGTCGACCATGTCGTTGATGCTGACATCGATGAACGGCAGCTTCTCGTCCAGGAAGGAAAACGCGCTAAGCTGGCTCAGGTTGTCGGCGATGACGTCGAGCGCGCGAATGATCTGGCTGAAGCTCAGGCATTCGAAGTCGCCCAGCGATCCCAATTGCGGCGCGATCAGGAAAATGCCGTCGTTGGTGCCGTCGTACGTCCCGGGATTAAACTCCAGCTTGGTGATGTCCGGGATGAACACCCCGATTTCCGGGTTCGCTCCCAGCGGCAGGCTGAACCCAAGCCCGCCAACCGAAATATTGTCGAGCTTCGCCAGGACACTGCCTTCGAAATTGGGCCCGTCGATCAGATTTGCAAAATTGACGCTGCTCAGGCCGTTGAACAACCGGTCGAGGTAAAGCCGCGAATCTTCGTCGAACGGGTTCTTGAGGCCAATGCTCGCCTTGATCGGCTTGACGGTGACGCCATCGATGTCGAGCGTGCCCACCACGCCGCCGGAGGTTGAAATCTCCACGAAGCCGAACTTCAAACTGCCGCTGATCGGCACCGGCGTGGTCACGGCCAGCTCCGCGCTCAGGCTGGCATTCTCCACGAACAAACCCTTGATCGGCGATGTGGCCGCCGAAATCATGAACTGATCGGTCGTCGTCCCGGGATTGTTGTCCAGATCGACAATTTCGATGCCGAAGCCCATCTCGGTGGCGAACGTATCGTTCTTGGCCGAACGAACGATGATCCGGTTCACCAAGCCGAGCTGATTGTCCAGATCGCCATCGCCATTCAGGCTTTCGCCGGGGTCCAGCACGCCATTATTATTCTTGTCCTCGTTGATCGCCGAGATCGCCAGACCGTTGCCGGCCTTTTGCGCGATGATGTACTGATTTAGCGGCCGGCCTTGGTACATCACGCTCGCGAACAGCGTGTTCAAATCCGCCGCCAGATCGTCGACCGAACCGTTGTTCCCCGTCCCGGTCAAATCGCTTTCCAGTGTTAAATTGATCGGCGTGCCGAGGTCGTCGTTCAGGAAAATCGTGAAATGCGCGTCGTCGCTGAGCTGCCCGTTGCTGGGCGCGGGGATCAGCGGCGCGGTCAGAATTCGCGGCACTTCCTTCGCCCCAAGATCATAGCCGAGGGTGAACTCGAATCCGACCTTCGCGGTCAGCCGCAAGGTCCCGGCCAGTTGCGCATCCACCACCGGCCCGAGTTGATACCCGAAATCGAAGGGCACGTCGGTCGTGTAGGTGGCTTCTTCGTCGACGTTGAATGTATAAACCCGCTGGGCCGGAACGTAGGCGACACCCGGAATTCCGAGAGCCAGTCCCAAGGCCGGGAAGAATTCCTCGGTGTTATACCGGGCATTGTTAATCGCCGTTTGCTCGACGGTCGTATCGCCCGCGTCGCCGTACGTCCCGTCATTCGGCCCGAAACCCAGCGCCTCGATCGCGTCGTCGAGATCGACCATGAACAACTGCGTGCCTTTGCCGATTTCGTCCGGTTTCAGCGCGATGACGAGTTGGCCATCCTTGTTCCGCCGGGCCTCGATGCGCGTCTCGAGCGTCGTTCCCGGAGCGGCCACGATCGCGGCATTGATGAGATCCGCCAACTCGTCCAGATCGTGCTTCGATCCGTCCACGCCATACGCACCGTTGACTGAAATCTCCAACGGCGCATCGGTATTGAAGCGCAACTTGAACCGCGCGTTGACGAGATTTCCCGAGTACGTCTTGTCGAGTCCTGTCACGGGATCGGTGTAGCGCAGCGCCGTCGAGAGCAGTTCCACGCTCACCATTTTGCTGAAGATCTCTTTGATGAATAGCTGCGACCAATCGAACGCCTCGCCCAGGGTCACGCCATCGGTAAACGGAATCTCGATGTCGAAAACTTCCGCATCCCGGAAAATGCCGATCCAGTTGCCGAGCTGTTGGAGAAAAGCCAGAAGTTGGAACGGCCCCGCCGCCCCGAAATCGCCGAACGACAACCCGGTCGAAATCGCCCCGGTCGGAGAAATCGAGACCAGCAGCGTCTGCGCCACATTGTTTTGCCGCAGTTCGATCGTGCCGTCGCCCAGCCGGATGATCGCAAAATTGAACGGCAGCGCCGCCGACCCCAGGAGGATGCTCCCGTTCACCGCCACGCGGAAGGTATTCGCCGGGACATTGATGCTCTGCGTGCCGCCGCTCGGCACCGTGACTGTCGAGCTGAACGCCACGTTGTGCGTGTTCAGTTGCAGCTCGATATCCCCCGCCACCCCGATCAGCCCGGATTCGAACGCCAGATCCGCCGTCCCCGCCACGCCATTCTGCGTCGCCACGAAGAGCCCGGTGCCATTCTTGAAGGTCAGAACGGTCAGCGAACCGGCCTTCAGATCAAGCCGGACATTTTCCGCGCCGATCTTGAATTGGTTGGGGTTCGCATCGGAAACCTCGAAGCGGAAATCGCCGCTCAGGGTAATGAACCCGCTCACTCCCAGATCGGCCTGCCCCGAGATCGCGAAGAAATTGCGGTAATACGTGCCGCTATAGTCGAGATGGACGGTCGTTTCCGGATCTTCCGAAACCAACACCTCGCGGTCGATATCCGTCCCCGTCCGGTTGAATTCCACATGCAGGTTGGTCGCATTGAGCGTCACCCCGGGCACCCCGACCAGCGCCACCTCCCCCGCCGTCACATCCCCGGCGAGACCCGCCTCCTCGATGACCATCGCCCCTACACCATCCGTGACCTGCAGGCTGATCGGCCCCGCCGCCAACGTCAGGTCCAAGTTAGAGACCCCGACCGCCACGTAATCCGTCGCGGCGTCCACCATCGTCAGCACCAGCTCGGCCGTAATGCTCTGCCCGCCCACCGAGAACGTCACCGGGCCCTGCGTGCTCACCCGGTTGTACGGCCCGGGCGGCAGGTTCAGTTCCTCAATGATCTCCTCCACCCCCAGCGCGCTCACGAACGCCCCGCCCATCGACGGCGCATCGTTCGCGATCAACTCATCCCACGCCTGGCCGGTGTTGTTGAAATCCCATGTAAACGGCTGAACAAACGCCCCGCCGAACGCACTGATCTGGACATCGATCCGTCCCCGCCCGGCCATCCCCCCATCCACCAGTATGAACAGGGCCTGGCCATTGTTCAGCTCCAGCAGATCAATGCCGAAATCGAACCGCACATCCGTCGCCTCAATGGTCACCAACTCCGTCCCGCCCACCGTTCGCTTCTGCTCGAACCGGTAATCCCCCGTGATATTGAACGGCCCGATGTTCAGCACCACATCGTTCCCGAAAAGCTGTAAGTACGGCCCCTCCGGCAAATTAATAATCACCGGCGAACCGCCCACCGACACCGTCTCGCTCACCGCCACTTCGGTCGTATTGATCGAAATCGTGAAATTTCCCGTCAGCCCGACCTCCGGCACCCCCACCGTCAACGTCGCCGCCCCCACCCCCGCCAGCCCAGCATCCGTCAGGATGAAACTCCCCGACCCATTCGTAATCGAGACATAATCGTCCGTGTCCGACCCCAGGCTGAAGGAGACATTCGTCATCTGCATCGTGATGACCTCCTCGCCCCCCGTCGTCGTCTGCTTCTTCTCGAACGCGAAGTTCCCCGCCAGCTCGATCGCCTCCAGCAAGGTCAACTGTGCATTCGTCGCGGCCACTTTGAGGTACGGCCCGGCCAGCACCGCCACCGCCACGTCGGTGCCATTGACGTCCACGTTTGCGCTGTAAGCCGCATTCGTGTCGTTAAACTCCACCGCGAACGTCCCGCCAAAATCGATCCCCGGCACATCCAGCACCGCCGTCGCGCTCACAATCTCCGCGATCACCCCGTTATTCGTGAACACCAGCGCCCCCGTGCCATTCTCCACATGCAGCAACTCCGCCCCATCGATCACGAAATCGAACGTCAATCCCGCTACCCC
>CAYZKY010000070.1:28681-30566 GCA_964478815.1 uncultured Verrucomicrobiota bacterium
GACCTCATCTCCGCTGCTCGGGCTCCCCGGAGTCGGGTCGAACGGCTCGAAAACAAAATCCCCCTCCACATCGATCTCCGGGAACGCCAGCCCGATAATCGCATGCCCCGACACCCGGTAGTACGGCCCCGCCGGCAAATCCACCGACTCCCCATCGATCGTCGCCACCGCCGTCGGCGCCGTGTTGATCGCCAGATTCACCGTCGTCCCGTCGATCTCCACCAGGCTCGGCAAGTCCGGCCCCTCCGCGATCGTCATCGACGCCGTCCCCGCCAGCTCCCCATCCAGCAACACGAACTTCCCGCTCCCGTTCGTCAGGTGCAGCACCCGCTTCGCCAGCGGCCCGGCCCCGATCGTCAAATTCAACTCCAGATCCGTCGCCTCCACCAGCGTCTCCGTCGGCGTCTTCGTGATCGTGAACACCCCCTCCAACCGCTGCCCAAAAGCCTCCAGATACCCATCGATCTCCAGGCTCACCGTCGGATCCTCTCCCGCGAACAAATCCTCCGACGTAATCCGCAGCGTGTGCAGCCCGTGATACTCCACGAACAGCCCCGTCAACTCCCCGTCCAGCGCCATCCACGCATCCAGCGTCCCCACCTTCACCAGGTTGAACGCATCCACGATCGTCCCCGGCCCCAGCGACGTCAGCGCCCCCACCGTGATCTTGCCCCCCGTCAAAATACTCGCATCCGGCACCGCCGTGATCGACGCCAGCAAATGAATCTCCCCACCCACCACATCCAGCGCCAGCGGCCCCCCCGGCGGAGCCAGCGGAATCTCGAACCCGCTCAACCCCGTCACATCCGCCCGCGCCTCCGCCGTGATCCCCTCGATCTGCACGTAAAAATCCGTATCGTACCCGATCGCCAGATCCAGAATCAGGCTCCCCTGCACCGACACCATCGGGTCTGGGCTAAACAACGCCCCGAACACCGCGCCCGTCACATCCGAAATCACCTCATTCACCGGCGCCGGCGTCAGCCTCAGCTTCGCCGCCCAACCGAACGGCTCCAGCCCGATATCCCCGTACGTCCCCAGCACCCCCAGCACATCGATCGTGAACCCCGCCACCTCATCCCCATCCCAACCCTCGATCGCCGACGTCACCAACGACTGCCGCGGCAGCCCATTCAAAATCGAATTCAGCCCATCCACCAGCACGTCGTTCACCCCGTCCGCCGCGTTCACCGCATCGTTGATGCTCGAACCCACGAACGGCAGTGCCGACCCGAACGCCCCGATGCTATTAATAAACGCCATCGCGTTCCCCAGCGTCGTCAACCCGCTCCGGATCGCATTCTCGATAAACGGGATCAATGCATCCGTCTGCGTCACCGTCAGCGTCAGACTATTCGCGTTATACGTCGGCACGAATGCCAAATCCGTCCGCCCCGGGATCGACACCGTCCCCAGCCAATCATCGAACTCCCCCACCCGGCTCCCATACGTGAAAATCGTGAACGAATCCCCCACCGCCGGCGTGTACCCCCCTAAAATCTGAATCTGCAGAAGCCCATCCAACGAAGCCTGCCCCGCCACATTAATCTGATCGTAACCCGTCCCCGGCGCCGCCCCCCCGATCTCGATCAACGTCGTCCCATCCGCCCCCTGCGTGAACGTCGGCACATTCTGAATCCCCGGCGAATTCCCCGGGCTCACCAGCCCATGATTCTCCACCGCCCCAAAATCCCCGCTCCCCGTCAGCGCCTCCCCCGGCTCGATCACCAAATCCGGCAAATCCTCCGCCGATTCGAAAATATCGTCGATCGCCTCCCCCGCCGCCGACCCCACCCCGGCACACGCCACCCCCGGAATCAACTCCTCGGAAATCGCCTCAAACTCCACCGCCACCAACTCTTCTACCGCCATCCCCTCGCCCCCC
>CAYZKY010000071.1:0-30477 GCA_964478815.1 uncultured Verrucomicrobiota bacterium
GTTCTCCGTGTCCTCGGTGATCTCTGTGTTAAACTCAGCGTCCCCCTCCCGGCGCTCCCCATCCTGCCCCCGCCAGTTCCTCGCGCCCACCCTCACGAAACCCGCGTAAATAGGACTTCCTGCGCGCAAAACAACCCGCCCTTTACCGTTTCAAAACCCCTCTCGATGCCCAGCCAGTCTACCTTTCCCGAAAAACACCCATCGCCACCCCCACCCACCATGAAACCTCGCTCCCTTCCCGCCCTCCGCCACTTACACCTCGGTGAGGCGGCGGAAGGCGAGGATGGGATCGAGCGCCGCTCCTTTGCGGAGGCGGACCTCGGCGAGGATGGGAGAGACATCGGTCTCGAAAGCCTGCTGGAGCACGCGTTCGGCCATGACGGCATCGTTCCGGCGCTGGTGGTGCTCGAGGGCCTTGCGGTCGACCAACAGGGCTTTGACAAAGGCGCGGTGGATCGCGATCGCGGAGCCGATCAAGTCTTCGACCGGATCCTTCAGAGTGTGCGACTGATCGATCATGTAGGCCGGCCGGAACAGCGGCTTCTGCCGGAGGATGGCCGGATCGGAGGCGGCATCCAGCAGTTCGTGGAAGATCAGGAACAACTGGTAGGGCTTGATGGAGCCGCTGGAGAGATCGTCGTCGCTGTATTTGGAATCGTTGAAATGGAAGCCGCCGAGCTTGCCGGCCTGGATCAAGCGGGCGACGACCTGCTCGATATTGGTGTTGGGCAGGTGGTGGCCGAGATCGACCAGGCAGAACGCCTTGGGGCCAAGCTCCTGGGCGACCATCAGCGCGGTGCCCCAGTCGTTCAGCACGGTGGCGTAGAAGGCGGGCTCGTACGGCTTGTATTCCACCAGCAAGCGCCAGTCCTTCGGCAGGCGGGCATAGATTTTGGCGAGGCTATCGATGGTCCGTTCGAGCGAGCGCCGGAAGCTTTGCTGGCCGGGGAAGTTCGTGCCGTCGGCGAGCCAGACGGTGAGGGCCTTGCTGCCCAGCGCTTCGCCCAATTCAAGGCAGTGCCAGTTGTGCGCGATGGCCTGGTTGCGCACGGCGGCCTCCCCGTGAGAGAGCGAACCGTGCAGATAGGAATGCTTCTGCCCCGGCTGATCCTGGAAGGTGTTGGAATTGATGGCGTCGAACCCCAGGCCCAGGCTTTCCGCCAGCCGCCGGACCGGGGCCGGATCTTCGGGCAGGTCCCACGGGATGTGCGGCGAGACGCGGGGCGTGACGCCGGTGAGATCGTTGACCACGGCGGCGCTGTGCAGTTTGGCTTCGAGATTCCGCGGTTCATCCGGCAGCGGGAACCGGCCGAAACGCGTGCCGCCCCGGGCGAACCCCCAGGTGGGCACGGCCACGGAGAACTTGGCCGCGTCTTCGAGCAGCGCGGCGACATCCAGGCCGCGGCGTTCGAGCTGTCCGCCGACCGCTTCGAGGTCCAGCCGGTGCGCCGCCTCGAACGAGGCGTTCTCCTCGGCGATGCGATTGGGATCGAGGCGTTCGTTACGCATGGCTCCTAAATGCCGAAATCGAGCTGGTCGATGTTCTCTTTGGTGAAGCGAATCGGCTCGGCCATGATGACAGTCGTGGGATCGGTCTTGCTCAAGGTGATCTTGCCGAAGCCGGGCAGATCCATGCCGTCCTCGATACGGCCGCCTTGCACCAGATGTTTGGCGAGAGCGACGGTCAGACTGCCGAGGGCGCGCGGGTCCCAGAGATAGAAAGACTGGAGCACGCCCTCCTTGATGTACGGCCGCATCTTGTTGGGCGTGGAATTGCCGACGATCGCGACCTTGCCGACTTTGCCCGCGCGCTTGACGGCTTCGCAGGCACCGGGGACGGAATTGGAATCGAACGCGATAATGCCTTTGAGATTCGGGTAGGCGTTCAGCAGCGTCTCGACCTTTTCGCGGGCGAAATTCTCGTCCTCCTTCGTGACTTCGGTCGCGACCAGCTTCAGGCCGGGATACTTCTCCTTGGCGCGGGCCTCGGCGAAGCGGCGCCAGGTATTGAGATTGGCGGCGTCCAGGCTCGCGATGGCGATGGCCCACTCGCCTTCGCCGCCCATCTGGCGGGCCAGATCATCGACGAGCGCCTCGCCCAGGGTCTTTTCGTCGACCTGGTTCGCGAAGTAGGAACGCCCGCTCTCCGTGGCATCGCTGTCCCAGGTGAGCACCTTGATCCCGGCGGCCTGGGCTTTTTCGACGAAGCGCTTGATGGTCTTCGGCTGATTCGGCGCGACGCAAATGGCCTGGACGCCCTGGCGCACCCAGGTATCGAAGAACTTGTTCTGCTCCGAGCCGCTCGGTTCGGTGGGTCCGTCGTAGATGAGCGTCACGCCGAGTTCGGTGGCGGTCTTTTGCGCCCCGCGTTTGCAGGCATCGAAGTAGTCGATATTGATCAGCTTCGGCAGCATGGCGATGGTCACCGTGCCACCGGCGGGTTTGGCGGCGGCGGGGGCGGAAGCGGCGCCGTCCGGCGCTGGGGCAGGGGAGGGGCCGCAACCCAACGCCAAGCCCACCGCCAGGACCGAAACCGTTCGGGCGAAACTGGAAAGAAACTTCATAGGATACGGCCCGAGTTAAGTGAATCGCCTCTCTCGCCGCAAGTTCGATGTGGCCGGGGAGAAGCAACAAGGGGCAAGAGAGGGCAGGAAGAAGCCGGCGACAAGGGAGTGGGATGTGGAATGGGAGGGGGTGGAATATGTGGAATTACGGGCGTTTCGATGCGGAACGGGGTGGAATCCTGCCGGGAGAGGCGCTCACCGGTTTATGGCGTTTGAATGGCTCGGAACAACCAGGCGCGGGCGAAGGTCCATCGGAAGGGCTACTTTCGTCCAAACTTGTCGCCGGGTCGCAGGAGAATTAGCTTCGAGGCATGAGCATCGTGCTGAACCTCGACGAGGAGGCCCTCGCGCAACTGCCGTTTGGGCCAGGCGAGCGGGAGCGCCACATGGAGATCGAGTTGGCATGCCGATTCTACGCGGCCGGCTGGCTCTCCTTGCCGCAAGCGGCGCGGCTGGCGGGGCTGGATCGTTATACGTTCGGCGTGCAACTCGGCGAGCGGAACATCCCCCGCCAATATGGACTCACCGAAGCGCTGGAAGATGTCGCCCATGCGCGTCGTCAGTGATACGTCGCCGATTTCGAATCTGGCCATTATCGACCGGTTAGAACTGCTGTCGAAGCGTTACCGGGCAGTGTGCGTGCCGCCGGTGGTGGCCGCCGAGAGCTGCGCCTGCTGAAGCATGGACCGGCTTTGGGTCGAATCGAGGCCGCGTTCGCCGCCGATTGGCTCAAGATCGAGGAACTACCTTTCCCACCCGTGCCGATCTCGGTTCGGCTCGATGCCGGAGAAATCTCCGCGATCCAACTGGCTTTGGCGCTCCGCGCCGACGTGTTGCTCATGGACGAACGCCGAGGACGGGCTGCCGCGCGGACGCTTGGAATCCCGTCGCGGGAATTTTGAGCGAACTTCTTTATGCCAAGTCGTCCGGCTCGATTCATCAGGTCACACCGGAGTTGCACCGGCTTCGAACCGAAGCAGGATTCTTTGTTCATGCGGAACTCGAACGCTTTATCCTGGCGGCTGCGGGCGAGTGATTGTCCAGGCGGCCTTCCAAGCTGTCGCCGTCCCTCGAAGCGCATCGGCCGAATTGCTATGACGGACGAATCGCGCGGAAAAGCCAGGCGCGGGCGAAGGTCCACCAGCGTTCGACGGTGGGTTCGGAGACGGCGAGGATTTCGGCGGCTTCCTTGTTCGTGAGGCCGACGAAGAAGCGAAGTTTGACGAGTTCCGCCATTTTGGGTTCCTGGGCGGCGAGTTGGTCGAGGGCGTCGTGGACGGCAAGCAGTTGATCCTCCTTGTGCGGGCTGGGGAGGTCGAGATCGGCGGCGTCGAGGCGTTGCTGGCCGCCGCCGTGCCGCAGGGCGCGCTTGCGGCGGGCGTTATCGATGAGGATGCGGCGCATGGCTTCGGCGGCGGCGGCGAAGAAATGGGTGCGGCCTTGCCATTTCCGGTCGTCACTGCCGGCGAGGCGGAGCCAGGCTTCGTGGACGAGGGCGGTGGGCTGGAGGGTTTGGCCGGGGGCTTCGGTGGCCATTTTTCGGGCGGCCATCTGCCGGAGTTCGGCGTAGACGAGGGGAAGCAATTGTTCGGCGGCCACGGCGTTGCCCGATTCGATGTCCTGGAGGATGCGGGTGATATCGGTCATGGCTTCGCGCGAGGAAGGGTGATTCGGTGGCAAATATGCGTTTGAACCTCCCGCTGTGTTATGAGAAATTTCCCGACATGAAGACGGTATTGGTCGACGAACACAAGCGCGTATGCATCCCAGATGCCGAGCCGCAGCAGGTGTTCGCCTATGAGAACCATGGGGGTGGCCGGTTCACGCTGACGCTCGTGGACGCCGAAATGCGAGAGCCCGTTCGAGGTTTTGCGCCGGGCATCTTGAAGAAATTTGTGACGCGGCAGAGCGACCGGGAAATGCTGGCGCTGTTGCAAGGCTGCTCCTGGGAAGCTGCCGGGTGAAGAGCCAGTTCGATGTCTGGCGATTTCCGTTCCCGGAGAAAGGGGAGCATCCGGTGTTGTTCATCACCCGTCCGCTGGGTCGGGCTGTGCGTTTGCCGACCGGCGACGCAGGACATCTCCCCTGAAAAACGACCTGCGCCGGTGTCCGGAGGCATTGGGATGCGATGAGAGCGAGCGTCTACTTTGAAAACCACCGTGCCCAGCTATCTGACGGCGAGACCGAGCCGCGACTTGATCCGCGCCGGGCATCAGCAGATGACCCGGGAATGGTGGGCCACCCGCCGCCCACACTTCGACCTTTTCATTTCGCAACTCGTGCTCGACGAGGCGGCGGCTGGTGACGCGACGGCGGCCCGGGAGCGGCTGTCTACGCTGGTGGATTTGCCGCTGCTGGAAATCGGCGAAGAAGTCATCGAACTGGCGGATGGCTTGGTGGGCGCTCTGGCTTTGCCTGCGAAGGCCAGGACGGACGCGGCCCACATCGCTCTCGCGACGGTGCATGGCATGCATTTCTTGCTCACCTGGAACTGCCGCCACATCGCCAACGCGGAGATGGCCGGGACGATCGAGGCGGTGTGCCGGGCCGCCGGACACGCCTGCCCGGTGATTTGCACACCGGAGGCTTTGATGGGAGGTTAGGACATGGTCCAGGATGAAGTCATCGAAGAAGTGCGGCGGGCCCGCCAAGAGCAGGCGGCGAAGTGGAATTTCGACCTGAAGGCCGTGCTGGCCGATGCGCGCCAGCGCCAGGGCCAAACCTCGCGCAAGGTGGTGTCCTTCGCCCGCAAGCGCGAACGGCCAAAGTGACCCGTAACTGACCAGCCAGAGAGACACGCTTCGTAGCGGATCACGGCTGGCCGGGTGCCGGAGGGTCGGGCGGGACGGCCTCGCCGAGAAGGGCGGCGGCTTCGCGGCGGAGGAGTTCAGCCTGGCAGGAAGCACCCCACTCATTACCTGTGTATGCTGTGCCGGGAGCGCGCAAGGCGATGGAGTGAAAACGTAGTCCCTTGCTGTATGAATCCTGGGCCGTGATCGAGTTTCCCAGTTTGGTTTCGATGGAAGAACGCAAGAACCAGCCGCGTGCCCAGTACGGATCAAGGTCTTTTATGAAGATCGCAGTTCCTTCCCTTAGATAGCTGTCTATCGCATCCTTTGCCGCGCGGTAGCGGCCCGTGCGATATTCCAAGAGCGCTAACGTGAGCTGCCCGCAGATGCGGTTCCAGCTAGCTCCTTGCCTTCCCCGTGCAACCAACTTTTGAATTGTCGGAAGAAAAGCTGGCTCTGGAACGACTACCAATAACGGCTCGACAAGTAGTCGGCTGGTGTCTGGATCTGCTCCACCGCCAAATCGAATCAGCCCGGAAACGCGAAGTGACCTGTAGAGTTCCAAATTTCCTGTGAGAACTGCCAGATGTGTCGTATCCGCCCATAAGCCAACATTACAGAAGGAGTTGCTGACCGACGTGCTCAGCAAGTCGAGACCTCTTTGCCACTCTCCAGAACGAGCAGACGCGATCCCTAACAGCGCTCGAAGATATCCCTGAACCAGGCCATCCTCCTCCTGCAGGCTGTTGATTGCCCGCTTAAGAGCTGCTTCAGGAAGGAGTGAAGGGTCGCCATTCCAAATCACTCTAACGAAATGCTGCAACGCGTGCTGTTGCAGGGTGGAATCTCGCGAGGGATGCACGCGCAAGGTTTCGAGCAGTTCGTCGGCAGCATTTTCTGCCTCAGTTAGGAGCCCTCGTTTGCTAGCGGTTCGCGCGAGTACTTCCAAAGCAACCATTCGTGTTACGAGGTGAACTCGATCATTCGGCGCAATTCGGAGAGACTCGCGCGCAAGCCGTGCGGCGTCGACGTCATCTCCGAAATACGAGAGGGATGACGCAGCATTTGCGAGGGCATGCGCAGCAGCGTCCGTGTCTGGCGGGCTTCGACGTAAAGCTTCGTTGCTGATTTGCATCAATACCGCAAGCGAGTTGGTTGAATTTTGATCTGCCATTTCCGAAACCAATCGCCGTTCGCGAGCAAGGAAGTTTAGATGTTCTCCTTCATTTCCTAGAATTGACCCAAGCCGCTCAATTTTCTGATACTGCAATTGTTCAGACGCGTAATCTCCTAAGGTTCCGCCGTAGCCATTACCGATGTAGAAACGCAGCTCTGCTTCCGCGCGTGGGGCGTTGGTCAGTCTTGATGCCAGCCGATCTGCTACATCGATTAATTGTCTGATCGCTTCACGATGCCCTCTTTGGTCTAGTTCGGGAATTACGTCATTGAATAATTCCGTTACGAATTTCGCAACGGTATCCGCTCTCACGGTTTCTGATTCCGCTTGCCGGTGTGCGAATTCGCGAGCGCGTTCGGCGGCGAGTGTCTGGAGCCGGGCTTTGCGCTCGCGGAGAAAGGCGGTGGTACTGAAGGTGAGGGCGAAAAGGAGAGTGATGGCGATGGCGGCGGTCGCCAGCGAGGCGGTGCGGTTGCGGCGGATGAGTTTCTGGAGGCGGTAGGTGGTACTGGGCGGGCGGGCGGTGACGGGTTCGTTCTCGAGGTGGCGTTGAATGTCCGCCGCCAAACCGGTCGCAGATTCGTACCGTCGAGTCCGGTCCTTTTCGAGGGCTTTCATGACGATCCAGTCGAGGTCGCCGCGGATTTGGGTGGCGAGTTTCGCGGGCTCGGCGTGGCGGCGCTGGGCGACGGTGGTGAGGTCGGCACTCAGCATGGTGCTGAGGCGGGTGGAGGGGCGGGGGGGCTCGACCTCGCGGATGGTGCGGCGGATTTCGTCGAGGCCGGCTTGCAGGAGTTGCTGGGCGTCGAACGGGGTGCGGCCGGTGATGAGTTCGTAGAGGAGGACGCCGAGGGCGTAGATGTCGCTGCGGGTATCGATATCGAGGCTGGTCATGACGGCCTGCTCGGGACTCATGTAGGCCGGGGTGCCGATGAATTGCTCGAAGGCGGTGAAGAGGGTTTTGTCGGTGAGGCGCTGCTGGTTGGTGGCTTTGGCGATGCCGAAATCGATGACTTTGGGGACGGGGACACCGTCGTTGACGGTGACGAGAATGTTGGAGGGCTTGATATCGCGGTGGATGATGCCTTTTTGGTGGGCGTGCTGGATGGCCTGGCAAACCTGGATGAAGAGCTGGAGGCGTTCGGGCATGGGCAGCTTGGCCTCGTCGCAGTAGTCGGTGAGGCGGACGCCGCGGACGAGTTCCATGACGAAGTAGGGTCGTCCGGAGTCGGTGGCGCCTGCGTCGAGGACCTTGGCGATGTTCGGATGGTCCATGAGGGCCAGGGCCTGGCGCTCGGCTTCGAAACGGGCGATGACGGACTTGGTGTCCATGCCGAGCTTGATGACCTTGAGGGCGACGCGGCGGCGGACGGGCTCCTCCTGCTCGGCCATGTAGACGATGCCGCAACCGCCCTCGCCGATCTGTTGGAGGAGCTTGTAGCGGCCGATGCGGTCGCCGGGTTGCTCGGTGAGCCGCTCGGTGTCCGGGGGATCGAGCAGGGTGCGGACACCGGTGGGGGGCGCACCGAGGAACGTGCCCGCTTCCAAATGCGCTTTGAGCAGGGCCTCGAGGCGCTGGCGGAGAGAGGGGTTGGCGCCACAAGCCCGGTCGAGAAACGCGGCGCGGGCGGCCGGGTCGGTGAGCTGGAGGGCCTGGCCGAACAGTTCGAGTTCGTGTTGCAGGTTGGCGTCCATCGCGGTCTGGTTGGCACTCATATACCCGAATAAGCGGAATCCGAACCCAAAATCCATCACGGGGGCGTCGAAAATTTGCCGAAGCGCAAAGTTCCGTGAACGCGATCGCTCCCATGTGGAGGGGTTGGCAACGCTGGGAACACAAAAAATTCCGCAAATACCACTTGCAGGGAGGGGGAGGGGGGCTTACTTTGCGCGCTCATTTTTAGGACTGGAGATTTGTAAGTATGCGACGCCCAAAGGGAGTTAAAACACGCAAGGCCGTGGCCAAGCGGTTCAAAATCACCGCCAGCGGCAAAGTGATGCGCTCGCGCGCCGGACGCCGCCATTTGCTGCAGGGGAAGAGCCCGGACCGCCGCCGGTCGCTCAACGGCTCGGTGCAGGTGGATAAAACCGATGTGTACCGGATCACCCAGAATTTACCGTTCAGCCATTAACGCCGACCGCCCATGAGAGTCACAAACGCACCCGCCAGCCGTAAACGCCGCATCCGGACGATTAAAGCCGCCAAGGGCTTCCGGATGCGCCGCTCGAAACTGTACCGGTACGCCGCCGATGCGCTGGATCACGGCCGGCAGTATGCCTATCGCGACCGGAAAGTGAAGAAGCGGACGTTCCGTTATCTCTGGCAGATCCGGATCAATGCCGCGGCCCGGGCCGCGGGTTTGACCTACAGCCGCTTCATGGAGGGTGTCAAGGAAGCCAAGGTGACGCTGGACCGGAAGGCGCTGTCGGAGATCGCCGCGACGGATAGCGCGGCGTTTGCGGAATTGGTGAAGATCGCCCAGGGGGCTCTGAAGACCAAGTCCGCCCGGCTGGCCGCCGCTTAATTCGGCGCGGATCGAACGGGTTTTATCGGCGGGCGGCCTCTTCTCGGGGCCGCCCGCTTTAGTTTTTGAGGAAGCGATTATGGCACTACTCGAGGAACTCGAGCCATTGAAGGCGGCGGCGCTGGCGGATTTCGCGGCGGCGGGCGAACTGGCGCAGTTGGAGCAGAGCAAAGCCAGGTTCCTGGGCGCGAACGGCCGCTTCACGGGGTTGCTGAAGCAGCTCGGCACGCTGCCGAAGGAGGAGCGCCCGGCGGCGGGGAAACAGATCAACCTGGTGAAGGTGGAGCTGGAAGGCGCGCTGGCGGCGCGGCGATCCGAATTGGAGCTGAGGGCGGCCTTGCCGAAGGAGCCGATCGATTTCAGCCTGCCGGGCCGGCGCACGCCGCTCGGGCGGTTGCATCCGCTCACGCAGGTGACGGAGGATATTGTCCGGATTTTCCGGAAGATCGGGTTTGTGGTGGCGGATGGGCCGGAGATCGAAGACGAGTACCATTGCTTCGACGCGCTGAACACGCCGGCCGATCATCCGGCGCGGGACAGCCAGGACACGTTTTACGTCGGCTCGGCCGGGCGGCCTCTTTTGCGCACGCACACGTCGTCGGTGCAGATCCGGGTGATGGAGAAGCAGGCGCCGCCCGTGCGGATCATCGTGCCTGGGCGGGTGTATCGCCGGGACAATGCGGATGCGACGCACAACCCGACGTTCCACCAGATCGAGGGCTTGTATGTCGACAAGGGCGTGACCGTCGGCGACTTGAAAGGGACGGTGGAGTTCGTCTTCAAGGAACTGCTCGGCAGCGAAGTGAAGCTGCGCTTCCGGCCGCACTATTTTTCGTATACCGAACCGAGCTTCGAGATCGATTTCGCCAGCGCGTTGACGCGGAAGATGGGCAAGGATTGGCTCGAGATCGCCGGGTGCGGCATGGTGCATCCGAAGGTGTTCGAGACGGTGAAGTACGATCCGGAAGTGTGGAGCGGCTGGGCTTTCGGCTTTGGGATCGAGCGGATTGCGATGATCCGGTACGAAATCAACGACATCCGCCTTTTTTATCAGAACGATTTGCGGTTCCTCCGGCAGTTCTGATCCCTGAACCTGCGATATCGATTGCCCTTTGAATCGGAATCTATTTGTGCATATTGTAGGGTATTGAAAACGAGTTTGGATATTCCTGAAAAGGAGCTTCGTGAAACTCTGGCCTTTTCCAAAGCCCCCACGAAGCGAGAAGCGGTTTTGACCGCGCTGCGCTATTACAACAAACGCCATCGGATGGAAGCCTTGGTCAAACGGATCCGGGGAACCTTTAAGGACTTCATGACTCAAGATGACTTGAAACTGATGCGTGAAGACGAGAAGTGGGAAAAGCTGAAGTGATCCTGGTCGATACTTCAAGCTGGGTCGAGTTGCTGCGGGGAACGAATTCGGCGGGGTGCGAGCGGGTGCAAGATGCCTTGCTGAGCGGTGACGCTGTTTGGTGCGGCATGGTCCTGGCGGAACTTTGGATGGGGGCGCGGGGCGCGCACGAAAAACGGGAATTAGCTCAATTGGAAAACGAGGTCGAAATGCTGCCAATGTCCGCTGACGTTTGGGTCAAAACGTTTAAGCTCGCGCGGCTTTGCAGAACGAAGGGCATTACAGTTCCCGTTACGGATGTTGCTATCGTGGCTTGCGCTGCCGCCCATGGCATCGCTGTCGAGCACTGCGACAACCACTTCGATTTGCTGATCCCGCTTTGCTCCAAGCTCTAACTGATGAAAACAACGCTGAACTGGCTCAAGGAGTACGTCTCTTTCGATTGGTCGCCCGAAGAATTGGCCGAGCGCCTCACCATGCTCGGCCTCGAGGTCGAGGGCGTTGTGAAGCAATCCGGTGAGTTCGAGAATGTGGTCGTCGCGCAGATCGTTTCGTTCGTGCAGCATCCGAATGCCGAGCGCCTCTCCGTCTGCAAAGTCGCCGATGGCAAGGGCGAGCGGCAGATCGTCTGCGGCGCGAAGAATTTCGCCGTCGGCGACAAGGTTCCCCTCGCGTTGCCCGGCTGCACGCTCCCCACGCCGGCGGGCGCGCCGCCCTTCACCATCAAGGCCAGCAAGATGCGTGGTGTGGAATCGCAGGGCATGCTTTGCTCCGCGGATGAACTGGGCCTGGGCAAGGATTCCGATGGCCTTTTGATCCTCCCGCCCGAAGCGAAAGTCGGTCAGCCGTTCGCCGAACACTTGGGTCGATCCGGCGGCGATGTGATTTACGATCTCGAGGTCACGCCGAATCGTCCCGATCTGAATAGCGTCATCGGCATTGCGCGCGAGATCAGCGCACTGACTGGCAACCCGCTGCGCCTGCCGGAGATCACGGAGCGCGTCATCGAGCAGAAGGCGGAGAGTTTAGTGCGTGTCGAGATTGGCGAAGCGGACCTCTGCCCCCGCTACGTCGCGCGCGTCGTCAAGGGTGTACGCGTGGGGCCGAGCCCGGATTGGCTGAAGAGCCGCTTGGAGCAGACGGGTATTCGCAGCATTAACAATGTCGTGGATGTCACCAATTATGTCCTCATGGAGGTCGGCCAGCCGTTGCACGCGTTCGATCTGCACCTGCTCGGGGCCGAGGCGGATGGCCTTCGCACCGTGGTCGTTCGGCGGGCTGTCGAAGGGGAGAAATTCACTACGCTCGATGGCCAGGAGCGTACGCTCACGGCGGAGATGCTGCTCATCGCCGACCGCCAGCGCGGCATCGCCCTCGCCGGCGTCATGGGCGGGCTCCACACCGAGATCAACGAGCAAACGCACGATGTCCTCATCGAAAGCGCCACCTTCAAGCCGCAGAACATTCGCGCCACGTCGAAGAAGCTCGATCTGCGCACCGATGCCTCGTACCGCTTCGAGCGCGGAGCCGATGTCGAGATTTGCGACTGGGCCAGCCGGCGCGCCGCCGCGTTGATTCAGCAATTGGCCGGTGGCGAAGTCTTGGCCGGTTCGGTCGATGCCTATCCCGGCAAGCAGCCGCTCAAGAAAATACCGCTGCGCACGCGCAAGACGGGCGAACTGCTCGGCGTCGAAATCCCCGCCGCGCAACAAAAGGAATATCTCGATCGCCTCGGCCTCGCGGCCCAAGGCGCGGGCGAAGGCGAGATCGTGGCCGAAATCCCCACCTTCCGCGTCGACCTCAAACGCGAAGTCGATCTGATCGAGGAAATCGCCCGGCTCTACGGCGTCGATAAATTGCCCGCCACCGCTCCGCGGGGCATCCGCGGCGCGAACGAATTTGATGCTACGTTCGATCGACACGCCGCCGTCCGCCGCGCCCTCGTCGCGAGCGGCCTCTTCGAAGCGCAGGGGCAAACCCTCATTTCCGACTCCGCCGCGGCGAGCGACGCCGTTCGACTCGAGAATCCGCTCAGCAGCGACATGAACGTCCTGCGTCCCAGCCTGCTGCCCGGCCTGCTCGATTCCCTCAGCCACAACGCCCGGCATCAAGTCGGCGATGTCCGCCTCTTCGAGATCGGCCGCGTCTTCCTCAAGGATGGCGACAAAACCCGCGAAGAATGGCGCGTCGCGTTCGCCTTGACCGGACTCCGTGCCGTGCCCTTTTGGTCGGGGGCAGAGCGCGACGCGAAGGTCGATGCCTATGATCTGAAAGGCGTGATTGAGCAACTGTTCGATCAGCTCGGTCTGCGGGGCATCCAATGGCAGAAGAACTCGGGCCAATCCGGCCTGTTCGTCGAGAGCGCGGGCATTGCCCTCGGCAAGGCCAGTCTCGGCGAAGCCGGGCTCATCAACCCCATGCTCGCCCGCCGGCTCGATTTGCGCGATGCCGTTTACGCCGCTGAACTGAGCCTCGATCTCCTTCTCGCCCGCAGCCAGTCTGCGCGCTCCTTCAAGCCACTTGCGGCTTTCCCCGCCGTTCGCCGGGATGTCGCCATGCTCGTCGCCGAGGAGGTTGGCTACGACCGTCTCCAAACCACCGTCCGCCAGGCCAAGGCTGCCAACCTCGAGAGCTTCGAACTCTTCGATGTCTATCGCGGCGCCGGGGTCGCTCCCGGCCGCAAGAGCATCGCCTGCGCCTTTACCTATCGCGGCGCCGACCGCACCCTCACCGAGGCCGAAGTCAACGCCGCCCACGAGAAGCTTGTGGCCCAACTCCGCCAGGAGCTGGCCGCCGAGATTCGCATGTGAGGGGCGGGCGACGCTGGGCTGGGTCTTGGCGTTGGATCGGCCCCAATCGGGAAGCCACTCCCCAGCCGCCCTGTTTGGGCAGGAGCGGCCCGTTCCCGAACGCGGCGTGGGACATTCGTGAAATAGAGCATTTCAAGGAAGGAAATCCGGTCTTCCGGTCCGCGAAGCATTTGATCCGGAGAACCTCTCGGAATCCATTTCGCATCGGCGTCTTGTGTCGCGGAAAGGTTAATCGATTGGCGGCAGCGTTCGCACCCCCGCGAAGCAATTCGCGGAATCGGAGATGAAACGCGCGAATTTGTCGCGAAAAGTCCTCACCTTTGCGGATTTCGGCAAGTGGTATCGCGCCTGCTAGAGGGATGGCATGGTGCAAAAGATAATTGCTTCGTTTCAAAAGAAAGTCCGGCCTGGTCGGGTGATGTTCGCCGTCCTCGCCGGCCTGCTGGTCGCGTCGGCCCAGGGTGCGGTGGTCAACTGGAGCCCCAGCCCCAGCCCGGGTATCACCGGTTATCGCCTTTATTATGGCTTGCCCGCCTCCACGCCGAAGGTGGTGGATGTGGGTTTGACGACCTCCTGGAACGTCAACGATCTTCTCGCCGGCGGCACCTACGAGTTTTATGTCACGGCCTACAATTATTTGGGGATGGAGAGCGCTCCTTGTCCGGCCGTGGTCTTTTCAGAACTCTCCAGCATCAAGATTAGCTGGCCGCCGACGACGGTGACCAACCTCGCCGGCTACAAGCTTTATTACGCTCCGGAAGGCGGAGCCTATTCGAAGGTGCTGATGGGAACGCAAACCAACTGGACCCTGGCCAATATCTCCGGCGACCAGACCTATAATTTTTATGTCAGCACCCACGATACCACCGGCGCGGAAGTCGAGCGGTATCTCTCGGCCAGCCGGACGGTGGCTACGAATGGCCCGACGACCCCGGTGGTTCTGCTCCCGACGCAGGTGCAAGTGAGTTGGAGCAAGTCGACCCTTCCGAGCGCCGCGAGTTATCGATTGTTCTACTCGATTGCCGGCGGAGCCTACTACGGCATCCCGGCCAGTTCCCGGACCAACTGGGTGATCGGAGATGTCATCGCCGGAAAATCGTGCGCCATGTATGTGGCGGTTTACGACCTCCTCGGCGTGGAAAAGGAACGGTATAATACGATGACCGTGCCGGTTTCGGCCACGGGACCGACGCCGGCCGTCTTCCTGCAGGGGCCGGTCAATCTGTCGGTAATCAACCCAACGCCGACGAATCCTACCAACACCTCTGGGTCGATCATCAATCCGACTCCCACCACCAGCGCCAGCTACGTGACGATCGACCGGACCACGCTTGGTTCGTGGAAAGGGAAGTTTGGTCTGGACGGATATATGGTGCTCGGGGATGGCTCGGTTTATCCCTCCAACCTGGTGGTTTCGGCGACCGGCAAGTCGTATGTTTCGTGGGAGAATCCCACGGCCAACACTTCGGCGCTGCAAAAGTCGGTAAAAGCCACGGAACGGATCGCGAGTGCCTGGTATGCCAATGAGAGCTTCGTGGTGAAACTGCCCTTCACCGACACCAAGATCCATCGGCTGGCGCTCTACTGCCTCGATTACGAGAACAAAGGGCTCAAGCAGTATATCGATATTTTCAACCTG
This sequence comes from uncultured Verrucomicrobiota bacterium, assembly GCA_964478815.1. GTDB lineage: Bacteria > Verrucomicrobiota > Verrucomicrobiia > Limisphaerales > SXQI01 > DASVNK01. The sequence continues at coordinate 14,856 of CAYZKY010000071.1, forward strand.
GATACGGGTTCCATCCTCACCTCGTACTACCTGTCCAACTTCACCAAGGGTGCGTATGTCCGCTTCGATGTCCGCGGCAAGGTCGGGGTCAAGTTCCGCCGGGAGGTGGGCGCCAGCGCCGTGGTCAGCGGCCTTTTCTTCGACACTTTCGAGAGTAAATCGCTGACTCCGAACGTGGTCTTGAATTGGGATGGCAGCACCGTTCCGAATCTCGATGGTTACAATGTTTACTCGGCGCAGGCGGGCGGGCCGACCAATAAGTTCACCCTGGGAACGACCAATTCGCATACCCTGACCAATCTGGTCGCCGGCACGACCTACTCCGTGTGGGTTGCAGCCCGCAACGCAAACGGCCTCGAACTGGAAGTTTACGCTCCGATCACGGTCACCGCCGCCGCCAATGCCACCGCGCCGACCTTGTCTCTTGCCCGCTTCGCCGGCGCCTCGGCTGCGGCTTATGTGGGGGTCGACCGCTCGACTCTCGGCGAGTGGCGCACCAACTACGGCACGGACGGCTACATGGTGCTCGGCGACGGCTCGATCTACCCAACGAATCTCGTCGTCTCCTCGACCGGGAAATCCTGGGTCCTCTGGGAAAGCCCATCGGCCAACACCTCCTCGCTGCGCAAAACGGTGAAGACCCACGAACGAATCGCTGGCGCTTGGTACGCCCCGGAGTCGTTCACGGTGAAACTGGCCTTCGACGACAGCGCGATCCACCGTGTCGCGTTCTACTGCTTCGACTTCGAGCAGCGCAGCCTCCTCCAACGGGTGGAAATCTTCGACCTGGCGACCGGCGCGACGCTTTCGACCGGTCAGTTAAGCCAGTTCAGCAAAGGGGCCTATCTCATCTTCGATGTCAAAGGCAAGGTCGGCGTTCGCTTCAAGAAGGGCGATGGGGATAAGGCCGTCGTCAGCGGCATTTTCTTCGACAAGCCGCCGGGCGGGAATTCGTAAGATCTATCGGTTAAGTTCGGGGAGCGCCCTCACGGCTTCGGCTGAGAGGGCGCTTCGCTTTTGGCGGCGGGAGGACTGGGCTTGGAAAAGACCGGTGTTGCCGCAGCCGCCGGCGAAGCCGGACTCCAGACGCGCACATTGTCGACCTTGCCGGTGTCGTCGAACGAGCCGAAGCCGATGAAGCCCGCCCCGAAGGTCGTGTCGGTCGCGGTCATCACCGGCGTCTTCAGATCGTCGAAGTAGACCTTGATCGTGCCGTCGGCCAGGGTTCGCTCGACGCGCACCTTGTGCCAGATCTCCAATCCCCAATTCACCCCGGGCGTCGTCGTGGCGGAAACCTTGGTGCGCGGTTTCTGGTTCACGATGAAGATGTTGTGCGCGTGATCGTCGGTCTTGGTGGCCAGATGCGCGTAGTAGAAGCGATCCGGATCCTGAAACCCGAAAAAGAAACACATGTCGCGGTGCCCGTACTCCTTGCCGGTTTGCACGACATCGGCCTCCAGCACGAAATCGCCGAAATGCTTCCCGGCGATCAGGGCGATGTTAAAAGGCGAGCGATGGGTCGGGGCGTACTTGCTTTGGCTGGCCAGTTCCAAAGCTCCACCTTCCGTCCCGGAACCCCACTTCCAGGCGGCGGGGTCCGTCATCGCAAAGTCCCGGAGGGATTCTCCCGCCCGGAACGATTGCTCATAAACCAGGCGATAATCGGCCGGAACGTCCGCCGCCCAGCCGCAAGCCATCGTGGCGACCGCCCCGCACGTCCACGCGAAGAGAGAGTTCATGGCTCGGCTTAGACGCGATTCGGCACCACGTACGGCTCCCGGTATCGCCGCGTCAGCATTTCATTCGCCGCTTCGTGCCCGATGAAGCGCTCGGTTTCGGGATTCATCTTCAAATGAACGCCCAGCTTTAATGGAGTCTTGGTCAAATCCACGCCGTTGTTCTGGACGAGATGCTCCGCCATGCGCGCGAAGGACTCGGCCATGGCTGGGTCGTCCTTGAGCGATTCCCGCACCTCGTCGGGCGAGCGGCTCTGGCCCAGCCGGTAGGAAATATTCCCGGTGTGGCAGAGCGCGCTGGAAAGGTGCCCTTCCACGATGTCGGCGTTCAAATCCTGATATTTGCGGCTGCGCACGGCATTCACGAAATTCGCATAGTGGCTTGCATTGCCGCTGAATTTCCGCACCTGCTCTCCGGCTTTATTGTAGACGGTCGCGCTGTCGTAGCTGGGGATGACCACGTAGCCGTCTTCGCAATCCACAATCACGCCGACACCCGCGCCGCGGTAGTTGTCCATCTTCTCGACCTGCTGGCTGTGCGGCAAGCCCCGCACCTCGAAAATCAGCGGAGCCGCCGGGTAACTATGCAGCACGATCTGCGTGTTCGGGGTCGTGCCGTCGTCCACGTAGCCGAAGCGCCCGCCCACGCTCAGCACCGCCGGCGAGAGCGCGGGTTCCCCGAGAATCCACCGGGCGATATCCATTTGGTGAATTCCCTGGTTCCCGAGGTCGCCATTGCCGGTGGGCCACACCCAGTGCCAGTCGTAATGCAGATTCTTCCGCATCAGCGGCTCCAGCGGCGCGGGCCCGCACCATAAATCGTAATCCACGGTCGGCGGGATCGGCTGCGGCCCGTCGACCTTTCCAATGCTGGCCCGGCGCTTGTAGCACAGCCCGCGCACCAGCTTGATCTTGCCGAGTTTGCCGGCGCGGATGAACTCCACGGCCTCGCGGAGGCCCGGGTTGCTGCGGGATTGCGTGCCGGTCTGCACGATCTTCTGGTACTTCCGCGCGGCTTCCACGACTTTTCGGCCCTCCCAAACGTTGTGGGACACCGGCTTTTCCAGATAGACATCCTTGCCCGCCTGAATCGCCCAGATGGCGCCCAGGGAATGCCAGTGGTTCGGCGTCGCGATCGAGATGGTGTCGATTTCCTTGCTTTCGAGCATCTTGCGCATGTCCACGTAGGTCTGGACCGCCAGTCCATCCTTCTGAAAGCGCGCCACCGATTTGTCGATCACCGCGGTGTCGGCATCGCACACCGCCGCCAGCCGCACCCCGGGCGTTTTTTGCATGCCGCTGATGTGATCTTCGCCCCGACCTTTAAACCCGATCACCGCATGCCGGATGTCCCCATTCGATCCCTGCACCTGCGACCAGGAGCGCGCGGACAACGCGCCCACCACCGCCCCGGTGGCGCTTCCGTAAATGAACCGACGTCTTGTGATGGTTTTGTTCATAATTTCATTCGGGATTCTGAACGTACTTTTCGTAAGCTTCGGCCACGCCGCCCTGTTTCTCGTCTCCAGTGTGGAAGTAAAAACGATACCGGAAGCGAATCGATTGTCCAGCCGGCACCGTCAAATCTCCGGCGCCTGCGGGTTGTTTTTCGAAATCATGGATGCCGAACGGATTGGCGGCGAACAACCCGTAGTCCCGCACATGCCACCAAGTGGGATGGCGCGGGTTCGAAGGGTGGTCGAAGATCGCGACTCCCACCGTTCTTCCATCGACCGGGCCGTGGTAATCCACCCATTTCGCCCGCTTGCCCCAGGTGGCTCCGTCGCGCACTCCCTCGCTGTTCACGATGTGCCCTTGGCCGACCTTCCCTTTGAGGCGCATCGTTTCCGCCAGGCGGATCGCCATCGTGCCTTCCTTGGTATCGCCGAATTTCAGGTCGCCGTTCGAGGCATGTAACCGGATGTCGAAATCGATGATCCGGACGTTGCCCTTCTCGCTAAAAGTGAGCTGGCGTTCGTCGGTGCAAATCACGCGTCCGTCCCTGGCCACGTACTCATTGTTCGCCCGGAGTATTCTCGCGGAACCGCGATGGGCGACGACGTAGCTCGTTTGGCGAATGCGGCCTGCTGTGGGCGATTCCGACCAAAAATCGACTCCATTCATGGCCCCGTGCGCCCACCACAGGCTGCGGTGGTGCGGATGGTCCTTCTCCTCGTTCGGAAACTCCTCCTGCGGCCAGTGCCGCGTCATCCGCGCGCCGTCCGGGTCGAGGATCGGGTACAGGTACGGCCGCGAGGCGCCTTCGTAGACATATTCAGTGAATGGTTTTTCCGCGAGCTGGACGCTGAGCTTGCCCGGCGCGGCCTGAATGCGCACCGCGCTGCCGCGTTCCGGCGTCGCGCAACCCGCGAATGCGCCCGCCCACACGGCCGCCACCAATCCCAGGCAAATCTTTTTGGACATGCCTTTATCCTACCGAGGCTGCGGCATGGTGCGGAAGAATTTTCTTCGGGAGATTGCGCTCGATGGGCCGGCCACTCTACTTCTGGACCCGCTCGAATTTCTCGATCATCTTGCGGAGCTTGAGCAGGGCGATGTTCTGAATCTGGCGGACGCGTTCCCGGGTGACGGCGAAGCGCTCGCCGACTTCGTCCAGGGTTTTCTCGGAGCCGCCATCCAGGCCGAACCGGTAGCGCAGGATCGCCGCTTCGCGCTCGGGGAGGGTGGTGACCATTTCGTCGAGCATGCGGAGCAGGGTTTTATCCTCCAGCTCCTCGTAGGGCGTGGCGGCGTTCTCGTCCCGCACCAGGTCGCCGAAATTGCTGGATTCGTCATCGCCAATCGGCGCATCGAGCGAGGCGGGCCGGATCGCGGCGGTGCGAAGCTGTGCCACGCGCGCGGCCGACAGACCGAGCTCTTCGGCCAATTCCTCGTCGGTCGGTTCCCGGCCAAGCTCTTCCATCAGCCGGGTTGCCACGCGGCGCATGCGGGTGATTTTGTCGACCAGATGGACGGGCAGGCGAATGGTCTTGGATTGGTTGGCGAGCGCGCGTTTGATGGCCTGCTTGATCCACCAGGAACCGTAGGTCGAAAGTTTTCCGCCTTTGGCCGGATCGAAACGTTCGACCGCCTTCATCAGGCCGATGTTGCCTTCATTGATGAGGTCCAGCAGCGGCAGGCCAAGCCCTTCGTAATCGCGGGCGATTTTGACGACGAGGCGCAAGTTGGCCTTGATCATCAGCTCCCGGGCCTGTCGATCGCCCTGCTTGACGAGCGCGGCCAGCTCCACTTCCTCGGCGGGGGTGAGCAGCTTCACCTGGCCGATTTCCCGCAGATACAGGCGGATGCCGTTTTCGGAGCTCGAGCCTTCCCGCCCGGTGCGCGGGGGAGGGTCGTCTTCCCGCTTGGCGGCCGCCGGCGCGGGGGCCACGGCCGCTTCTTCGGCCTGCAATTCTTCCGGGCTGGGCTCGATTTCAGGCTCGGCTGCGTCCGGGACGGTCGGTTCGTCGGCGGGCGGCAGGGTGGAGGGCGGCTCCGGGGCGTCGGGATCGGGATGGGCTCCCGTTTTCGGACTGCGCTTCAATCCTGCGTCCTCCCCGTCCGGCGGTTGTCAGCTCCTGGCATGCGGCGAGAGTAGGGGAGGGGAGCCGGCATTGGCAAGGCGACGGGGAAGCGAAATGCGCCAACCGGCGGGCGCACGAGGGCACCACGCCGGTTTGTTCGTTCGTTCGGCTGCCGGACCGGGTTAGTTCCGATTGTTGCCGCGGAAGATGCTGATGTAATACAGCAGCGTGAGCAGCGAGGAGACCATCGCGGCGACGTAGGTGAGGGCGGCGGCGTTCAAGACCTTGCCCACGGCGGCGGCTTCATCCCGCTGGACGAGCCCCACACCGAGCAGCCGTTCCTTGGCGCGGCGGCTGGCATCGTACTCCACCGGCAGCGTGATCAACTGGAACGCGAAGATGATGCCGAAGGCGATCACCGCCGCGAGCAGCAGGCCGGAGATGTTCATAATCAGGCCGGCCATGAGCGTGAGGTAGACCGCGCCGCTGGCGATATTGGTGACCGGCACCAGCGCCATGCGGGCATGGAGCGGCGCGTAGGCGGCCTGATGCTGCAGGGCATGGCCCGCCTCGTGCGCGGCGACGCCCACGGCGGAGATGCTCCGCCCGTGAAAGTTCTCCTCCGAGAGGAAGAGGGCGCGTTTCATCGGATCGTAATGATCCGTCAGGTGGCCATGCACCATGTTGACGGGCACTTCGTGCAGGCCGGCGCGGTTCAGAATGGTGCGGGCCGCTTCGGCGCCGCTCACGCCGGACGCCAGGCTCACCTGCAAGTAGCGGTTGTAGGTCGAGGTGAGCTTGGTCTTGGCATACAGGCCCAGCAACAGGCCCGGAATAAAGACATACAGCATGTATCCCATATCCGGGATAATCATGCTCAGCATCGTTTCCATCATGGGTGGAACGTGCGCGAAATCCTCCGACCGTGCAACCGGAAGCGGATTATAAATCCGCCGGATTTTTCGAATCGGCCGTCAGCGGAAGAAGGTGCGGACGATCATGCCCACCATCAGGGCCAGCAGCAGCACGGCGGTGGCCGTCCAGTACCAGGGCCGGACCGGCTGGCGGCGGGCGGGGCGGAACTCCCGCTCGACGAACTCATTGTAATTGAACGACTCGTCCGGCAGGCCCAGGCCGTCGGCGTGGGCTTTCTCGGACCAGCCCGTGGATTCGTCCGAGCCGCACTCCGGGCAGGCTTTCGCCCGCGGAGGGACCTCGGTACCGCACGCCGGGCAAATCTCGGGTGGCATGGCCTTAGTCTGCCTCGGGACACTCCGGTTGCCAAGGCCGGCGAGGGTGGAAGCCGCCGGGAACAGTTTGGTTGGGGAATTCGGCATGTGGTCCCAACGGATGATCGATTGAGTAGAAAAAGTATACCGATGTCTGGATTGGAATCAGCGAGAGCGGCCATTTTTGGCCCCACGAAACACAATTTACGCGGGTCTGAGAGGGGTCGGTTGGAGGATTGGCGGGCGGGAGAGGCGTGTTGAAATGTTGACAGGTTGGCGATGGCAGCCAGGTTGTGGAGTGCGATGGGGCAGAGATTTGGCAAGCGGATTGGGGCATGGAGAGGATGGCGGTGGGCTCGGGCGGCGGGCGGTAGTCAACATTTCGATTGTTCATGGTTGGAATATCGCATGGCAGGCATATTTATTCAAATAGAGGTTTATGAAATGTCGACTTATTGGCGTAAGTCGCGTGAGATCAAGTACGAAGCGATGCGCGAAGGGGGGGACGGCAAGGGCGGCGAGAGGAAGACCGCGGATAGCGCGGATAGCGCGGATAGGGAAGACGGGCGGACGGAGCGAGGGATGGAAGGATCAGCCGAGGGAGAGGCCGCAGGGTTGGGCGAGGGCGGCGATTTTGGCTTGGGCTTGGGCGGGGTGTCGCCCATTTGGGTGACGAGGTGGAGGTAGTTGTTGAAGGCGGCGAGCGGCATGTCTCGCACCGTGGCTTGCCGGGAAGGCCGCTTCGCCGTTTGAGGAATACAAGGTCACCGCGCAGGAGGTGGAGCGTTCGGCCCGGGCTTCGCGCCCGCGCGGCACGATTGCGAGCCAAAGGCGCGCTCAAGCCCTGGGCATGATCTACCGCCTGCCGTCGTTCGACCGGGCTTTTCAGCGCCTCACCGCCCCGTGCAAGGCTGGACTTGAGGGCGGGGAGGGACGGGATTAGGCTGACGCCATGAGCACGCTGGCGGAAATCGAGCATGCGATCAAAAGCCTGAAACCGGACGAAGTCACCTATCTGGCCAAGGTGGTGCTCGAACGGGAGGCGGCGAATTGGGATGAGCAATTGGAGCGGGACGCGGGCGCGGGCAAGCTGGATTTCCTGGCGGCGCAGGCGGAGGACGCCCTGGCGAGGGGCACGCCGTAAGCTTGGGCGTGGTTGGGGTTGTCGCCCCGGACGGCTATCCGAACAGGTTGTCGAACTCGTTGTGGGTGCCGATCCAGACCCACGTCATAGAATCGCCGCGGCGTTCGCCCACAGCGCGGTAGCGCTCATTGATCCGAACCGACCAAACCTCCTCATAGCCGCCCAGTTTCTTGAAGCGGAGGGATGGGTGGCCTGGGTTCTGCATAAACAGACGGTAGGCCCGGCGGGCCGCTTCCCGACTGCGCGCGTCGAGGTTCTGGTAAGCGCGCCAGAAGGACGGACGGGTGAAAGATTTCACAGCCGGTCAATTTCCAGGGGAGCGCTGGCTTCGGCGGCGGATTCACGGAGGAAGGCTTCGAGTCGCGGGCGGCGGGTCTCGGCGGCGATGAGCTTTTCCCACCGTTCATCCTCAAGTCCAGCCAGCAAGAAGCGGGCGAAATCCGCGACTTCGACCTGTTTTTCAGGGGGAAGGGCCTCGCAAGTCCGCAGAAGCTCTTCTGTGGCAGTCGTCATGGCCTATGGATAATTCGGAGTTGGGCGGCCCTCAAGGTCCGAGTGGATGGCCGTCTGGAAGCCAGGAAGAGAGCAGCGTTGATCTTTTGGGTGAGGAGGAGCGCCTCACGGCCCCGCAACAAGCCGAGGCTCGATCCGCCGTGGAACAGATCCCGCCTTGAGTTGGAGAGCCAAGGCCAGGGCCTCGGCTTCGCCTCGATGCAGCAGCCCAGCCGAAATCCACGATGCCGCCTGGCTGGCCGGCGGCCCTTCCAACTGAATCGTGCGAATCCAACCGGGTTTCCCGGCGGGCCAACCGGGCAGCCATCGAACCGCCTCGGCTTCTACGGCCCGGGGAATCTGGACGCCACCGAAACGGGGCAACACGTCCAGGACGCCGGCTTCATGCAAATGAAGGATCGGCCCCGTATCGCAGACGATCGCGCCGGGCTTCACTGGGCCACGCCTGGCTTCGCCGCCCAGGCGATATCCTCGCGTTGATGCTGCTCGGCCATGGCGCTGGCGTGCTGGCGCAGCCATTCCCGGAGCGCCTGGCGGATGGCTTCTTGCGTGTTGAGATATAGACCCGCCCGCACCATCCCATCCAGCTCCGCCGCCACCTGATCCGGCAACTCCAACTCCAGCGACTTCATGATAACCCAATCTATGAGCCCGCCCCGGCTCGGTCAACCCAGCCTCCGCCTCCGGGTGTGATCGAAACTGGCGGTCACAACTTTCCGTCCTTTCCGAGAACGCGCCCCCCTACTTCTTCCCTTCCCGCCTTTTCTCGGTGTTCTCTGTGCCTTCAGTGTCCTACCAATGAACCATTTTTTCAAAACGTTGATTATCAACAACAAGCCGAATTTCGATCCAAACCCGTTTTTTAGTCCAATTCGGCCCCCCCAAGTGCCCCAGTTCATCGGCGCAAAGCACCCCAATCCTTGGGGCACCTTACTCTGTGTTAGCCTCGCGTCCCCCTGCCCGCCACTTCCGATCGCACCCTCCGCCTCCATATCCACCCAACTTCGATACCGGCGCCTCCCTCCTCAGCAACATCGGCGCGGCCCCCTCGTCGGGCTTTGATTCAACCTCTTCGAGGTAGGGAATTTGTTGGGGAGCGACCTGGGGTAGTTCCCTGTTCCTTTTCGACCTGCTTACCGCCCATGATCAGACAACAATTGGCGTTGATTATCAACGGTTTACAAGACTGATCATGGAAAGCCCCGAAGACGGGGCAACCCCAGGCTGAAGGATGGAACTCCGTTGGAGTTCGCGGATGGGGCGGGAGGAAGTGGAAGGAAAAGGTTCAGCCGAGGGAGACGCCGTGGGAGTGGGCGAGGGCGGCGATTTTGGCTTGGGCTTGGGCCGGGGTATCGCCCATGTGTATGAAGAGCGCTGAGAGGTTTTTGAGGGCAACATTTAGGTTCGAGTGAGGGCGGCCTGCCGTTCGGCTGGCTTTTAGCAGCACCTCCACCGTGCGCCGCATGAAAGGCTCAGCCTCGGCATGTCGATTCATCGCTTGCAATATTTGGGCGAGGTTATTGAGTCGCAGGGCGACATTGGGATGACCTGGGCCGAAGCTTTCGTCGTCGATAGTTAGGGCACGGCGCATGTAAGCTTCAGCATCCTTGAAGCGCTGGCTCGCCAAAAACAAGTTTGCCAGATGACCGAGCTCTGATGACACCTTGGGGTGTATCGAACCGAGCCCGCCTTGGAATATAGCCAGTGCTTGTAGTCTCAGCTTCTCCGCCTCGGCTTTTCGGTTAGTCTTTTCCAGTAGCCCCGCCAAATTACTTATCCGGATTCCCACATTCGGGTGCTTCACACCCAGAGCCGTCTCGTCGATGGCCAAGGCTCGTCGTGCGAGAGGTTCGGCCTCGGCAAACTGATTCAAGTTTTGCAGCAACTGAGCTAGGTTGTTGAGCGCTGCTGCAACAGTAGGATGCTCATGTCCGTAGGTCGCTTCCAGAATTCGAAGAGAACGGCGCAGTAGCGGCTCAGTGTCGAGCAGCCTATTTCTGGCCTGGAGTAATGCCGCCAGAATTTGAAGGTTGTGCGCCACATTTGGATGATTGGAGCCAAAAGCTGCCTCGTTGATGCGGAGCGCGCGACGCACCAGTGGCTCGGCTTCCTCCGGTCGGTTGATTCCTTGCATCAAACCGGCCAGATTGCAGGCTAGCGTAGCAACTTCGGGGCTCTCGGGTTCCAGATTGCTTTCGACGATCTCAAGCGCTCGTCTCATGAGTGGTTCCGCCTCTGTTAAGCGGTTGCAACTGTGCAGCAAGGCAGCCAAGCTGCTGAGCCGAATCGCCACTTTAAGGCTACTGGTTCCGGAACTCTCCTCGTCGATCCGCAATGCTTTGCGGAGCAGAGGCTCGGCCTCATCTGGCCGATTTGTTTGGAGCAATAAATCTGCGAGATTATTTGACGCGGCTGCCACGTCTCGGTCGTTGGGTCCAAAGCTCGCCTCGGAGATTGCCAACGCCCTCCGCATTAGAGGTTCCGCTTCGATGAGCCTCCCGGTCTTCTCGAGCAGAAGTGCAACGTAACTGAGTGCAATCCCTACCTCTGAATGGTCATGCCCGTATCGCTGCTCTGCAAGAACGAGGCAATGTTCCAAGAGCGGTTCGGCCTCGGCATAACGGGCGACTTCATAAAGAAATCGTCCTAGCTTGGATTCGAGAAGGCCCCCGGCTGCGGGGTCTTGCGCCACCAGGAGGTACGCCCAGGCGGTCAGGGGGTCGAGTTCCCAGCGGACGTCTTCTTCGGCCCAGTGTTTTTGGAGGGAGGCGCAGCGGCGAAGGGCGTGCTCGATGATGTGGCGGCGGATGACGCCGGGATCCTGGGCGCACTCGCGGAGGGTGACGGCCTGGAGAGTGCGGTGCATGCGGGCGATTTCCCCGGGGGGGCGGGATTCGGAGAGGAGACTGAGGGCGACGAGGCGGCGGCGGATCTCGGCCCAGCGGTCTTCGTGACCCGGCTGAGTGGCGGCGGCGACTTCGGGGCATTGGTCGCCGACGAGGATTTCGAGCCATTCCCACGCGATGGAATCGGGAGGCAGAAGAGCGGCGTATTCGAGGGCGAGGCGTTCGTCGGGCTGGAGGCTTTCGAGCGTGGGGCGGAGGACGGCATCCAAGCGGCGTTCGTCGTTATGGCGGCGCAGTTTGGCGTCCTGATCCTCGGAGAGGGCGTCGAGGGTTTCGAATTCTTCGAGGCCGAGGCGTTGGAGGAAGCCGGCGCAGGAGACTTCGGGATGAGCGGCGAGCCAGGCGGCGACGAGCTCGATGGTGATGGAGTAGCCGCCCAAGCGTTGGACAATGCGCTGGGCGGCCTGACGCTCCGGTTCGCTGGCGAAGGGGCGATGCTTTTCGAGGAGGTCGAGCGCATCGGGCGCGGGCAAAAGGCCGAGGGGCAGCCAGAAGGTGCCAGGAGGCGGCGAGCCGGCGGGAGGCCCTTCGCGAGTGGTGGCGAGGAGATGGAGCGTCGGGCCGAAGCCGGTGAGATCATCGCTGTGAGGGGCGGAAAGCCACCCAGGATCGGTGACATTATCGAGCAATAGCAGGACGTGGCCGTGGCGTTCGAGGCGATGGCGCAGGCAGCGGGCAATGGCTTTGAAGTGCGCGGCGGCGGTGAAGCGTTCTTCGGGTGCGATCTGGTCGTGAAAGAAATCGCCGAGAACGAGCGCGGCGTCGCGCAGGCTGGGTTTGCGCTCGCAGGGGATGAGGAAACGTCCGCCGGGATAATCGCTCGCATGGGCCCAAGCGTAGGTAAAGGCGAGATCGGTCTTGCCCATGCCGCCGAGGCCGTGAATGGCGGAGATGACGCCAGTTTGATTATCGACGAGTTCCTTGCGGAGGCGGAAGAGTTCGTCACGGCGGCCGGAGAATTTGGGATTGAGGGTGGGGACAGTGCTGGGGCTTTTGGCGGCACGCAGAACACGTTGGGAGTGATGTTCGAGGTCCTGGGCGAGGGTGGCGAGGACAGAGCGCGTCTGGAGTTGCTGCAACGAGGACGGGCCGGCGGCGAAGGCGGCTGGGAGATGGCTGTGGGAGAAGTCGCGGCGGCGGAGCTGGTGAATGAACGTGGCGGTGGCGGCGAGGAATTCTTCGAGCGATTCGTCCTTGGGCGGGAAGAGCTTCGCGAGGGCGCGGGCGAGTTCGGCATCCGGGAGTTGGCCGGGACCGACGAGGCCGGGGACATCGACGATGTAGATCGGGCGGACGCCCTGGGTAAGGATGTGTTTGGAGATCTCGACATCGAGCCAGGCGTTCCATTCGCGGCGGCACCAGGGGCTGGCGAGGTAATTGGGAGAAAGAAAGGCAAGGAAGAGGCGGGAACCTGCGACACCGTGCGCGAGGTAATGCTGCCAATCCGCACCGGTGGTGATGCTATGCTGATCGAAGAAGGGGGTGAGCTCGCGACCGGGATTGAGGCGGCGGTGTTCGGCGAGGAGTTCGGCGACGAAGGCAGTGATCCAGCCGTGCTGATTATCGGCGCGGGCGTAAGAGATGAAGAGGTCGAAGGATTGGCCGGGTTGAGCGGGCATAGCATGAAGAAGGTAGCGTGAGGGGGGAGGATTGGACAAGCGGCGAACCGTGGCGGACGGAGCGCGGATGGGGTGATTTATGGAATTCCGTTGGAGTTTGCGGAGGGCGGGGCAGCGCATATTCGGCGGGCCGCGCGCACTCATCCGCGGCGGTCACCTTCGATGGCGCGGTCAGGGCGGAGGGGGGGCGGGGGGGAGGGAGTGGTATTGGTCGATGGCGGGGTTGGGGAGGGTTTGGCGGTGGCCGTTGGGCCAGAGGATTTCGAGGGTTTGGATATTGGTGGCGGTGCCGAGGCCGAAGTGGGCGTTGGGGGCGTGTTGGGACCGGTAGGAGTCGCCTGCGACGATGACGCGGATTTGGCGGCTGGTGGCGGTGGTGAGGATGACTTTCGCGCCGAGGGGGGAAAAGCCGGGGCGCGACTCGCGGAGCCGGACGCCGATCCAGTGGCCGGTTTGCTGCGTGAAATTCGGGAAGAGATGGAGGGCCTGCCGCAGGCGCGGACGCGTCTGGAAGGTGGTCGCGAGGAGATCGAGCCGGCCATCGCCGTCGAGGTCATCGCTCACGGCGCAGCGGGAATCCTCCTCGAGCGCGAGGCCCATCAGGTGGCCCGCTTCGACGAAGCCTTGACCGCCCTGGTTGAGGAAGAGGCGGTTTTTCTCGAAGCCGCCGTGGGATTCGCCCACGCCGAGGTGCTGGGTTTGCATCGCGCCGAAGTGGAGCGCCAGCACGGGATCCTCCGCGGAGGTGCCGGTGTAGAGATCGTGCCGCCAGAACTGGGCCTCGTAATCGCGCGCGGTCTCGCCGCTGATATGGCCGTTGACGATGTAGACATCCTGGTCGCCGTCGTTATCGAAATCGCCCGAGGTCGCGCCCCAGGACCAGCCGGTGCGCGCGATTTGCCCGCCGAGCGGCGTTTGCCGGTAAGCCGCGCCGGCGCCGAAGAACAGCCGGTTTCCGAAGGCCATCGCGGCGCGCCAGCGCTGGTGTTCGGGAAACTCCGGCCGGCCCAGGCCGAGAGCATCAAGCCGTTCGGCGGCGTAGGAGTTCATGCCGATCATGAGCATGTCGATCCGGCCATTGGCGTCGTAATCGCCGAAGGTGTGGGCCATGCCGAAGCCGTGCGGCTCGTCGAGCAGGCCGCGCGCTTCGGTGAACCGGCCCCGCCCGTCGTTCCGGTAAATGTCCGCGCCGGCGAAATCGCTGACGACGACCAGGTCCAGATCGCCATCGTCGTCCAGATCGGCGAAGGAGCTGCTGTAGGTGCGGCGGAACCGGTTGGCCGCCAGCCCGGCCGCTTCGGTGCGGTCCTGGAAGTGGCCGCGGCCGTCGTTCACCAGCAGGTACGCGGGGTATCCGTCGTTGGCGTCGTAATAGGGCGTGGGCATCTGCCCCTTTTGATACGGCACTTTGTACTGGGCGAGCCAGAGGTCGAGATCGCCATCCGCATCGATGTCCCCCGCGGTGAGGACGAAGGGATTCGCCAGCGGCTCCCGGGCGAACTGGCTTCTTTGGGGAGCGTTGGCAAACCGCCCTTGCACATCCCCGGCGAAGAGCGCCAGGCCGTCCGAGTCCGCCGCCAGAAAATCCGCAGACCCGTCGCCGTTGAAGTCGGCGATCACCGCGGCGTCCACCGAGGGCAGGGGGCGGGCGAAGAGCGGCTTCGGATCGAAGCTGCCCCGGCCTTTGTTCCAGTAGACCAGATTCCGCCGGGCCAGAACGATTTCCGAGAGTCCGTCGCCATCGAGGTCGTAAAGCTGCAGGTGGAGGCCCCAGGCGTTGGCGTCCATGGAGTCCGGCGTGAGGTCGGCGGCCTGACGGTGCTGGAAGGGCCGTTCGCCGGCACGGCTCAGCCACTCCAAGCCGGTGGCGTCGATGCGCTCGGGGTAGGGTTCGGCGGTGCCGTCGGCAGACGGCCGCCAGCGAATGTGCAACTCTCCCCGCAGGATGGATCGAGCGGCCGGGTTTGAGTTCGCCGCGTGCAACGTGATGGCGAAGGTCGTATCCGCCGTGCCGTCGGCGTGCGGAGCGAAGCGGGCCAGCCGCCATTCCGATTGTTCCAGGCGCAGCCCCTCGCCGTGCCAAGCGGCCAAGTGCTGGAGAAAGGCGGGGTGGCTGAGGGGCGCGTGCGGGGAGCCCAGGGTGCGCCGGGCGATGCCGTGTTCGAGCAGCGCGGGTTCGCTCCACGTTCCCCAGCGCAATTCGCCGAAGGGAAATCTTTCGAAAACGGCCAGGGAATTGGTGTCGCGGCGCAGTTGGTCCCAGAGTCGGATGACGACGGCCTCGTGCTTTTCGGCGAGAAGTTCCTGCGCCCAGACGGTTTGGTCCAGGTTCCGGCGCGCGGCTTCGAGCGCGAGGAGGCGCTGCGTCGTGGCGGGATCGAGCGGCTGATCGGCGGCCACTGCGGCGTCGGCTGGGGCGGGGGAACCCGTCCGTTCCGGGCGCGCGCGCCGGAGCAGACCGGCGGCGACCACCGCCAGAAAGAGGATGGCGAGCAAGATGCTGGGAAGGGCTCGATTCATGACCGCCAGGCCGCTGGCTCGGGTTGGAGGTTGGCGTGAGCGGGTAATGGAAAAGTAGACTTTCTGGGTGACGGGAGGGGGGTAAGAGCGGTGAAGGGCGGGTCATTTTGGGCGCAGGAAGTCCTATTTACGCGGGTTTCGTGAGGGTAGGCGCGAGGGTCTGGCGGTGGCAGGATGGGGCGCGCCGGGAAGGGGGGGCCGAGTTTAACACAGAGCGCACCGAGGACACGGAGAACACCGGGAGGAGGCAGGACGGGGAGTGATGGGTTTGGGCACTCCGAGGCTTCCCAGCGGAATGTAGACTTTCTGGGTGCCGGGAGGTGGGTAAGAGTAGTGAAGGGCGGGTCATTTTGCGCGCGGGAAGTCCTATTTACGCGGGTTTCGTGAGGGTGGGGGCATGGGCCAGGCGGTGGCAGGATGGGGCGCGCCGG
>CAYZKY010000072.1:0-11563 GCA_964478815.1 uncultured Verrucomicrobiota bacterium
GCCCACCCTCACGAAACCCGCGTAAATAGGACTTCCTGCGCCCAAAATGACCCGCGCTTCACCACTCTTATCCCCCTCCCATCACCCAGGAAGTCTACATTCTCAGCACCCGAATCAGACCAACCTCCAACCCCGCCCTCCCTGAAGCCTCGGCCCTGCCCGCCCCTCAGTCAAAAAACAGGGGGGGGTGCCCGCACAATCGGTTCGACGGCCCCCGCTGCCTGTCGGCTTCGCCTCCACCTCCACGGCCCGCCACAAATAATCACACCCGTCGTGAATTGGAGGCTTGACGGAAAAGGGGATGTTGCCGACATTTAATTTGACCATTGGAACACCGGCCGACGTCGAAAGGACTAGCATGCTGACCATTCAAGGTTCGAAACAGCGGTTTTGCGACGGAGTTTCGCGGCGGAACTTCTTGAAGATAGGCGCTTTAGGCTTGGGCGGCCTGAGTCTTCCCCAACTGTTGCAAGCGGAGTCCAGTTCGGGCATCCGGCGCTCCCACAAAGCGGTCATCATGATCTTTCTGCCGGGTGGGCCATCCCACCAGGACATGTTCGACCTGAAGATGGACGCGCCGCGGGAGATTCGAGGCGAGTTCAAGCCGATCGGAACGAACGTTCCCGGCATGCAGATTTGCGAACATCTCCCCCTGCTGGCGAAGATGGCGGACAAGTATGCGGTGATCCGCTCGATGGTGGGCGCGGAGGATAACCATTACGCCGTGCAATGCCTGACCGGGCGGCACGCCCGGAATGCGCCTCCCGGGGGATGGCCAGCGTTGGGCTCGGTGCTTTCGAAACTGCACGGAACGGTGGATCCGGCGATCCCGCCCTTCGTGGGAATGGCGCCGAAAATGGGGCATGTGCCGTGGTCGGACAATGGGACGCCTGGATTTCTGGGAGTGGGCCATGCGCCGTTCCAGCCGAACAAGGGCGGGGGCAAGGAGGACATGGTGCTCAATGGGATCACCTTGGATCGCCTCGAGGATCGTAAGAAGTTGCTTTCGAGTTTCGACCGCTTCCGGCGGGATATTGACGCGAGCGGGATGATGGAGGGCTTGGATGCCTTCAATGAGCAGGCCTTCGGGATTCTGACCTCGAGCAAGCTGATGGAAGCGCTCGACATCGAGAAGGAGCAGAAGTCCGTTCGCGAACGCTACGGCAAGGGCGATCCGAAAAACCGGGATGACGGCGGCCCGAAATTGATGGAACACATGCTGGTGGCGCGGCGGCTGGTCGAGGCGGGCGCGCGGTGCGTGACGCTGGCTTTCAGCCGATGGGATCACCACGGCGATAATTTCGGCGCGCTCCGCCAGGACCTGCCGCTCTTCGATCAAGGGTTGAGCGCGTTGCTCGAGGATTTGCACCAGCGGGGGATGGACAAGGACGTCTCCGTGGTGGTGTGGGGCGAGTTCGGCCGCACGCCGGTGATCAACCGGGATGGCGGCCGCGACCACTGGCCGCGGGTGTCGTTTACCTTGCTGGCGGGAGGCGGGTTGCGCACGGGGCAGGTCATCGGCGCCACGGATCGGCTGGGGGGCGAAGCCTCGGAGCGGCCGGTGAAGTTCGGCGACGTGTTTGCGACGCTCTACCAGCGGCTGGGAATCGACATCTCGAAGACGACGGTGACGGACCTGACGGGCCGGCCGCAATTCCTGGTGGATCCCGGATGCGAAGCGCTGCGCGAACTGGTGTGAACGTCATGAGCGTTCCCCCCGAATCGAAGGCTTGGAGCCGTCCGAGGGTTTCCGGCCTTTGTCGTCGCCGCGCCTGCTGGCTGGCTATTCTGCTCTTTTTTTCCGGTTTGGCCGTTCAGGCGGTGCAACTCCGCTTCGAAGGCCTCCCGGGCACGGGTGCCGAGCTGCGGCTGTCCGGAGCGGACGCGCGCGAGCAGTTGCAGGTGACCGCAATCCGGAAGGAAGGCGGCGAAGCGGATTGGACGCGCAGGGTGCGGTTCGAGCTGTCGCCGGCCGGGGTGGCGAAGATCGAGGCGAACGGCGTCCTGACGCCGATCGGAGACGGGGAGGCGGCGCTGGCGGCGATCGGCCCGGATGGGGAGAAGGCCGAGCTGAAGCTGACGGTGGCCGGCTATGCGAAACCGGCTCCGGTGAATTTCCCGAATCAGATCGTCCCGATTTTTACGAAGACCGGTTGCAACGGCGGCGGGTGCCACGGGAAGGCGTCGGGGCAGAACGGGTTCCGGTTGTCGTTGCTCGGGTTCGAGCCGGCGGAAGATTACGAGTATCTGGTGCGGGAGGCGCGTGGGCGCCGGATTTTTCCGGCGGCTCCCGATCGCAGCCTGCTGCTGCTGAAGGCGACGGCGTTGCTTCCGCACGGGGGCGGAAAGCGTTTCGAGGTCGATTCGGCGGATTACAGATTGATCGAGCGATGGATCGCCCAAGGGATGCCCTACGGCTCGGCGAACGATCCGTCGGTGGCGAGGATCGAAGTGATTCCCAACGAGCGAGTCATGGCTCTGGGCAGCGACCAGCAACTCAAAGTGGTGGCCCATTACAGCAATGGAGTGCGAGAGGATGTAACCGCCGGAGCGCTGTTCGAGCCTAACGACAAGGACCTGGCGAAGGTGGACGAGGCCGGCTTGGTGACGGTCTTTCAGCGACCGGGGGATGTGGCGGTGATGGTGCGGTACCAATCCCAGGTGGCGGTGTTCCGGGCGGCTTTGCCGATGGGCGCGCCGATTACTTCGATGCCGCCAGCCAATAATTTCGTGGACGAACTGGTTTTCGGGAAACTGAAAAAGATGGGGTTGCCGCCTTCGGATCTCTCGGACGACGCGACCTTTCTGCGGCGCGTGACGCTCGACGTGGCGGGCCGGTTGCCGACCCCGGCCGAAACGGGTCGGTTCGTCTCGGACAGCGATCCGGAGAAGCGAACGAAATGGGTCGATCGATTGCTGGAGAGCCCGGACTACGCGGAGTTTTTCGCCAACAAATGGAGTTCTCTCCTCCGCAACAAGCGGGTGAACGAGACGCATGTGCGCGGCACGTATGCCTTCAGCACCTGGATTCGGGACAGTTTGCTGGAGAACAAGCCGTACGATCAGTTCGTGAAGGAGATCCTGGCGGCTTCCGGGGATATCGAGCACAACCCGCCGGTGGCGTGGTATCGGCAAGTGCGGAATACCACGGCGCAATTAGAGGATACCGCGCAGCTCTTTTTGGGGCAGCGGCTGCAATGCGCGCAGTGCCACCATCACCCCTACGAAAAGTGGAGCCAGCAGGATTATTACAGTCTGGCGGCTTTCTTCTCGCAGGTTGGGCGGCGGCCGGGTTCGCAGATGGGCGAGGAGATCATTTTCCACCGGCGGGGCTCGCCCTCCGCGACGAACGTCAAGACGAAGCAGCCGGTCAAGCCCGCGGGGTTGGGGGCGATTCCGGCGGAAATTTCGCCTGACCAGGATCCGCGGCTCGCGTTGACCGATTGGCTGACCCAGCCGGAGAATCCGTTTTTCGCGCGCTCGCTGGTGAACCGGTATTGGAAGCACTTCTTTGGTCGAGGATTGGTGGACCCGGAGGACGACATGCGCGAAACAAATCCGCCGACCAATCCGGAACTGCTGGCGGCTTTGGCGGAAAGCTTCGTGAAGAGCGGATACGATTTGAAGATGCTCGTGCGGACGATCTGCCAGTCGCGCACGTATCAGTTGAGCGCGATTCCGACGGCGGAGAACAATCTGGATCGGCAGAATTTCGCCCGGTACTATCCGAAGCGGTTGCCGGCCGAGGTGCTGCTCGACGCGATCAATCAGGTGACGGAGACCGAGACGACGTTCGAAGGTTTGCCGAAGGGCACCCGGGCGGTGCAACTGCCCGACAACAGCTACAACGCGAGCACCTATTTTCTCACGGTGTTCGGGCGGCCGGAGATGTCCAGCTCATGCGAATGCGAACGGTCGTCGGACGCGAGCCTGGCGCAGAGCCTGCATTTGCTGAATTCGAAGGACATTCAGGCCAAATTGACGGCCGATCAAGGCCGGGCCGCGCGGCTGGCGCGGGATGGGACACGGGCCGAGGCGGAGAAATTGCAAGAGCTCTATCTCGCGGTGCTCTCCCGGCCACCGACCACGGAGGAGCTGGGGCAGGCTCAGCAGTACCTCGACCGGAAGCCACCCTCCGCGGACAAAGCGCAGGAGACAAAGCGCCAGGCCTACGAGGATATCCTGTGGGCGCTGGTGAGCACGAAGGAGTTTCTCTTCAACCACTAGGAGACTGTTGCAGCAGATGCGTGCCTTGTGCTTTTCGAGATTGCCAGGGTTGGCGTGCCTGCTGGGCATTTTCGGGGTGTGGTGTGCCGAAGCGCAACTGCCGCTCGCCAGGCTCTCGACGATCACACCGCCGGTGGGCCGGCCGGGCTCCACATTCGACATCACCGTCGACGGAGAGGATTTGGATCATCTGAAGGAGCTGCGGTTCTCGCATCCGGGGATCACGGCCAAGGCGAAGTCCAACACGACCTTCGAAGTGACGATCGGACCGGAGACGCCGTGCGCGGTTTACGATGCGCGGGTGGTCGGACGGTTCGGGATTTCGACGGCGCGAGGGTTCGCGGTCGAGCCGATCGAATTCGCGGCGGAACCATCCGGGATCGATTCGCCTGGTGGCGCGGCGAAACTGGAATTCGGCAAAGGGGTGTACGGGCAGGCGAATCCGACCGGCGTGGACCACTACAAGTTCGAAGCCGCATCGGGCCAATTCGTGGCCATCGATTGTCTGGCTGGCGCGTTGGATTCGCGGATGCAGCCGAACTTGGTGGTGACCGACCCGGCGGGCCGGGAAATCGCGCGCAGCCGGAACGGAGCCCCGATCCTGTTCCGGGCCGGTGCGGCCGGCGAGTACCGCCTTCGAATGCACGATCTGCAATTTCGCGGCGGGCCGGCGTTTTTTTACGCGCTGGCGCTTTCGAGCCGTCCGCAGGTCGATTTCGTGCTGCCGCCGGCCGGCCGGCCGGGCACGCGCGGCCCATTCACGGTGTATGGCCGAAATCTTCCGGGTTCGGAAGCGGCCAATCTGGGGCCGGTCGGCGGGCAACCGCTGGAGAAACTGGCGGTGGAGATCGAACTGCCGGCAAGCGACGCGCCGGAGGCTAGAAGGCTGCGGTTGAATGGGGCGGGCGTGGCGGTACGGGGGATCGAGTATCGCTGGCGCGGCACGAACGGTCTGGCCAATCCATTCCCGATTACCCTGGCCGCATCCCCCGTAGCGGTGGAGCCGCAAGACCCTGCCGCGCCGCCGCTGAAAGTGGAGGTTCCCATCGAATTCACGGGGCGGATTGACCCTTCGAGCGATCGTGATGCCTTCGAGTTCGAGGGGAAGAAGGGGGATGTACTTTCGGTCGAGGTTTTGTGCCAGCGCCTGGGGCTGCCGGAAAGTTTGTTCGTGTTGGTGCAGCGCGTAACTCGGGACAGCGCGGGGAAGGAAAGCCTGGCGGATGTTTTGGAGATCTCCCCGTCCGATTCGAACATCGGAGGACCGCTCTTTAGGACGGTGGCGCTCGACGGAGCTGGCCGGCTCGATGTGAAGGAAGACGGCACATATCGGGCGACCATCCGCAGCTTGTATCCGGCGGCGCCGGCGAATCCGGCCCGGGTGTATCGGGTCGCGGTGCGGAAAGAAGCACCCGATTTCGAGCTGGCCGCGCTGCCGCTGGCTCCGTTGCCGGTCAATCGGGACACCCGGCCCGGTTCGCCTTGGGGAAGCCTGTTGCGCAAGGGAGAATCGCTTCCCGTGGAAGTGGTGGTTTTGCGCCGGGACAACCTGAACGGGCCGATCAGTTTGAGTGCGGCCGGCCTTCCAGAGGGATTGCGGGCGGAGCCTGGCATCATCCCGTCGGGGGCCAACAAAGGCACGCTGTTCCTGACGGCCACGGAGAATGCGGCGGCTTGGGCGGGGACGATCGAGATTGTCGGCCAGGCCAAAGTGGGAGAGCAGGAACTTCGCCGGGTGGCGCGGGCCGGGCAGGTCTTGTGGGAAGTGGCGGATTACAACACCCAATACGTTCCGTCGCGGTTGTGCGACGGCTTTGCGGTGGCGATCAGCGACACCGAGAGGGCACCCCTGTCGATCGAGCCGGCCGAGTCGAAAGCTTGGGAAGTGGCGCCGGGTGGGAAGTTATCGATCCCGCTGAAAGTGGCGCGGCATGGGCAATTCGCGAACAGCGCGCAGTTCAAGCCGACCGGCCATCCGGCGCTCGATCCCGCGCCGAATCTGGAGATTTCCGGCACGGCGACAAACGCGACGCTGGAGCTGGATTTGAACCGGGAAAAACTGCCGGAAGGGGAGCATCGAATCTGGCTGTTCGGGCGGTTGAAGGGCCAGTATCGCAAGCTCACGGAGGCCGAAGCCGCCCAGGGCGAGCAAGAACGCGCCGCGGCCGACGTGGCGGCGAAGGCGGCGGAAAAGGAAATGGCCGACTTGGCGGAAACGGCCAAAACTTCTCCGGAGGCGGCGGAACGGAGGAAGAAGGCCGAGGCGGCGAAGGCGGAAGCCACTGAGCGGGCGAAACGAGCCGCCGAGCGGATTCAGACTCGCGAGGTGAATGCGCCGATCTGGTCCGCGCCGATCCTGGTGAAAGTAACCGCTCCGGCCAAGGTGGCGGCAAAGTAGCCGCGGCGCGGGCGATCATGGCCCGACCGCTATTTCGCAGGCGCGGCGACGCTATCCCCGATCCACTTCAAATACTTCTCGGCACCGGCTTCAATGGGAAGCACCAGGAATTCCGGGGTGTCGTAGGAGTGGCTCTGGAGAATGAATTTCTCGAGCGCTTCGAGTTGAGACTGGCAGGTTTTGAAAATGATGAGCACCTCGGCCGAGGATTCGAGCCGGCCTTGCCACCAGTAGTGGGATTCGATCTTCGGGACGAGATTCGCGCACGCGGCCAAGCGGGCATTGAGCGCGCCGCTGGCCAGTTTGCGGGCGGCGGTGAGCGTCGGGGCCGTGACGAGCACGCAGCGATAACTTCCCCCGGGCTGCATGGGCCGCTCAGGCGATCTTCATGAAGGTCCGCACCTTGTGATCGAGCGGGGTGCGGCGCAGGCAGGAGATGGTGCAGAGGCGCCGGCAGGCGCGGGTGCCGTTGCGAACCTTGCGGGTCAGTTCGCTTTCCCACATCTGCTTGACGGTCGTCGTGTTGTCGGGGCTCATCGTCCCGATCGGCGGATGGAACGGGCAAAGCTTCACATGGCCGTCCTGAATCCAGAGATTGTCGGTGCCGATATTGCAGAACGGCTCGTCCGGGTGCATCTCGAGCTTGTCCCGCTTCGACCAGGAGGAGTGATCCGTGTCCTCTTTCGCGAGTTTGACGAACTCGCGCATGCCCTGTTCGGAAAGGTGGATGTTGTAGCCGCGGGATTTGAGTTCGCGCAGTTCATCCATGAGCCGTTCGAGGCGGGCGACATTGCGCACGCAGAGCAACTCGCGGGTGGCGACGGGCATTTGATCGTTCCACTCGAACATCTGCGGGGTGAACATCATCCCCTCCTCGTCGCCCCAGCGTTTGATGAGATCCAGGTAGCCGTCGAGATTGATGTTGGTCAGCACCGTCTTGATGTTGATGCTGAAATGGCGTTTTTGGGAGACCCGTTCGGCGCGAAGGAATTCGATGCAATCGATCGTTTTCTTCGTGCCGAGCAACATCGGCCGGATAGCCTCGTTGATGTCGTGGTCGAGGGATTCGATGGAGACGCCGATGTTGAAAACGCCGGCCGTGACCAGCGCGGCCGCCATTTTCTGATCCACCCGGTATCCGTTCGTGGTGAATCGGAAATCCATGCCGAGATCGCTCGACCGTTGCACCCAGTTGACGATGTTGCGGCTGACGGTCGGCTCGCCGGCGATGTAGGAAATGAGCGTGCCGCGGCCGCAGAGTTCGTGGACCTCTTCGATGGCCCGGAACATCAAGTCGTCCGTGAAGGTGACGCGCGAGATTTTGGCGTAGTCCTCGCCCTTGTTGTAGCCGTACTCGCACATGATGCACTTGGCGTTGCAGGGCGCCGAGCGCCACAAATGCACCGAGCGGGGGACGGCGACGAAGAACGGCGTGTGATCGGAGACGATGGCGCGCAGCTCCTTCTGCAAATAGGGCAAGCCCTTCGAGATCTTACGCGGCAGATCGGCTACGGTCATATATTCGGTTCGACTTCACGGCGGGAGGCCCAGCCTGGCCCGCCCTGTCGTTTCTGGACTGTAGGCAACCCCGCCCATAATTCAAGCAAGGATTGCGGGCAAGCGCGCTTTTGGGGCGGTTCCGCTAAGGCCGCTCCACCAGGCGCTTGTAGCTGAGGATGCCGTCGGCGATGGCCCGGGCCATGGCGCGGCGATGGCGGACATCGTAAATTCGGGAGGCATCGAAGGGGTTGGACATGAAGCCGCCTTCGATCAGGATGCCGGGCATGGTGATTTCCCGCAGGACTTGAAAGCCGGCGCGGCGGACACCGCGATCGGCGAGGTCGGTGTCGCGGGCGATGGCGCGCTGGACCTGGTAGGCGAGGAGCGCGTTGAAGGAGTCGTTCCGGTTGCCGGGGGATTTCAGGCTCCGCTCGCCTCCGGCGTTGGTGGGGGTGGCGCCGGCGGGCGTCAGGCAAAAGGTTTCGACGCCCCTGGCCTCGGCTTCCGGGGCCGAATTGTAATGGACCGTGACAAAGAGGTCGGCCTTGGCCCGGATCGCCCGGGCGGATTGTTCCTCCCGGGAGATGAACACGTCGTTCGTGCGGGTCATGACGACTTTCAGCCCGGCGGTCTGGAGTTCCTCGGCGAGCATCCGGGCGAGGAGCAGGGTGTAGGTCTTTTCGGCCTGTTTGTCCTGCAGGTTGCCGGCATCGATCCCGCCGTGCCCGGCGGCGACGGTGACGGTGCGGATGCGGCGGTTCGGCGGCAGCCGCCTGGGGGTGAGGATCGGATCGATGAGGGTTTCGAGGTCGCGCTGGCTGAGGTAGAGGGTGTCCCGGGTGGCGGGGACGGCGGCCGAGAGCCAGACGACGGTGCCATTGATGGCGGCTTTGCGGGAATCGACCTGGAAGGCGAGGCTGGACCAGCGGTTGGTGAGGCCGACGCGCCTGGTTTCCCGATCCCAGGTGAGCGTGTAATTCCGGGCCTTGCTCCATTTTTGGAGGGAGACGAACCTCTCGCCATTGATCGGGACGTAGGCGGAGGACTCCATCGGCACGGTGGCGCGAGCCAGAGCCGACCACCAAAGGAGAAGGAGGACGCCGGCGGCGCCGCAGGTTTGGCGCACTGCCGATCCCGATCGCATGGCGAAACGTTGCCCGGCTGGGGGGGGAGGGGCAAGCCCGCAGACCGGGATTTCCGCCGGCGAGGCTGGTTCCGCCGGCGAGGCTGGTTCCGCCGGAGGGCGATCCGGCTTGAAGGGGCCGATCCGGGGCGGGAAGGGCAGGGGCGGCCACCCCCCCCCCCCGGGTTTTTTTGGGGGGGGTTGTGGGGAGCGGGGGGGGGGGGGGTGGGCGGGGTTTGGGGGGGCGTCGGGGGGGGGGGGGGGGGGGGGGGGCCCCCCCCCCCCCCCTTTTTTTTTGGGGGGGGGTTGGGGGGCGGGGGGGGCGGAGGGGATGGAAGATGTGGAATTTGTGGAATTTGTGGAACGGGAGGGCGGCTGGGGGAGTCGACATTTTGGGGCGGGCGCACGCCACGGATGGGCACCCCCCCCTGTTTTTTTGTGTGTCCTGGCGGACGGCCACATTTGGCGGACGGCCACGTTTGGCGGACGGCCACGTTTGGCGGATGGGCTGGTTCCGGGGGCAAGGCGGTGGAGGTGGGCGGGGCAGAAGGGATCGGTCGGATGGGTCGGATCAGTCGGATCAAGGGGTGGGTGCCCGGCGGGTGGACGGCGCATGGACAGGGGGGAGCGCAGGGAGCGGGAACTCCCCGGGGCAGAGTGATCGTGGGGCCATCCGGGGACGGGTCGGAACGGGAGGCTCGGCGGGGGGCCGGGACTGCTGTTCGGAGACGATCCGGATGACCACGATGAATTGATCGCAGTCACAAAAGGAAATTACGCTGGCCGCAGGGTAAATCAAGGGCCGATAAGAGGAAGGTTGTGGTCGCCAGGGCGCACTTGGAAAATTGACCCTTGCGTTAATCGAGAAAGTCAGATTTCCTATTTCCCGTGCATCCAGTGAACATGGCCCGCAAAAAGCAATCGTCAGGATGTTGTCGTCGCGCATTGCGTGATCGTGTCGCAGCCATAGCTCCATCCGCTCCAATTACTGGATGCCTGGACAAAACCACATTATCCACATCCCAATTCGGTTTCCAAAATTAAATAATCATGAAAAATATTGCTCAATCTCTCTGTTTCACGGCGCTTATCGGAGTACTGTGCCTCATGTTTGCCGGCTGCGCCTCCACCGGCACCAATTTTGACGATTCGAAGGTTTCCCAGATCAAGAAAGGCGAAACGACGGAAGCGGATCTGATCGCGCTGTTCGGGCAACCGAATCAGCGCACCACCAATTCCGAGGGAATCGCCACCCTCACTTGGATATATGCCTCCGCCAAAGTGAAAGGCGAAAGCTTTATCCCATACGCCGGTGCCTTCTTGGGCGGCAGCGACACGGCACAGAAAACCTTGGCTGTCACCTTGGACAAAAACGGCAAAGTAGAGAACTTCAACAGCTCTGTCGGTGCCTTGGAACATCGAAGCAATCGCCTTTGACTTGCTCGCGCCCTTTCGCCAATCAGCAGCGCAGTTCGATTTTGGTTCTTTGGTGATTTAAGCATATGTAACCGAGTTGCACATCTACCATGAAGCGGAAGTTTCAACCGGCCAAGCGAGCGCCATTTCAGTGGTTTGCCTTCCATCTCGCCATATTGCTGCTCACGATGCAACGCGAGACCGCAGCCGACGATCATGGTAATTCCAATGCGGCGGCAACTATCGTTCATGTCGGGAGCGTCGCGGCAGGCGCGTTGGAGCTGGAAGGCGACCAGGACTATTTTCGATTCACGGTGGTGACGCCGGGAGTATATTACGTTTTCACGCGGGGCCGGATCGATACCTATGGGCACTTGTTCGATCCGAACGTGGGTGCGTCCGGGGAATGGGTCGACGATGATGATGACTCGGGAGAGGAGAAGAATTTTCGCGTTTCTCGCTCCCTAAAGCCCGGAATTCATTACGTCGCGATTGAGCAGGGGTTTCGGCGGGAAACGGGCGCCTACCAGTTTCATGTGGAAGGGCCCGGGGCGGGCACGGTGAGCGACGATCACGGCTTCACCCGCTGGTCCGCGACGCCGGCCCCGGCGGGGAGCGTGACGGCGGGAGCGCTGGAGCTGGAGGGGGACTTCGACTATTTTCAGTTCACGGTGGTAACGCCGGGCGTATATGCGGTTTTCTCACGGGGCCGGATCGACACTTACGGCAGCTTGCTCGACCCGAACGCGGGCACGTCCGGGGAATGGATCGAGGATGATGATTCGGGGGAGGAGAGAAATTTTCGCCTCGAACGGGCGCTTAAGCCCGGAATCCATTACGTGGCGGTTCAGCAGGGGTTTCGGCGGGACACGGGCGCGTACCAGTTTCATGTGGAAGGG
>CAYZKY010000072.1:11663-30126 GCA_964478815.1 uncultured Verrucomicrobiota bacterium
GGTTCAGCAGGGGTTTCGGCGGGACACGGGCGCGTACCAGTTTCATGTGGAAGGGGCACCAACGCTTCCACCTCCTCTCGATATAATCACTCACCCGCATGACCAAATCGCACGTCTTGGAACAAGCTTGACCTTGACGGTTGCTGCTGCTGGTGCCGCTCCCATCAACTACCAGTGGTACTTCAAGGGGCAACCATTGGCCGGAGCCACTGGCCGCTTGCTCGCTTTGTCAAACGCCAAGCTGGAAGACAGCGGGCCATATTACGCAGTCGTGAGCAACGCCTACGGCACGACGAGCAGCCGCACCGCAAGCGTGGCAATTTACCTTCCACCATCCGGTCCGCTTCCCGAAATTCCGATTGCCACTGCCATTTCGGCACCTGCTCCGCCTAAATTAACGACACCGCCCCGAAAACCATCATCAGATCAATTGGTGGTTTTTTCCGGTAGTGGAAGAATTGACCCAAAGAAAATGACAATCGTCCTGACGCACGGTTGGAGAAGTTCGGCCGAAAAAGCAGAAGACTGGCCCGCGAGAATGGCCAACAAGCTTATGGCTTCCCGGAACGATCACCCTCGAAATGGATACGGAGAAATAGCAAATATCGTGGCTTGGAATTGGAAAAGTGACGCAGCAGGATGGCTTCCTGCGGCAAGAGGAAACGCTCTTGGCCAAGGCGAGGCGCTCGGAGCTGAACTCCATCACGTTCTCGGCGCAGGCTACGCCGAGGAGATTCACTTCATTGGGCACAGCTTGGGCACGATCGTCAACTGCCGTGCGGCGAACTACATTCACGGTGATACAAAGAACAGCCTCAGTGCTCCGACTAAATTTCTGCCGCACAATACTCACATGACTCTGCTGGACGAGGCCGACATATCGGATTTTAGTCTCTTGTTCCGGCCGGGAGATTTTTTAATTAATGGGCTGGCTGAGGTTATTCCAAAACAGTCGCGCTGGGTCGACAACTACATCAGCGAAGTGGGATCTGTTCACCATGAAGCGGCCAATGTTATGCTGTGGCGGAATGCGCAACTCGGTTTAATCAGCAGTCATGGTTACGCGTATGAATGGTACGCCGATTCCATCGCGAATCCTGATTCCAGTCGCATGGGCCATCGCTGGTCCTTTGAGCGCGGCTCGATAGAGCGAGCGCCGGCTCGCGGAACGTACTTCGGCCAGGTGCTGAACGCAGACCCCTGGACGCCCGACTTGGTTGAGTTTGGATCAAAAGAAGTCGAGATTGCGTACCCCACCGCCAAAGCATTCCGAGTCTTTAACGTTGCTCGCTACTCCGCTAAAGCCGTTAAGGCAAAAGCGATTAGTTATTTGGGGAGCCTTGCTACTAAATGGGCAGAGAATTTCACTCCCCCAAAAGGTCAGCCCGTGTTTCTCGGGACGGCCCATTCAACTCCGGCGTATTTTATCCAGGAGCCCGCTGATCCCAGTCAGGAAGCTCAATGGGAGCTGCTCCTGGAATTGTTAGCCCCCACGTCGCCGGAACTTTCGTCTTCGAGCATTGGTTCTGCCGAGCCGGATCGAACCATCTACACGCGCTTGGTTGTAGACGTCCCGGTCCAGGCAGCCGCGATTTCGTTTGAGTTCCGACTCGATCAAGCCGGAGAGGACGAGTTCTTTAGCATGGGCATCGCTGATGAGAATTATTTCACGATAGAAGCCAAGTTCATCGAGAACGGTCAATGGAACAGCAGCGGGCCAATTTCGATCGCTGAATACGCTGGCCAAACCGTGGACGTAATCTTCGCGTTGACTGGCGCGGCCCCTCCCCGTGGCAAGCTCAGTGTAGGGGCCATTCGGTTTTCCATCGCGCCCGCACCAGAATTACAGATCAGTTTGCATGGCAGCGAGACTGTCCTTACTTGGCCTGCTACAGCCATCGGGTGGCAGTCCGAAATGATCGACGTCCTCGGTGGCACGAGTAAATGGACCCCGGTGCCGAGTGCGCCGACAGTTCTCGATTACCATTTCACCATCACGAACACCATTTCATCTCCATCCAGCTTCTTCCGATTGAGAAAGCCTGATGTTGCAAACTGAAGCGCCCATTGCGATCCAGCGCTTGAGTTCTGGTTCGGCAAAGCACGCAGCTCTGAATCGCAAACCGTAAGCTGTTCGCGACATCTTGGTTCGCCTCTTGATACCGCTCCCCAAGGTGGCCTCATCAAACTCGCCTTGTCGCATCGCTCGTTCGTCATCATCCGGCCTCCCGCTCGGGAGGTAAATTGTCGCAGGCCTTCGGCTTGACGGATGGGGGCGGACTTGGTGGACTGCGCGCGTCCCGCACGATTTATGCAATTGCTCGCGCAAGCTGGAGTGACGTCGACCTGGTGGCCGTTCGCTGTTTTAGCGATCAGCCTGGCGGCGATCATCGTGATGATCACCAAGTTGCGCGTGCACGCGTTTCTGGCGCTGATCTTCGCGGCGATCCTGGCGGGGATGCTGGCGGAGAAGCTGCCGGGGGAGTTCGGCACGACGCAGAATCCGAAGACGGAGAAGAGCCACTGGATCCAGGCGGTGGAGCTGACGACGGCGGAGTTCGGGACGACGGCGGGGCGGATCAGCGTGGTGATCGCGCTGGCGGCGGTGATCGGGTATTGCCTGATGGAGAGCGGGGCGGCGGACAAGGTGGTGCGGAAGTTTCTCACGCTGTTCGGCCAGAAGAGGGCCGGGGGGGCGATCACTTCGAGCAGTTATATTTTGTCGATTCCGATTTTCTTCGACACGTTTTTCATGTTGTTGCTGCCGCTGGCGCGCGCGATGCGGATCCGGACGGGGAAGGATTATCTGCTGTACGTAATGGCGATTTGCTGCGGGGGGACGGTAACGCATTCGCTGCTGGTGCCGCATCCGGGGCCGCTGGCGATGGCGGAGACGCTGCAGATCGACCTGGGGGTGACGATCATCGCGGGGTTCGTGCTGGGGATTTTTCCGACGCTGGCGTCGTGGTGGACGGTGAAGTGGATCAACCGGCGGATGGATATTCCGCTGCGGGAGACGGCGGGGGTTTCGCTGGATGAGCTGCGGAAGATCGTGGACAAGCCGGAGAGTTCGCTGCCCTCCTTTTTCTGGTCGATCGTGCCGGTGGTGCTGCCGGTGTTTCTGATTTCGCTGGCGTCGACGCTGGATGCGATCGCGGGGTTTCGGACGGATTATCCCGGGGCGTACCAGACGGCGCAGTTTTTGGGGAACCGGAACGTGGCGTTGATCATCGGCACGTTCTTCGCGGTGGGGCTGCTGATGCGGCAGCACAAGCTCTCGATCGGAGGGTTGTGCGACCGGATCGGGCCTTCGCTGGAGACGGCGGGGGTGATTATTCTGATTACGAGCGCGGGGGGAGCGTTTGGGCTGATGTTGAAGAACGCGGGGGTGGGGACGGCGATTCAGACGCTGGTGGAGGGGCGGGAGGTCAATTTGCTGCTGCTCTCGTGGGTGGTGGCGGCGGTGATACGGATCGCGCAGGGTTCGGCGACGGTGGCGATGCTGACGACGGCGGCGATGATCGCGCCGGTGATGGCCTCGACGACGCTGCCGTATCATCCGGTGTATATCTTCTCGGCGATCGGTTTCGGGGCGATGATGCTTTCGTGGATGAACGACAGCGGTTTCTGGGTGGTGGGGCGGCTAAGCGGGTTCACGGAGAGGGAGACGTTGAAGACGTGGACGGTGGTGGTCTCGGTGAACAGCCTGGCGGGGCTGATCATTACGCTGATCGCGGCGTCGGTGCTGCCGTTCAAGTGATTTGGGGCGGACGGATGCTGGTGGCGGACAGCGGGCGGGGCGCCCGCTGGGACAGGCGAGGCGCCCGTCCTACCCGGATCAAAATTCGCCCGCGGTTTCCGGCTTGCACGGCCACGGGGCGCCTCTAAGTTAAGGTGACATGATACGCCTGCTCATTCTGGTTCTGTTCGGCCTGGCGGCGCTCGGCTCGAACGCCCAGCTTCGCGTGACGCTCAACTTCGAGGAGGACCATTTCCTGCAGGGCGAGGAATGTTTGGCGAAGGTGATCATGGAGAATTCGAGCGGCCAGACCTTGGTGCTGGGCCGGAGCCGGGAATGGCTCCAGTTCAACATCACGGGCAAGGACGGTTCGGTGGTGCGGGTGCGGAAGCCGCTCGAGGTGGAAGGGGAGTTCACGCTGCCGTCGGCGCATCGGGCGACGAAGGTGGTCGATCTGGCGGAGTTTTTTCAGCTGGACCGGTTCGGCCGGTTTGTGGTTTCGGCGGTGGTGCGGGTGCCGGAGTGGGGGCAGGCGTTCGACAGCCGGCCGAAGAATTTCGATATTTCCCGCGGGGTTAATTTGTGGGAACAGCCATTCGGAATTCCCGAGACGCCCGGCGGCCGGCCGGAGATTCGCAAGTATATCATCACGCAGGCGAATCGCGTGAAGCAGCTCAATTTGTACATCCGGATCACGGATGAATCCGAGGGGTATACGTACAAGATTTTTCCGCTGGGCGGAATGCTCTCTTTCAGCAAGCCGGAACCGCAGCTCGATCAGTGGAGCAATTTGCATGTTCTATTCCAGGATGGCGCGCGGACGTTTCGTTATTCGGTGGTGACGCCGGATGGGCTGATGCTCAGCCGGCAAACGTGGATGTACGACGGCGATTCGCGGCCGATCCTGGGAAAGCTCGAGGGCGGGCGGGTGGGGGTAAGGGGCGGCATCCGGCAGTCGAGCGCGAGCGATCTGCCGCCGCCGGAGTTGTTGAGCGAGAAGGCGCCGTCGCCCGAGGCTCTTCCTGAACTAGAGCCGAAAACGGCTGAAGCGAAACCGGCGAAGAAGCCGTAACAGGACGGCGAGCGTCAAGCCGCGGCCAGCGCCTGCCGCAGCCAATCGAGGGCTTGTTGGGAGGTCAGGAACTTGAAGGTCTCGCGGTCGTATTGATTCAGGCTTCGGCGCACATCGACACCGCCGCGCCCGGCGCGCGCGATGAAGACGGTTCCCACGGGTTTTTCCGGCGTGCCGCCGTCGGGCCCCGCAATGCCGGTGACGGCGATGGCCCAATCGGAATGGGTGACGCGGCGGGCGCCTTCGGCCATCTCGCGGGCGCAGGCTTCGCTGACGGCGCCATGTTCGGAGAGGGTTTTGGGTTGGACGCCGAGGAATTGCTGCTTGGCTTCGTTGCTGTAGGTGACCAGGCCGGCGCGAAAGACCACCGAGGCTCCGGGCACGTTGGTGATGCGATGGCCGATCAAGCCGCCGGTGCAAGATTCGGCAATGGCGAGCGTTTCGCCCCGGCGGGTCAGTTCGTGGACGAGGTTCTGTTCGAGATTCTCCTGGCCGCGTCCGTAAATGAATTCCCGGAGGAGCGGGGCGGCCAGTTCCTCGGCGGCCCGCACGATGTCCGCGGCACGAGGGCCCCGGGCCGAGAGGCGGAGATCGACATCTCCCACGCGCGCGCAATAGCCGAGATCGAGACCCTGTTCGCAGAGCGGCGCGAGGGGCGCGGCGATGCGCTCCTCGAGGAAGGATTCGCCCAGGCCGGTGGTCTTGAGAATGGTGCAGGCGAAGGGTTGAGCCGGTGGGAAATGTTCGCGCAGCCAGGGGACGACTTGCTGGCTGAACATCGGGCGCAATTCGCGCGGCGGGCCGGGCAGCATGACCAGCGCGCTCCCGTTTTCCTCGAGGATCAGGCCGGGCGCGGTGCCGAACTGGTTCACGAGCACGCGCGCGCCTTGCGGCACCTGGGCTTGAACGCGCGTGGAGGCGGGCATGGCGCGCTGACGTTTCCCGAAGAAACCGCGGATGTGCTCGATGATGGCGGGGTCCTCGGTGAGCGGCCGGCCGAACAGTTGCGCGATCATGTCGCGCGTCCGGTCGTCGGAGGTGGGGCCGAGGCCGCCGGTCACCAGGACCAGTTCGGCGCGGCGGGCCAGCGCTTCCCGGACGGCGCGCTGAATCTCGCCGCCCGAATCGGTGACGCAGACTTGCTGCGCGACCAACTCGCCCAGGTTCGCCAGTTCCCGGCAGAGCCATTGCTGATGGGTGTTGAGCGTGTTGCCCAGCATCAATTCGCTGCCGGTATTGATGATTTCCACGCGCATGGCGGTGCGGCTTAGTTCAGGAATTTCCCGGGGTTCAAAATCCCGTGCGGATCGAGGGCGTCCTTGATCGACTGATGCAGCGCCCGGACGGTGGGCGAGGCCGCGAGCTTCCACCACGGTTTCTTGGCCAGGCCGATGCCGTGCTCGCCGGTGATGACGCCGCCCAGCTCGAGCACGCGCCGGAATACGGCGTCCAAGGCCCGATCGGCCTTCCGCATCAATCCGGGCTGGCTGGCGTCGATCATGAGATTGACGTGGATATTGCCGTCGCCGGCGTGGCCGAAACAGGCGACCGGAATGCCGAATTGTTTTTCGAGCTGGTTCGTGAAGTCGAAGAGTTCCTGGAGCCGGCCGCGCGGCACGACGATATCTTCGTTCAGCTTTTTGAGGCCGGTATCGCGCAAGGCATAGGAGAATTCCCGCCGGAGCTGCCAGAGCTTTTCGCACGCGGCCGGCCCGAGGGCGCGGTCGACGAACAGGGGACGGGCCGTTCGAATCACATCTTCCAGGTGCTTGAGTTCGGATCGCACCGAGCCGGGCTGACCATCCAGTTCGACGATGAAGAGCGCGCGGGAGCCGGTCAGGCGGTCGCTCCCGGTGCGCTTGTGAGCAGCGCGGAGGGTGAATTCGTCAGCCAGTTCGAGCGCGCACGGCATGAACCCGGCGCCGAAGATGGCCCGGATGCCGGCCAGCGCGTCGGGCATTTGCGCGAAGCCCACGCAGAGAGCAGCCCGGAACGGGGGGAGGGGGAGCAGTTTGAGGGTGGCTTCGGTCACGATCCCGAGCATCCCTTCGGAGCCGACGAACAATTTTGCGAGGTCGAAGCCGGTCTTGTTCTTGTGCGTCCGGCTGCCGAGGCGCACGAGCGAACCATCCGGAAGCGCGACCTCGAGGCCGAGGACGTAATCGCGCGTCACGCCGTACTTCAAACAGCGCGGTCCGCCGGCATTGGTGGCAATGTTCCCGCCGATGGTGCAATCGGCCCGGCTGGCGGGATCGGGGGGATAGAACCGTCCGCGTTTCTCGACCGCTTCCTGCAACCGGGCGGTGATGACGCCCGGCTGAACGACGGCGACGAAATCGTCATCGTCGATTTCCTTAATCTGGTCCAGCTTTTCGAGCGAGAGGACCAATCCGCCTTTGACCGGCACGCAACCGCCGACATATCCGTAGCCCGCGCCGCGCGGAGTGACGGGCAGGCGATGCTTGCTGGCGAAGCGCAGAATCTTCTGAATGGAGGGGGTGCTGCGCGGCCGCGCCACCGCTTGCGGCTGGGCGGTCGCGAACCATTTGTCGCCGGCATAGGCCGCGAGCGAGGCGGCGTCGAGCAGCAATTCCCCCTTGGGCAGAGCCCGTTCGAGCGCCTTCCAGACCGGCTTACTCATCCGCCGCTTCGGCTTCAGCCGGTTCTCCACTTTCGAGCAGCGCTTTGGCTTCCGCGACCACATCGTCGGGCACCATCAAGCGAAAGCCGCCGGCCGCGACATCGAAATTAGTCGCGGAGTTTTCGTCGCCGATTTCCGCCGTCAGTCCGGCACTCATCAGCCGCGAGCGCATCACCTCCGCTTCGCCGAGATTAAACGTTCGGAAGATTGTGACCAAGTCCATGATTGACTCCTCTGGTTCAACGTATCCAGTTTCGCGGAGAGCCTAATCCAAGCGCTTGCATCAAGCCACCTCATATCGTTGCCGGAGGGCTGGCTGTCGTGGTTTGGCGCCGGATCGCGCGCGAAATCTGGAAAAGACTTGTGTTCATCGAGAGCGCCTCTAAATTCTCGCGCGGTCGCAACGGCGCGCGGCAGTCCTTCAACAATTGCCGTCGGTTCCGCGCGCGGTTGTCCATAGCCTTGTCTCTGGAAGCTGCCAACCATGTCTGTAGCACCTGACGTTCGAGGAAACTCCCCGATCCAAGAGTATCTGTCCGATCTGCACGCCCAGATCGCGCAGAATCAAGAGGGAGCGGTGGCGACGTACATCCCCGAGCTGGCGCGGGCGAATCCCAATTGGTTCGGCATCTGCCTGGTCACGACCGCCGGCAATGCCTACGAGGTGGGGGACTCGCAAGTGCCGTTCACCATCCAGTCCATCTCGAAGCCCTTCGTCTACGGCCTCGCCCTCGAAGACAACACCCGGGCGGATGTGCTCGCCAAGATCGGCGTGGAGCCGACCGGAGACGCCTTTAATGCGATCAGCCTGGAAGCGGGCACCGGCCGGCCGCGCAATCCGATGATCAATGCCGGGGCGATCGCCGCGGCGGGAATGATCGTCGGCAAAACCCCGGCCATCCGGTTGCGCCGCATTCTCGATTCGTTCTCGCTCTATGCGGGACGGGAGCTGGCCATCGACGAAACGGTCTACCGCTCCGAATCGGAGACGGGCCATCGGAATCGCGCCATCGGCCACATGTTGCGCAATTTCAACATCCTGACGGAGCCGCCCGAGCCGGTGGTGGATCTCTATTTCAAGCAATGCTCGATTGCCGTGACCTGCCGGGATTTGGGCGTGATGGCGGCGACGCTGGCGAACCAGGGAGTCAACCCGCTCACGAAGAAACAGGCGATCCGGGGCGAGTATGTCGAGAGCGTATTGAGCGTGATGGCTTCGTGCGGGATGTACGACTATGCGGGCGAATGGCTCTATCGCATCGGCATGCCGGCCAAGAGCGGGGTGGCCGGGGGTATCATCGCCGTCCTGCCGGGGCAGTTGGGCATCGGCGTCTATTCGCCGTTGCTGGATGCGCGCGGCAACAGCGTGCGCGGCATCAAGGTCTGCGATTCGCTCAGCCGTTCGCTCGATCTGCACACCTTCAACCTCGCGCACGCCAGCCAGTCCGTCATCCGACTCCGCTTCGACGGCTCGCAGGTGAATTCCAGCCGCCAGCGGACGCCCGAAGAAGCCCGCCTGCTCCGCGAAGCCGGCCGGAGCATTCGCGCGTACCAATTGCAGGGCAATCTGGTCTTCTCCACTTGCGAAGTGGTCGTCCGGGAAGTGCTCGATTCGGACGAACCGCTCGAATTCCTGATCCTGGATCTCAAGTATGTGATGAGCGTGGACGAAAGCGCGTGCCGCCTGCTGCTGGAACTCGCCGCGATTTTGCGCGCGCGCGGCCGGCAGTTGGTCTATTCCAGAGCCGGGCGGCTCTCCGCCTTGCGGCGCTACATGCGGGCCAAGCTGGCGGACCGTTTCGAGTCGGAATACCGCGCATTCGACGATAACGACATCGCGCTCGAATGGTGCGAGGAGCGGATGCTGAACGCCCGGTGGCCGGCGCGGGTGGAGCGCGAGGCGCGCGCCGCGGAGTCCTACGACCTTTTCCGCGGGCTGACCCCGGAAGAGATCAGCCAGGTCACGCGCGTCCTCGAGCGGCGGAGTTACCGGCGGGGCCAGGTCATCGTGGAAACCGGGGCCGAGGCGGGCGAGATTTACTTCGTGCAGCGCGGTTCGGCAACCATCGTGCTGCAACTGGCCAGCGGCGCGCAGAAGCGGCTCGGGCTTTTTTCGCCGGGCATGGCGTTCGGGGAAGTGGCGATGCTCGACTGTGCCAAACGCTCCGCCACCGTGGTGGCCGAAACGGAGGTGGCGTGCGACCTGCTCAAGCGGGAGGATTTCGACGCGCTGGGCGCCACGCATCCCCGCATCAAGATCGTGCTGCTGACCAACATGGCGCTGGGGCTCGCGCGGTTGTTGCGGAAGGCGACCCGGGAGTTTAGCATTTTCGATTATTAGAGCCTGTCCGAAAATTCCGGCAGGGCGTGCGGCGGTTCAATTGACTGGGGCCTTCGTAAGCCCGGCCGTCACCGCCCGCGGCGGGGATGCTCCGGCCGTGCCGCCCCGGCTGCACTCGACGACATTGCGATGAATCGCCCAACTTTCCGCGGGACCGAGCCGAGCCGGAAATTCTGGCTTTGCCTCTGCGGCTGGCTTGGAGCGGGTCTCGCCCTGCTGGCGGCCCCCGGAGATTGGTTGGCACAAGGCGAACGCGCGTTCGCGGCGGGTTCGTTCGGAGAGTCGGCCGCCGCGTGGGAGAAGGCTCTGGAAACGGCCCGCGCCGAAGCCGACCAACCGGTCGAGCGCCAGGCCACTTTGTCTCTCGCCGCCGCGTATCAATCCCTCGGCCAGCAACGACGGGCCGTCCAATTGCTGGAACAGGCGCTGACCCGGGCCGAAACGTCAGGGGATCCGGAGTACCTGGCGAAAGTCCGGCATCAACTGGGCAGCGCGCTCACGCTTTCCCGGGACACCGAGCGGGCCGGCCCGCTCCTCCGCGAAGCCCTCGCCGCCGCGCAGGCCGCCGCCGACGACCGTTGGGCGGCCGGTATTCTGAACGACCTCGGCAACTTTCTCGCCACGCTCCCGGACCATCCCGGCGCCTGGAAAGCGTATGAGGAATCCGCGACGCTGGCCCAGAGCGCGGGCCTCCCGGCGCTGGAGGCGCAGGCCCTCTGCAATGCCGCCGCCGCGGCCGCGCGCTCGCAGGACCCGGCCCGGGGAGATGCATTGAATGCCCGGGCGCTCGAGGCGATCGCCAAGCTCGAAGCCTCTCATCAGAAAGCGTTCCTGTGGCTGACGGCCGGCCTGACCGACTTGTCCTTGCCTTCCAAGGACACGGAAGCCGCCCAGCGGCTGCAGTTGCGGGCGCATCGCTCGTTCCAACATGCGCTGGCGTTCGCGGAGGCCGCTTCGGATCACGGCATCGAGACCCATGCCCTGGGCTATTTGGGCGGGATGTATGCGGCGGATCGGCAGCCGGAAGCCGCCCTCCGATTGACCCGCCGCGCCGCGTTCATTGCCCAGCAGATCCAGCGGCCCGAAGCGCTCTACCGGTGGGAGGCGCAGCTCGGCCGCATTCAAAAAGCGCAGGGCGAGACCGAAGCCGCCGTGGCAGCCTACCGCCGCGCGCTGCAGACGCTCCAAGGCATCCGCCAGGACGTGTCGCTCGGCCAGGGCAACGCGCTCTCCAACCGATCCTTTCGGGACACCGAGGGACCGATATTTCTGGAACTGGCGGATTTGTTGCTCGAGAAATCGAAGGCCGCCGCCTCTCCGGCCGAGGAGCAAGGCTTGCTGCTCGAGGCCCGGGATATCGTCGAGCAGATGAAGTCGGTGGAGCTCGAGGCCTATTTCTGCGACGACTGCGTCGATCTGCAAAAATCCAAGGCGCGCGCCGTCGAAGCGGTCGATCCGGAAACGGCCGTCATTTACCTGGTGCCGCTCTCCGGCCGGACGGAAGTCATCGTGGGGCTGACGTCCGGGCTGCGCCGTTTCACGGCCCCGGTCGGGGCGGAGGCGCTCGCCGCCGAGGTGCGCCAATTCCGCCGGAATCTCGAGACCCGCACGTCCAACGCGTTTCTCGCCGAGGCGCAGCAGATCTACGATTGGCTCATCCGGCCGATCCGCTCGTACCTCCGCGAGCACCAGATCACCACGCTTGTGTTCGTGCCGGATGGCGCGATTCGCACGATTCCCTTCGCCACCTTGCACGACGGGGAAAAGTATCTCATTCAGGACCTGGCGGTGGCGGTGACGCCTGGGCTTTCGATGATCGATCCCAAGCCGATCGCTTCCGGCAAGGTCCGGATGCTGCTGAACGGCGTCTCCGAATCCGTGCAGGGCTTTGCTCCGCTCGATTTCGTGGATGACGAACTGAAGAGCATCGAGGAAGCGTATCCCAGCGAAAAACTGCTGAACCGCGGCTTCACGCTCGCCGCGTTGCAAGACAAGCTGGCCAACGACCAGTACACCATCGTGCATATCGCGTCGCACGGACAGTTCAACCGGGATGTGCGCAAGACGTTCGTCCTGACGCATGACACCAAATTGACCCTCAACGATCTCGAAGCCTTGATCCGCCCGAGCCAGTTTCGCGGCCGGCCGGTGGAACTGCTCGTGCTGAGCGCGTGCCAGACGGCCGCCGGGGACGACCGGGCCGCCCTCGGCCTCGCGGGAGTGGCCGTCAAGGCCGGAGCCCGCAGCGCTCTGGCCACGCTCTGGTTTGTCAACGACCAGTCCACCTCGGCGCTCGTGGCGGAGGTCTACCGGCAATTGCAGAAAACTCCCCGCGTCTCGAAAGCGCGCGCGGTCCAGGCCGCGCAGCTCAAGCTCCTGGGCGACCGCCGGTACCGCCATCCCTGCTACTGGTCGCCGTACCTCGTCATCGGCAACTGGCTTTAGGTGCATGAGTGCCGGCACCGCCGCGGCGCGGCCAGTTTCACGATGGAAACTCTCCCCCCGATGGGTCAGCCTGTTCATCGCGCTGTCGGTCTTCTTCGTCATGTTTGGCCTGCGCCGGGGAGGCTGGCTGCAGATTCTGGAGTTTCATGCCTACGATTTCTTCATCAGGCACCAGCCCGAGTCGGCTTCGGCCGATCCCATCGTGCTGGTGGAGATGACCGAGTCGGATATTCATAATCACTTCCTCGACTACCCGATTCACGACGACAAACTGGCCGAATTGCTGCGCATCCTCGTGTCGCACCAGCCGGCGGCGATCGGGCTCGATATCTGGCGCGACATCCCGGTGCCGAAGAATGGCAGCGGGCTCGCGGATTTGAACCGGGTGCTCGAAACGAATGCCAATATCATCGCCATCTTCACGCTTGGAGGCATTGGCGGGCCTCCGGTTCTCAAGGGCGATCCGGCGCGGATCGCTTTCAACGACAACTTTCCGGTGGATCACCTCGTGGAACGAACCATCCCCAAGGTTCGCCGCGTGATCCTGTATAGCGCCAACGACTCCGGCGACACCTACTTCTCGCTCCCGTTTCGTCTGGCCATGCTCTACCTGGATGGAAAGGGAATCGTGCCGGAGATCGATCCCGAAGATCCCTCGGCGATGCTTTTGGGCAAGGCCCGGCTGCGCAAGTTTCACGCGAACGA
This sequence comes from uncultured Verrucomicrobiota bacterium, assembly GCA_964478815.1. Lineage (GTDB taxonomy): Bacteria > Verrucomicrobiota > Verrucomicrobiia > Limisphaerales > SXQI01 > DASVNK01. The sequence continues at coordinate 24,607 of CAYZKY010000072.1, forward strand.
CGGGGCGTATATCGGGGCGGACGACGGCGGCTTCCAAATGCTGCTCGACTTCAAGTGCTCGGAGAAGTTCGTGCGGTACAGCATCAGCGATGCGCTCACCGGCAAGATCCCCGTGGGCCGGCTGCGCGATTCCATCGTCCTGGTCGGAATCAATACCGCGAGCGTAGCGGACGAAAGAGTGACTCCCACGCGCCGGGATCACCGCGGCATCGACGTTCAGGCGCTGAGCGTGAACCAGCTTCTGCGGCATGCGTTGGAGGGAGAGCCGCCGCTCGAACCGTGGGCCGACTGGCAGGAGGATCTCTGGATGCTTCTCTGGTGCCTCGTCGGCGGCGCCATCGGATTCCGGGTCCGGTCCAGTTGGTGGTTTGTCGCGGAAAGCATCGGCTGCCTGTTCGCCATTCTTGGGACCGCCTGGCTGGCGTTCACGAATGGCTGGTGGATACCCGCCGCCGGGCCGGCCCTCGCTTACTTGCCGGCGGCGGTGCTGGTGACGACGTACATCACCGCGCAAGAACGCTCGATGCGGGCGATCTTGATGAAGCTGTACGCCCGCCAGGTGTCGAAAGAGATCGCCGAGGAGACCTGGGCCAATCGGGACTCGTTCCTCGATGGCCACCGTCCCCTGGCCCAGAAACTGGTCGTCACCGTCCTCTTCACCGATCTCAAGGGATTCAGCACGATTTCCGAGAAGATGGAGCCTCCCCAGCTCTACGCGTGGCTGAACCAGTACCTGGGCGCGATGGCCGAAGTCGTCCAGGTGCATGGCGGCGTCCTCAAGCAATTCACCGGCGATGGCATCCTCGCCCTGTTCGGCGTTCCCGTGCCGCATCTCACCCAGGCGGAGCAGGCGGGCGATGCCTGCGCCGCGGTGCGGTGCGCGCTGGCGATGGGGGAGCGGCTGGTTCAACTCAACCGCGCCTGGCACGAGGTGGGACTCCCCGCCGTCAGCATGCGGGCCGGAATCTATACCGGCGAAGTCGCCGCCGGCAGCATCGGCAGTGACGACCGGTTCGAATACGCCGTCATCGGCGACGTCGTGAACACCGCCTCGCGCCTCGAGAGTTACGACAAGACCCTGGCGGACCCCGACGACATCCCCAACCGCTGCCGGATTCTCGTCGGCGAGCCGACGCTCCAGCTCCTGCCCAACGGCTTTGCCACCCAGGAGATCGGCCTCATCGAAGTCAAAGGCAAGGCCAACAAAGTCTCCGTCTTCCTCGTTCTCGCGGAAAATCGTTCCCAGGCCGGGACCACCGTCTCATCTCCCCAACCTCCCGAACCTTTCCGTAACAACTCAGCGTAGAGCCTGTCCGAAAATTGCGGCAGTTTTTGCGGCGAAGCCGGGCGGAAGAGGGGCTCCACTTTGGTGTCATGTCGCGCGGGCCGGGGGCGGCGTAGAGTGGCGGCATGAGAATTTGCCTTGCGGTGATGGCGGCGTTCCTCGGCACGGGGAATGGGTGGGGCCAGGAGAGCCGGGCCAGCGCCGTTCCGCCGGCGATTGTGATTCAACGCACGGGGGAAGGGGTGGAGATTCAGTTCACCGGGCGGTTGGAGGCGTGCGATGATCTGGGCGGTCCCTGGGTGGAGATTCCCCACGCGACAAATCCTTATACGGAGACGGCGGCGGGGGCGCGGCGCTTTTACCGCGCGGCTCTGGGCGGGAGCGGCGGACTGTTCGACGAAACGTCCGTCGTGGACTGGACGATCACGGGGCCGCTGCAGCAGCACTTCGAACTGGCGATGGCGGGCGTGCCGGATGGGATCATTCCGCCGTTGCGGCCGAAGCCCTATTTCGAAGGCCGGGTCAAGATGGGCGCGTTCGACGTGCCGGCGACGCTGCGGGTGCGGGGGAATTCCAGCGTGCAAGAGTGCCCATTCCCGAAACTGAAGTTAAAGGTGGCGAAGGAGGATCGGGCCGGGACGCCCTTCGCCGAGGCGCGGGAGGTCAAGATCGGCACGCACTGCGCGGAGGGTGGGCGCGGGAACATCGGGCGGTTGCGCGAACAGATCGCGGTCTATCGCGAGGCGCTGGCCTACGAGACCATGCAGCAGCTCGGGTTCACGAGCCCGAGAGTGCGCCGGGCGCGGATCGAGTATCGGGACCATACGCTGCCGCCAGCGGAGGGAGAAGGCGGGCCGCAGGTGGAGCTGGAACCCATCGAGCCGGGCGACCCCGAGCCGGCGACCGGCTGGCAACTCACGCGGCAGGCGTTCGTGGTGGAAGATGTGGAAGTGCTGGCGGCGCGGCTGGGAGGCCGGGCTCTTTCGGATGAAGAGGTCGACAAACTGAGCAACGCCGGATTCCCGGAACAGTTGATTGTCGATTTGCGCTTCCTGCATGTCCTCCTGGGGAATTGGGATTTCGCGTTGTCGGTGAACGGGGAGGAGCTTTGGAACACCGAGGTGATCGAGTTGGCGGACGGCCAACTCTTGCCGGTGGCGGGGGACTTCGATCTGGCTTCGTGGGTGACGGAGGAAGTGCTGCTCTCCGTGCCGCACGACTATCTGCCGCGGCTTCCCGACGTGGACCGGGAGGCGCGCTACCGGCTGGAGCAGATCCAGCGGAGCGTAAAAGCGAGCGTGTTCGAGGCCGCGGCGGCGCGGTTCGACGCGCAGCGGGCGGCCATCGAGACACGCGTGGCCGGGGCCTTGGTGGATGACGCGGGCCGGGCGAACGTGCAACGCCATGTGACGGCGTTTTACGAGGCGCTGGCGGCGGTTCCGTCGTCGCGGTGACCCTGCGGCATTTCAGGGCAGTTCGCGGATGCGGATGCGGCGATATTCCATCTGGCCGCGATCGCCTTCGAGGCCGATGGGGCCGGTGGCAGGGATTGGCATGGCGGCTTCCAGCAGTTCGCCGTTGCACAGGCCGTGGGCGGCGCCGCCCTGGACGGTGACTTCGATCTCGTTCCAATCGCCGGGGCGGTAGTTCTTGAGCTTGTTGTAAGGGCCGGCGAGAGGGTAGTCGCGGCATTGCAACTGGCGGCCACGGATGAAGATACCGCTGTCGGCATTGGGAGTGGCGCGGAATTCGAGACGAAGCACGAAGTCCCTCGGGAAATCGCGGGTCGTGTAAATCTGCTGAATTTTGCGGCCCTCCGGCGGGGTGGCCACGACCAAGCGTCCGTTCCGGGCGAGATAGCGTCCCTCGGGGGTCGCGGATTGGCCATCGAACTGGATCGGCTCGACGACAATCGGCCAAGGCGGGGCATTCGGATCGCTGGCTTTCCAGCGGCGGGCGGATTCCTTGTCTCCCTCGGAAGAGGGGCGGTAACCCCAGCCGGTGAGGTCCGATCCATTAAAGAGGCTGACGAAGCCCGGTTCGGGCATGAATTCGTACGGTTGCGTTTCGAGCAGCCCGAGCGTGGCGAACACCGGGCGCAGCGCGGCCGCCCATTTGGCGTAGCCCGCATGATTCGGGTGGAGCAGATCGGGAAATTCGGCGGGACGCGCGTCGCCCTTCGGATCGGCGAAGAGAGGCCAGGTTTCGACCAGAGTGACATTCGTGTTGCCGTAGATGGCCTTGGCATAGAGCTGGTTGACCGCGCGAATCTGCTCGGCGGAACGCTTCAGCGAAGCCGTGCTCGGCATCACCTGGCAAAGGATCACTGGCAGGGCGGGATTCGGCCGAGCGAGGGCTTCGAGAATGCGCTTCAGGTTGGCGGCGATGATTTCCGGGGTGGCCTTCTCCTCGAGATCGTTGGTGCCGATGAGCAGGACCACGGCTTTGGGTTGCAGCGCGAGGACATCCTCGTCGAGGCGGATCAAGACGCCGCGGGTGGTGTCGCCGCTGATGCCGCGATTCGCGACTTTGAGGCCGGGGAACCAGCCAGTGAAGTCGTCGCCCCAGCCCTGGGTGATCGAGTCGCCGAGCAAGACGACCGCGCCGCGATCCCGTTCGACCCGGCCCGCCCATTCGGCGCGGCGCTGCTGCCACAGCTTGCGAAACCAATCGGCGCGGCGGATGGGGCCTTCGCCGGGGAGGCCGTCATCGGTCGCGGGAATGTCGTAGCGGCCGGCCGCCGGTTGCGCTTGTGCAGAACTGGGAAGCGCCGCCAGCCCGATCAACGCGAGGGCAAGCAGGCCGAAAATCTTGGGTTTCATCGGCACCATCTTCCCAAAATCGCCCCGCCGCGCAAGACGTGTTGCGCGAGGCGGCGGCGGGGGAGGACGCCCGTTCCACCCGAAGCGAGCGCACGCCGTCCGTGATCGTGTGCGGCTCGCCCTTGCGGGCAAAAAAGACTCGAAAAAGAGCTTGCGGTTTATTTGGGGGAGGACTACACCGAAAAGTACAGCTCAACCCAACTTGTACTAAAACCCCCTGCTTCTATGCAAAAAACAATACTCCCCTCAATTCTGGCGGCGGTGCTGGCCTCCGCGGCGAACGCCTCGGCTGGTTTGGTCGGCGTCTCGGAACTCCGGATCTATTCGGCGGTGCCGAGTTGGCTGCAGGTCTCCGAAGTCGCGGCGATTCAATCCGGAACGGGTCTCGACCTGGCCGATGCTTCGGCCGGCGCGACGGCGACCGGCACCGGAGACTATCCGGGAACTTCGCCTGCTTATGCCATCGACGGGGTCGGCCCCTCCAGCCATCCCTTGCAGTATCACTCGAATTCGGCGGCCGGGACGGAATACCTGAACATCAAGCTGGCTTTCCCAGCGGAGCTGGACACGGTGACGATTTACGGGCGAACGGACTGCTGCTGGAGTCGCGATGTGTACGACCTGGAACTGTATTCGGCGACTGGTTCGCTACTGGCCAAGTATGTCGATCTGGACGCCGGGGACACCAGTTATTTGGTGAGCGTGAAGCTTCCCGACACGTCCGGGGTGCCGGATGCGGGCGGCAGCATGTCGCTGGTGGGTCTCTCGCTGGGTGCCTTGGCGTTGTTCCGGCGGCTGCGCCCGAGCTGACGCCGGCTTCAACGTTGCTTCAACTGCGTCCCTGGGGCGATGGTCCCGGGGGCGTCGTGTGCTGGCTGGCGGCGGTGGCCACTTTTCGTGTTGATCCCCTCCACCTTTGGAAAAATCCCGCCCTGCGGTAAAACTTCAACCTTGACGCTACCCTCCACCTGTCGCACGGTAACGGCATGACGACTCCATTTGAGGCGTCATTGCGAAACAGGGCCGTTCTTGCGCGAACCGCTCCGTTTCCCAATGACGCGCCGATACCGGCCACTGGTAACCCGCTCGGCGTCTCCATGCCCTCCGTTGGCTTGATTTGGCGCTTCACCTTCCCGCCCGCCCAGCGCCTGACACCCGCCTCCCGCCCGGAGGATTTACACACCGGAGCGGGGCATTTACACACATTTACACAGCGATTTACACGAATTTACACACCCATTTACACAGATTTACACGCCATTTACACACTATTTACACACCCTGTTTTTCTCGCAACCATCTCAGGATCAAAGATTTGCGTAAAAAGGCGCCTGCCGCCAGACACCGCGTCCCCCCTCCTCCCCGATTTACCCACCCCCAAGCGCCGGCGCGGTTGGACCGAAAAAGTCACTC
>CAYZKY010000073.1:0-29959 GCA_964478815.1 uncultured Verrucomicrobiota bacterium
GTAATCCAGGATCTCGGACGGCGGCTTGGGGCTGGCCGCCCGGCGATGAACCTGCGGCCAGGAAGGGCCGAACACTTCCTCAGGCAATTCCAGAGCGGGATTGCCATGCAGGTAAAGGCCCTGCAACCGAGGCAGCGCCGCGAGCCATTCCGGGAGCTGCCGGAGGCGGTTGCGGTCGAGCACCAGCGTTTCGAGCGCGGGGAGCCCCGCGAGGCTGGGGGGCACTTCGGCGAATTCGTTGCCGCCCAGGTCGAGGAGTTCGAGCGAACTCAGTTGCCGGCACGATTCGGGGAGAGAGCCGAGACGGTTGCCGCCCAGGTACAAGCCGCGCAAGGCGGCCAGCCGGCCGAGCGATTCCGGCAATCGTTCGAGGAGGTTGTCGTGCAGGGAGAGCCGCTCAAGTTTCCCGAGATGCGAGAGGCTCTCGGGCAGGAAGGCCAGGTGATTGCGGAAAAGATACAGTTCTCGTAATTCGCTCAATTCGCCCAAACTGGCCGGGACCGAGGTCAGGCGATTGCTATACACATAGAGTTCTTGGAGAGTCGGCAGATGGCCGATCCAATCGGGAAGCTGCTCGAGCCGGTTGTTATGCAAATCCAGAATTCGCAGCCCCTGCAGCTTGCCGAGCGCGGAGGGAAGAGCTTCCAACCCCAGGCCAGAAAGTTGCAGCCCTTCCTGCCGGGTGCGGCAGGCGGCTTGAACGCGGCGGCAGGCTTCCGCCCAGCCTTGGGGATCGCTCCCGGCGCCTTCCGGTTCCGCATGGGAGTTCTCGGCGGGCATGACGATGATTAGAGCACGTCTGAAAATTCAGGTAAGTACAATTAACCGAATTCCGGGCACGCTCTAAAGTCAACAATCTCGCCGGGTTTGGGTGGGCCAGGTGGCGCTTTCACTCACGGATTAGAACTGACCGTCCACATCACGACATGGGCGGAGTGGTCCGACGGATGAGAAACACCATAGACAACGCCGTTGTTGTTTATCAGGTTGGCCGTGGACCCCAGTGGCGAGGAGGAGAGGGCTTCAAGTTCGGCTCGGTCCCCGCCCGGAGACCAAATTACCGGAGCTTCTCCAGCTCCTGCGAGAGGAGTAGCATAGCCGACAATCTGCCCCAGTTCGTTCACGGCCTCCGGCATGCCGTCCCCCAGGTCAACGATGCCACCGGCTCGGGTCCACGAGAACGCGTTGCCACGAGTGCCGACCGTATAGCCCCTGCCAACAACTCGGCCGTTCTCACTGAGATCGGTAATGTAGCAACCCGGTGGAAACGTTACGAATCCACCCGCCGCGCTCCACAAGAAGGCCCGCTGTCCGTCCGAGAGTTGGCGGTGTCCCACCACTTGACCGCTAGCATTTACGTCCATGGCGCCGGAGGCTGCGCTCGAAAGCGATCCCGTGAGGTCAATCAGCCCGCCAGCTTCCGTCCAAAGAAAGGCGCGATAGTAGTTCCCATTGATCACCGAGTCGCCGACGACATGGCCGGCATCGCTCAGCGCCACGGGAACGGTATAGCCTGCGGTGGAAGAAAGATGCGGGATGCGGATTTTGCCCCGGGCGGCTTTCCACAGGAAGGCTCCGGAGTCGTCCCGACCCAATATGTCCCCCGCCTCGTTGACATCAATGGCGATGCCACTGCCCAACTCGACCAAGCCGCCGCTTTTTGTCCACGAGAAGAACTTGCCGACCGAATAGCGCGTTCCGACCACTATTCCACTGCTATTGACGGCACCGGTATAAGAGCCGGGGCCAAATGAAACAAGCTCTTCGCCCGGTGACCAGGTGAAGCCAATCTGTGAACCGCCGTTGAAATAGCCGACGACTCGGCCGCTATCGTTGACATCCGACAAATTGGGATAGCCACCAAGTGCTCCCAGATCAGTGATAGGACGTTTCGTCGCCCGCCAGAATCGGCGCGGCCCGGCGGGCACTCCGAGTTCGAGCTGATTGAGGCCGCCGGTGGCGGCTCGCAAACGCAACGGCTGGCCGGAAACCACGGTTTGTTCCCACACGGTCAAATTGGTGGTGGATTCAATACTGTAGATGCCTCCTGGCTGACCCTGCCACCCCAGGGTCACAAACCCGCCAAAGGGGTCATACTGAATCGAATCAAACCTGAGGCTCTGAGCTGCGGCCGTGGCAACCGTGAATATCCAAGCCGCGGCGTAAAATTTCGCGAACCGGTGGGGGTGTTTCATATCAGGATTCGAATAAGGAAGTGACTCGTGGTGGCGGCTAATCAACAGGTGCGGAGCCGGTGACTTCACGGCGGACACCCGCCGTATGCCGCTCGCCGTAACTACGGAGGGTTGAATGTCCGGCCCGAGGCAGCAAGGTGGAGTCTTCGATGGTCTGGTCTGCCGACATACTGTCTTAACAGAAGTGTCGTAGCTACCTGCAAGCCTCATGACAAGCTTATTTCCAAGAACCGGTGCAGGCTGGCCCGAAAAGGCCGTTGACCCTCCCGAGGCCGCGTGCTATTTCGAGTAGGTCTCCCCCGAGCGCATCGGGCGAGTCGTCGCGAGAGGAATGGCCAAGCCGCAATTCAAGCCAGTCCGAAGGTCGGTTTCGCCCGCCGCCGTGCATCGGGCCGCTCTCGCTCCTACCCTTGTGGCCTCCTCGCTTCCGCTCCAGTTCCGCGCATGGTAACGACTACCCTCCAGTGCCAGAGTTGCCACCGCGAGATGCACTCGACGGGCAGCCGCGGCTTGTGCGCGCACTGCTTGTTCGCGATGACCACGATGCCGCTGGAACCGTCCACGGAGGCGGATTCGGCCGAGGCCCTGCGCCCGGGCGCCGTGGTGGGCGCCGGTGGCCGGTTTTTGCTCATGGATCGGCTGGGCAAGGGAGGCATGGGCGAGGTGTGGCTGGCCAATGATCTTAAATTGAGCGAGGGCGGCCGCGAGCAGCACCTGGTCGCGCTGAAATTCCTCCCCCCGGATTTCCAGCAGAATAAGGACGCGCTGGAAATCCTGCGGGACGAAGTCCGGCGCGCGCTCAAGCTGAACCACCCCAACATCGTGAAGGTGAACGAGCTGCATTTCACCCAGGGGGGCGCGCCCTTCATCAAGATGGAGTATGTGGACGGCGGCAATCTGGCGGAATTGCTGCCGCAGCAGCCCAACAAAGTGATGCAGGGTCGCGAGGTGCAGCAGATCGCGGTGCAATTGGCCGGCGCGCTGCAGCACGCCCATGAAACGGCCGGCACCGTCCATCGCGATATCAAGCCCGGCAATATTCTCGTCACCGCGAGCCAGACGATCAAGCTCACGGACTTCGGCATCGCTCAGGCGTTGTTCGCCCGGTCCGGGCGCACCTCGCAGACGGCCAGCATGGGCACGGTGTTGTATGCCAGCCCCGAGCAATTGAACGGCGAGGATCCCCGCCCCTCCGACGATCTCTACGCCGTGGGGGCGACGTTGTATGAACTGCTGACCGGCACGCCTCCCTTTACCGGCAAGTCGATTCGCGAGATTGTGCAGCAGGTGCGGTTCGAACCGCCCGAGCCGCTGCACCAGCGGCTGGCCAAACTGCGCCGGCGCAACGAAATCCCGCCCGCGCTCCAGGCGATCGTCGAAGGCTGCCTCTCCAAAAACCCGCTGGAACGTCCGGTGGCGCGGGAAATTCTCAAGACGCTCAATCCGGCTTCGCAAACGACCGGGTACATCCCGGCTCCAGCTCCGCCCCGTCCGACCGTCCGTCCAGTGGTGGAGTGGCCGGAAACGGAGATGTCCGCCGAACCGCCGCGCTCGCGGGTGGCTGCGACGGTCACGCTTAGCTTGCTGGGCGTGTTGCTGGCGGTCGTGGCCTTGGTGGTGTTCAAGCCCGAATGGGTCGAACCGATCTTTCCGCAGGCAGCCTCGTTGCAAAAGCGCCCTTCGGCGGCGACGAATGCCGCGCCTCGGCCCGAGACCAACGCGCCGGGCGGTACCATTCCCGTCGAGCCCGCTCCGGTGATCGTCCATCCGGTGCCGAGACGGCCGGCGGAACCGGCGCCCGCTCCCGAGCCGAAGTTCGGCCAATTCACGATCTCGATCTTTCCGGCGGACCGGCCGCACGATTACCGGATGCTGGATGAGAACGGGAAGGAATTGGGCAGCGGCAAGCTCGGGGCGAACGAAACGCTGGGGAATAGCCGTTTCCCGGTCGGCGAGTACACGGTGGAGATCGCGGAAGGCTGGTACACCATTCCGAAAAAGATGCGCGTGCTGGCCGACACGTTGACGACGCTTTCTTTCGATTTTCGCTGGCACTACCTGTCGATCGATTCCGATCCGCCGGGCGCGTGGGTCACCTTCCCGGAGAAAATGTGTTCCTCTTACCCGGGCGGACTGGAGACGCCGCGCACGGCGCTGTTCCGGGCCGGGGCGATCGACTTCGTCGTGTCGAAGCCCGGCTACAAACGGCTCGCGACCAATTTCACCTTGAGCGGCCCGGGGCAGAAAGCGCATTTCACGCTGGCGCGCAGCCTCTCGCCGCAAGCCGGCACGCCGAGCCCCTATACCAATTCGCTCGGCATGACCTTTGTCTGGATCGACAAGTTCTGGATCTGCACCACCGAGACGCGCGTCGGCGAATTCCGGGCCTTCGCCCAACCCGATTCCCATCCCGGCATGATCTCCGTCACGGCCGAGGGCTTGAAAGCGCTGGATCGGAATTGGGCCAATCCGGGCTTTCCGCAAAGCCTCCATCATCCGGTCGTGGGGATAAACTGGCACGACGCCAAGGCGTTTTGCGCCTGGCTGACGGAGGCCGAGCGCGCGAAGGGATTTTTGGAAACGAACCAGTTCTACACGCTCCCGTCGACGAACGACTGGGTTCTGGCGGCGGGCGGCCTGCGGTTCCCCTGGGGCAATCTGGAGCAGGAGCTGAACGGGTCGTTCAATTACTCGGGCAACGAAGTGAAACAAAGCGGCTGGCCGGCCTCGTGGCTCGTTCTCAAATCCCACCTGGACGACTATCCGCGCACCGCGCCAGTCACCGGGCGGGACTTCCAGGCCAACCGCTACGGCTTGTACCACTTGGGCGGCAACGCCGCCGAATGGTGCGAGGAGCAGGTGCTTTGCGGCCGATCGTGGGCCGATGGCGAGGAAGGCGAGCTGGCTTACGATTGGGATTATCTGCAAACCACCGCCGTGCAACGGGCGAACCCATCCGAACGGCAGGATCGCTACGGGTTTCGCGTCGTGATCCGCCACCAATAGACTCATGGAACCGCAACTTCAAAGCGCATGAAGACACAGTGGCGAAAGCTTTGCTGGTGGGCGGGACTCGCGGCGTTCCTCGGGCAGGCCGCTCCCGCCGCGACGGCGGAGATCACGCTCTCTCCGTATTATTCGGATGGGCTGGTGTTGCAACGCGGCGAAATCAATGTGATCCGCGGCGAAAGCACGACCGACGAACCGATCTACCTCCGCGTGGGAGATACCCGCGCCCGAAAAGCGGCGCGCGAAGGCAAACGTTGGGAGTTCCCCATCCGCAAATCCGATTTCAAAGAGGAGGAAACAGTCGACCTCGAGATTTTCGAGGGGGAGCCGAAGAATCGCAGCGCGGACAAACGCCTGCGGCAGATCCGCTGGGGCGAAGTGTGGGTATTGGAGATCGAGGAAGCCGTTGCCACGTTCGAGACGCTCAACGCGGATTTTGCCCGCGAGGTCGGCGAACTTCGCCAGTTCGACCTGCGCGGCCCGGAAACTCCGGTCTGGCAAACGATGCAGCCGGGGGCGGATGAAATTCCGGTCTTTGTCTTCAACTTTCTTAAAATGCGGCGCGCAGGGCCGACTCGTGCCGCTGGCCCGGTCGCGTTGGTGAGGGTTCCACCCGGCACGTTTTCCGCAACGGCCGGCGGAGCGAATCGAAACGCCGCGGCGGTTCGGTTTGCCCGGGAGATCGAGCTTCTGGCCACCCAGGCGCGGGAGATCGCCAACAAAGATTTGCGGTCGCGCCGCCGAGCTCGCGAGATCGAGTTGATCCGGCTGAAGCACGAAGGAAAGGTGACGCCGTTGAATCTGCCCCCGGATTACGGGCTGGCCGCATTGTGGCATCGCAGCGAGTTTCCGCCCACCCTTCCGGAAGCCGCGTTGGGTGCCATTCGGATTCAACCGCTCGAGGAAATCAGCCGATAAACGGGACGCTGGCTCGTCTGGTTTCCCGATTGACGGCGAAGCCTCCGAATAAATAGCGTGGCCAGGTGGGTCGAACTGGAGGAGAGAATTGCCACTCATGAAGAGGATTGCACAATTTTTCGTGGCGGTGCTGCTGCTGGGCGCGGTCTTCCCGCGGCCGGCATCCGCGCAACCGAACAGCCCGGACGGGCTGATCTACAAGTCGGGCTACTCGAGCATGATGAAGCTCGGGAAGGATATCTACCGCTTCCTGACGCCGGTCGAAAAGGAATTGATTAGTTCGCAACCGATTTCCATCGAGACGGATGTGACGCCCTTCGTGCGGCTCCTCTATCTGTCTTACCCCGATCAGCCGAAGCCGATCCGCGGCGTCTGGATCTCGGCCGGCTTTATCGATCTGGTCAACAACGTGGCCCACGCCAAAGCGATCGACCAGACCCAGCGCGGGTACTTCAGCCGCTACATCGAAATCCTGAGCCAGGAAAGCGGGCAGATGTCCTTGCGCCCGCTGCCGAACGATTCGAATCCGGCGTTCTGGACGGAGGACATGCTGAACGAGCAATTGAGCAACTTCAACTCGATTGTCGGTACGGTGGTCGGGATCAAGATCGCCCAGCACAGCCAGGGGCTGTACGAGAAGTATAAGAATCAAATTTCGGGGCCGAACGGCGTGGACAAGCCGATCAATAATCTGCTTACCCCGAAGGAGTGGGAAGATTCGTTTACTCGCGGAGTTCGGTGTGCGCTGGATGCCGGCTGCACCATCGAGGGGGTCATTCCGTTCTTCGAGGCATTCGACAAGATGAAGACGCGCCCGCCCTGGGCCGCTTACTTCCTGCCGGATAACGCCAAATTCTCGAAGCTCAAAAAAGAAATGGAGCGCATCCAGAAGAAGTTTCTGGATGGAGAATAGAATTCGCTCGCCGGGCCGTCAGGCGAGAATGTCTTTGATGACGTGCCCGTGGACGTCCGTCAGGCGAAAATCGCGTCCGGCATAGCGGTAGGTCAGCCGCTCGTGATCGAAGCCGAGCAGGTGCAGAATCGTGGCGTGGAGATCGTGGACATGCACCGGTTTCTCCACCGCCTTGAAGCCAAATTCGTCTGTGGCCCCAAAGACCGTCCCTTTCCGAATGCCGGCTCCGGCCATCCACATGGAGAAGCCGTAGGCATTGTGGTCCCGGCCGTTGCTGCCTTGGGTGGTGGGCGTGCGGCCGAATTCGCCGCCCCAGATCACCAACGTGTCTTCGAACAGGCCGAGCGCTTTCAATTCCGTGATAAGCGCGGCGATCGGTTGATCGATCTCGCGCGCAAACTTCCGATGATCGGCCTCGAGATTCGCGTGGCTGTCCCACGGCTGTCCCGCGCCGTGCCAGAGCTGCACGTAGCGCACCCCCTGTTCGAGCAAGCGGCGCGCGATCAGAGTTTGCCGCGCATGCACGCCTTCGCCGTAGAGCGCCCGAACGTGTTCCGGCTCGTTGCTGATATCGAAAGCCTCCGCGGCCTCGATCTGCATGCGGTAGGCCAGCTCGAATGATTGCAACCGCGCTTCGAAGGCACTGTCTCGTTCGCGCTTCTGCCAATATTCGGTATCGAGCGCTTTGAGCAGATCGATCTGCCGACGCTGCTCGGCGCGCGAGGTGTGGGTGTTGCGGATATGAGCGATGAGCTTCTCGATCTGCGTGTGCTGGGTATCGACGTACGTTCCCTGGTATACGGCCGGGAGAAAGCCCGGCTGCCAGTTCTCGTGCTCCTTCACCGGCAGGCCGTTCGGGCACATCGCGATGAACGCCGGCAAATTCTGGTTCGCGGCGCCCAGGCCGTAGGTGATCCAGGAGCCCATGCTGGGCCGCGTCTGGATGGCATCGCCGCAGTTCATCAGCATGAGCGAGGGTTCGTGATTCGGCAGGTCGGCGGTCATCGAGCGAATCACGGCAAAATCGTCGGCATGCGCGGCGGAAAGTTCGAACAGTTCGCTCACTTCGAGTCCGCTCTGGCCATAGCGGGCGAACTTGAATGGCGAGGGAAACGCGGTGGTGGTGACGTTCTCGGTCGCCAGATTTCCCGTGGGCAGCGCTTTCCCGGCGTAGCGGAGCAAGGCCGGCTTGGGGTCGTACGTGTCGACCTGCGAAGGGCCGCCGTTGAGAAAGAAATGGACGATGCGCTTGGCTTTCCCCGGAAAATGCGGGGATTTGGGAGCGAGGGCGTGCGGAGCGGGCAGCGCGGGAACCGGAGTGGCCGCGCCGCTTTGCGACAAGGCGGACATCGCCAGCGTGCCCAGACCCAGGCCGGTGCGGCGGAGAAAATCGCGGCGCGTCAGAAACGCGTCTTCCGGGCGAAATCGGTGGAACGGGGACTTCATGGCGTGTAGGCGAGTTCGTTCGAGAGGAGCAGCACCTGGCTGTACTGCGCCAGCGGCGGCAGTTCGCTTTCTTGCCCGGCCGTCGCGAGGAAGGTTTGGCCCAGCGCCAGTTCCTGCGGAGAGGGCGATCGCTGGTGAATGAATCGATAAAGATTCTGAATGCGCGCTTCGGGCGAGGCGGCGGATTCCTCGGCGCGCCGGGCCAGCGCGCGGGCGCGATCGATCAGCCATTCGCTGTTCAGCAGGAAGAGCGCTTGTTGGGGCACCGTGGTGCTGTGGCGTTCGGGCGCATGCACGTCCGGATTGGCGAAGTCGAAAGAACGCAAAACCGGCGGAAGGAACTTGCGATCGATGCGCGCATAGAGCGTCCGCCGCGGCACGATGGGACGGGCTTCGAGATCGAAGGCGCGGCCGCCGGTGCGGCGGTCGAGTTCTCCGGAGGCCTCGAGCATTGAGTCGCGCAGCGCTTCGAAATCGAGCCGCTGGCGGGGAAAGGCCCAGAGCCAGCGATTGCTCGGGTCTTTCAGTTGCCCCGGTTCTTTGGCGGCCACGTCCGACGATTGCTGATAGGTGGCGGAGAGGAGGATCAAGCGGTGCAGCTTCTTCAGCGACCAACCGTCCGCGATGAAGCGCCGAGCCAGCCAGTCGAGCATTTCCGGGTGGCTGGGCGGTTCGGAGCGAGTGCCGAAATCGCTCGGGGTCGAGACGAGGCCGGTGCCGAAATGCTGGCTCCAGACGCGATTGACCATCACGCGCGCCGTCAGCGGATTCTCGGGGCTCGCGATGGCCCGGGCCAGTTCGAGCCGGCCGCTCCCTTCGCGAAAGCGCTGAGAATCGGAACCGCCTAGCGCGGTCAGAAACCGGCGCGGGGCTTCCTCGGCGGGCTTGGTGGGATCGCCGCGGCGAAACACGCGCGCTTCGGATACATCCGCGCGATCCTCGAGAATGAGCGTGCGCGCGGGCCCGCCCGGCGCCTTATCCAGCCATTGCTCGATTTCGACCTGTAATTTGGAAAGGGCCACGCGGTTCGGATCGTCGAAATAGAGATGCACATCCAGCTCGACCATCGCACCGGGCGGCGCCAGCACCGGCGAGCCGGGGCCGTGAATGATCTGCCGAATCTGTTCGGCCGCAGCATCGGCGAGAGCGGTGGGCCGCGCGGTCTTGTTCGTTTCGGCGGTCTTCAGTTCCGCCTGCCATTGGCGGTGGATCGACGTGAACAAACCGCCGTAACGCGTCGCGACGTCGGTCATCGAAGTAGGCGCATTCGTGAACAATCCCGCCACGAGCGGATTTGCTTTGGCCGCCAGCGTCGGCTCGGCGACGGTCATGCGAGCTTTCTCAGAAAACTCCTGAGCAGGGATGCTTTCGAATGCGAACCAGAGCCCGAACACCGGATCCTCCGTGCCGCGGCGTTTCGTGAGGAAGCGATCCCATTCGCGGACATTGTAGGGATTGATGTCGCCCGGAGCGGGGCGCACATTTGCCGAAAGGGTCGGCAGGCGGTCGCGCTCAAGGGCGGCGATCAGATAATCCGCCGCTTTCTCCCGGAGCCGGTCGGCCACCTGGTCGGCAGCGGTGCGGAAGGTGGATTCCAGCTTCGCCACTCGCGTTTCCAGCCCCTTTTCGAATTCGAGATACTCGCGAGCCTGGGCGAGTGTCATCGTCGTCTCCGCCTTGGGGCGGTCCTCGAGAAAGCCGACGCGCTCGCGCGTGTTCTGAAAGACGCCGTACAGGCCGTAGTAATCCGTCATCGCGATCGGGTCGAACTTGTGGTCATGGCAGCGGGCGCAAGTAATGGTGAGGCCTTGAGTGCCGCGCAGGAGGACGTCGAGCTGGTCGTCGATAATGTCCTGGGGATTGCCGAGAAACCGGCGGCCGAGCGAGACGAATCCGAGCGCCGCGAGGTCGGGATGCCCCTTGGCCCAAGCGGGATCGATCGTCGCGGCGCGGCGGGATCCGTGCTCGGCGGGGAAGCTCAAGGCTTGGTCGGCGGCGATCTGGAGCGTCAGGAAGCGGTCGTACGGCAGGTCCTCATTCAGGGCCCGCACCACCCAATCGCGATACCGGAACGGCTGCACGAACTGCGTTTCTTCGTAGTAAAAGACGTAGCCTTTGGTGTCCGCGTAGCGCGCCACATCCAGCCAATGGCGGCCCCACCGTTCCCCATAAGCCGGAGACGCCAACAGCCGATCTACGACACGGGCGAAGGCTTCGGGCGAACGATCTGCCAGGAAGTCTTCGACTTCCATTTGGGTCGGAGGAAGGCCGGTCAATCCGAGAGAGGCACGGCGGAGGAGCGCGCGCTTTGCCGTCGGCGCGCCGGGCGTCAAGCCTTCCTGCTCGAGCTTCGCCAGAATAAATCGATCAATCGGTGTCTGCACCCACTCGGCTCGGCTCACGGCCGGCGGGCGAAATTCTCCTGGAGGTTGAAACGCCCAATGAGTAGCTCCGCCGGACGGCGGGATTTCTCCGATAGACCCGGCATCGGAGGAGTGCGCGAGAAGGATCAGAAGGAACGCGATCACCCAGAAATGCCCGGAGCCCGTCCGCGGCGCGCATGCGGATGTCTCCATCGCGGCATCCCGATGATGGGTCATATCCAGGTAAACTAACCGCTCAATCAGCACCCGGCAACGCCGAACCACACCTGAACCACGCGTCGGTCTTTGGGTGTCAGGACGCGGGAGCGATACGGAGGCGAAGGCCGAGAGCGGCGAGGACGGCCGAGAGCGTGCCAAGCGTAGGATTGCCGCGCCGGGAGAGCTGGCGGTAAAGGCTTTCGCGGTTGAGGCCGGCGCGGCGGGCGGTCTGGCTCATGCCGGCTTGAACGGCGACAACATCGCGGAGCGCTTGGAGAAAGACGTCCGGCCCTTCGTCGTAGCAGGCGGTCAGGTAGTGGGCGGCTTGTTCGGGATCGACGAGCCGCGCCTGGAGGAGGGGTTGGAATTTAACGGCGGGTTTCATGAGATCTATTTGCTGAGTCGTTGCTGATAACCGGCCATTGGGCATGCGGAGTGAAACGTAGCTTTCGAGCTACAGCAGGTAAATCGGGAAAGATTTGGCGGCGGCGATGCACTGTAAAAGATTGCCTGCGGTTCTGACCGAGGCGGCACTCGGATCGGAAATGGGTGAGAATTCAGGGCTGCAAGGGGATTGAATCGGCTTCGCCGGGCCGGGCTGTGCGGCGAGAAATCCACCAGGAAGACTGTAACCATCGTTGCTCTTGTCGTTCTCAAGGTGTAGATAGCACTCGACGTTCAGCCATGCGCACGACGCCGGTCCAAAAAGAGATTGCCCGGATCCTCGCCGATCAGCGCCGAGCGCGTCTTCTTGGCGACCTTTCCCTCTGCTGGCTGGGCCTCTTGATTCTGCTCGCGGCTGTCTTCGTTCTTGGAAGGTTCGCCCCGGTTCCAGCGTGGCTGGATTGGCCGGTGCTCGCGGGCCTCGCCGGGCTCAGCATCTTGGTCTGTCTCGTCCGCCACAGCCGGCAATCGACCGATCTGCGCGATGTCGCCCGCCAGATCGAGCAGGACGATCCGAAACTGAATTCCCTCCTGCTGGCCGCCCTCGAACAAAATCCCGATCCCGGCACCGGTCAGTGGAGTTTCCTGCAATTGCGCGTTCTGCGCGAGGCGACCGAGGCGAATCGCCGCTCGCCCTGGAGCCGGCAAGCCGCCCGGCGGCTTTTCCGGATGGAGCTGGCCCATCTGGGTTTATTGAGTCTGGTGATTGCTGGATTGTTCATCTTGGCGGTGGTGGAACCGAAAGTCTCCGTCGCGGCGGCAGCCAACGACGAAGGTCCGAGCGTCACGCCAGGAAATGCGGAGGTTGAACGCGGCAGCGCCGTGGCGGTCGTCGCGAAGTTCGGAGCGCTGCCGGCGGGCGATGTCCGGCTGGTCTATCGCGGGCCGGATGGAAGCGAGCGGCGCGAGACGATGACCCGCAGCCTGCAGGATCCGCTGTTTGGCGCCACGCTCGCGGAAGTCAATCAAGACACCTCGTACTCGATCGTTTGGGAGGATGGCCGCTCGGAGAAGTTCCAGCTCAAGGTCTACGAGCATCCCGAATTGAAGCGCGCCGATGCCGACCTCGAGTACCCGGCTTACACCCGCATGGCTCCGGCCAAGGTCGAGGATACGCGGCGCGTCACCGCCGTGGAAGGCACGCGGACGCGGCTCTCGCTCAATCTCAACAAGCCGGTCAGCACCGCGCGCCTGACCGGCCCGGCCGGCTCCGAGCTGGTGCTGACGCAAGCCCTGGCCGGGCCGAATGTCTACGTCGCGGAATTCACCATCGAAACCAACCGGCAGCTCCGGCTCGAATTGATCGACGCGGACGGCCGGACCAACAAACACGCGGTCGACTTCGTGCTCATGGCCCTGCCGAACAAGCCGCCGGAGCTAAAGCTGATCGCTCCGCGTGGCGACACGCGCGTTTCCGCGCTGCAGGAAGTAGCCTTCGAAGGGAAAGCGAACGACGATTTCGGTCTCGCGGCCTACGGCATCGGCTACAGCGTCAACGGAGCCAAGCCGGAGGAGATTCCCTTGTCTGGCCATGCCCCGGCGGCCCCGGAACCGGCTTCGGCCACTCCTTCCACTGCGGTCGCCCGCACCGGCCCGCATGAAAAGCGCGATCTCGCCTGGATGCTTGCCCTCGAGAATCTCAAGGTGCAGCCCGACGAGTTGATCACCTACTACCTGTGGGCCGAAGACGTCGGCCCGGATGGCCAGTTGCGGCGGACCACGAGCGATCTCTATTTCGCGGAGGTGCGTCCATTCGAGGAAGTGTTCCGCCAGGGCCCCAGCGGCGGCGAAGGGGGCGCGCCGAGCGCAGCGGGCGGAGGCGGCCAGGAGAATCCGGCGACCAAGCTCGTCGAATTGCAGAAGGAGATCGTCCAGGCCACCTGGAATTTGCGGCGCAAGGAGACGGGCGAGAAGATGTCGCGCGGGTTCAAGGACGACGCGAAAGTGGTGCGTGATTCCCAGAGCGCAGCCCTCGATCAGGGAGAAGAACTGAAAGGCGAACTCGCGGACGAAAAGTCCCAGGCGATTGCCACCAGCGCGCTCAAATCGATGGAAACGGCGCTGAACCAGCTCGACGAAGCCGTCTCGGGCAACAGCTCCGAACCGCTTCCGGCGGCCATCGAAGCCGAGCAGGCTGCGTATCAATCCCTGCTCCGGCTGCAGGCCCGCGTCTACCAAGTGTCGCGGAATCGGAATTCTTCCAGCAGCGGAGGGCGCGGCCAGCAGCGAGCCCAGCGGCAGCTTGACCAGCTCGAACTGAAGGAAGAAGAGAATCGCTACGAGACGCAGTCGCAGGCGTCGCTCGCCCAGAACGAAGAGCAGCGGGAGAATCTGCAGGTTCTCAGCCGGTTGAAGGAATTGGCCCGCCGCCAGCAGGATGTGAGCGAGCAATTGAAGGAACTGCAAACGGCCCTCAACGAAGCGCGCACCGAGGAAGAGAAAAAGGAACTCGAGCGACGTCTCAAGCGGCTCGAGGAGGAACAGCAGCAGATCGTGCAGGACATGGACGAGCTGAATCAGCGCATGTCCCAGGAAGAGAATCGTTCCCGCATGGCCGAAGCCCGCCAGCAGCTCGATCAGGCCCGCCAGGAGACCCGGCAATCCGCGCAGGAAATGCAGGAAGGCCAGACCGGCCAGGCCCTGAGTTCCTCCACCCGGGCGCAGCAGCAGCTTCAGAATTTGAGCGAAGAGTTCCGGCGCTCGACGGCCCGGCAGTTCAGCGAGGAGATGTCGCAACTGCGCCAGCAATCGCGCGAGTTGAAGGACACGCAGGAGCGCGTGATGGAACAGATGGGCGGCACCGAGCGAAACCAGCGGCGCACCTTGAGCGATGAATCCGAGCAGGGCGATCTGGCGGCGCAACTCGCGCAGCAGCGTTCGGCCTTGACCAATCTGCTCCAGAATGTGCGCCAGGTCACCGAAGCTTCCGAAGTCGCCGAGCCGCTCCTCTCCCGGCAGCTTTACGACAGCATGCGGAAGGTCACCCAGGCAGACACGGAAAAGAATCTGGAACTAGCCGCGCAGCGCCTGCAGCGCAACCTCGCCTCCCGCGCGGCCGAGCCCGCCGAAAAAGCGCGCGCCGCCATCGAAGATTTGAATGCCGGAATCGAGCGCGCCGCCGAAAGTGTGCTGGGCGACGAAGCGGCGTCCCTGCGACTGGCGCAAAAGGAGTTGGAAGAGCTGCGCCGCCGCGTCGAACAGGAGATGCAGGCGGCCGTGGGCGCGGCGAATCGGACCAATCTGGCTCGTGCCGGCGGCGCGGGCGAATCCGGCGAGTCGCGCGGTGGCGAGCAGGCCGCCGCAGGCGAGGGCCAGCCTGGAGAAGGCCAGCCCGGCGAACGGCCCGGAGAGCGTTCGGGCGAAGCCTCCGCGAATCGTGCCGGCCAGCAGCCCGGGGGACAGCCGAGCGATCGCCCGGGCGATCAGCCTGGGAATCAGCCCGGCGGCACCGGTCAGCGCTCCGCGGCGGTGGCTTCGGCGCAAGGCCAGGGGCCTGGGCAAGCCTCCGGCACCGAACCTTCTGGAGAGCAAGGACAGCCGAATGAGTCTGGTCAACCTTCGCCGTCCGGCCAGCAGCCCGGTGGCGGGGCTGGTGGGGGTGGCCAGAGCAGCGAAACGGCTCAAGCCCAGCGCGGCGGCCCGCAAGAAGGTTCGCCGAATGCTCCGAACCAGGGCGGCCGCGATCTCAATTGGGCGCGCGGCGGCGGCGGTTCCGGCGGTGGCGGCAATGAAGGGCCTCTGACGGGCCGCGATTTCCGAGGATGGTCCGATCGCCTCCGCGAAGTGGAGGAACTCGTCCAGAATCCCGTCCTGCGCGGCGATGTCTCGCGCATTCGCGACCGTGCACGCGAAATGCGCACCGAGATCACCCGCCACGCCGCCACGCCGCAGTGGGACTTGGTGGACGAATCGATCGTCAAGCCCCTGCGCATCGTGCAGCGCCGGCTGGCCGAGGAACTGGCCCGCCACGCTTCGAAAGATGCGATGGTGCCCGTGGATCGCGATCCCGTCCCGAAGCGTTACGCCGAAGCGGTCAATGCCTACTACGAGCGCCTCGGCAAAGACTGATCCGGGTTCGCCTCGGCCGCTCGGTTCGATGTCCGACCCGCCCGCTTCAGTTGTCGAGCCTGCGGCCGGTGCCGTCTCCGATCCCTGGCTCAGCGAGTTCCTCACCCATCTCGCGACGGATCGCAGCGCCTCCCCTTACACGCAGCGCAACTACCGGCAAGTCCTGTTGGAATTCGCGGGCTGGCAGCAATGCCAGTCGGGACGCCCGTGCGCCTGGCGCGAATGCGTGCGCGACGATTTCCGGGCCTACCTGCGTTTTCTCGGCCGCGAGAACTACGCCCGCGCGGCCATCCGGCTTCGCTTCTCCGCGCTGCGTTCCTTCTACCGCTTCCTCGCGCGGCGCGGCCATGTGGCGGCGAGCCCGATCAAGAATCTTCTCATTCCCAGGCAGGAACGGCGGCTGCCCATGTTCCTCACACCGGCCCAGATGCTCGCCTTGTTGGAAGCCCCCTCTGCCGAGCTGGCGGCCCAGCTCGCGGCTGGCGCGCCTCCGGATGCGCACGCCTGCCGCCGTGATCGCGCGGTGCTGGAAACGATTTACTCCTGCGGCCTGCGCATCAGCGAACTCTGCGGCCTGCGCGGCGAAGATCTCGATGCTGCGGAGCGAATCCTTCGCGTCCGCGGCAAGGGCCGGAAGGAGCGGCTTGTCCCCATCGGCCAGTTCGCGCTCGACGCGATCCAGGCGTACCGCGCGGAGGTCGGTCCGCTCGAACCGGCCGCGCCCGTCTTTCTCGCCGATGCGGAGTCCCGTCGCGCCGTCGCGCCGTCGGTGTTGCAAAAGCGTCTCAAAGTGTATCTCGCGCGCGCCGGTCTGGATCCAAAACTCACGCCGCACAAGCTGCGCCACAGCTTCGCGACGCATCTGCTCGAGGCTGGCGCCGATCTGCGCAGCGTGCAGGAGCTGCTCGGCCACGCGCATCTGGCCACCACGCAGGTCTACACGCACATCACCGTCGAGCGCCTGAAGCAGGCCTACCAGGCCGCGCATCCGCGCGCCTGAGCAGGTGCGGTCAATCCTCGGCGGGCCGGACGCGCAGCAGGGCAGCCGGTTGCGCCGGCACTTCGAAAGTCCAATCGCTCGTCCGCACGGCGTTGCGGTGAAGGATCTGCCAGGAAGCGCCGTCGTTCAGACTGCGCTCGACCACATAGCCGGCTCCGAGCCTGCCGCCCGCGACCCGCCAGGAACGATGGGGCTGCCCCGCCTTCACCAATTCTCCATTCGGCTCCAGCAGCAATGAAGCGGCGCGCGCCCGGAACAGGCCATTGCCGACGACCGTTTCGCGATACTCGCCGCGCCCATCGGCCGAGAGCCAGAACTTCCCGCCAGGCGACCATGCCGCCAGATCGCTCGTGCGCTCGACCGATACCTGCTGGCCAGGATTGCCCGCGAGCCGGAACACGAACTGGCCTCCATCCAGGCGCGGCCAATCCTCCGGTCCCTGGCCGTTCAAACGGAGAGGCAGGTCCACCGAGAGCCGCGCCACTTCGTTCGTCACGCGGCCGATGCCGTTGTCCACGATCACGCTGTACACGCCTTGCGCCGAAGCGGCTTCGGCGGTCACCGGCAATTCCTCGCCCGTCGCGCCGGGGATGGGCACGCCGTCCCGCAGCCATTGGTAGGAAGGCTCCGGCCCGGGCACTTCGACCGCCGAAGCCTGCAGGACCGCTTGCTCGCCCGCGCGAAGCTCCGCCCGCTCCGGCGGTTCGGTCGCGGCCACCGGCGGCAATCCGACCCGGCATTCGACCTCGATGGCGCCCGTCGCGCCGTTGGCTCCGTCCACCGCGAGATAATAAGTGCGGCCCGCCGCCACGCCGGGCAGGCGCAGCGCTTCCCCCACGGTGCAAGCCAGCGGCGCTGCGCCGAGCCGCCCCGTGCCGTAGACCGCGAGCACGACCGGAAAACTCGCGCGCGGCGTTTCGACGACGAGAATTCCGGCCGCATCAGGACGCACCGCCAGCCACCGCGAATGATACCCGATCGTGCCGCAGTGGTTCGCCTCGCGTTGCTGGGTGGTGGCCGTCGTATTGTCGATGATCTGCGTGCGTGGCAACCCAGCCGAGACGACGAGTGCCGGAGGCCCGGCCGCGAACGCCCGCAATCCGCCCGGGCCGGCCAGGCCGAGCAATTCCTCGATCTTGTCGTAGGAACGCACCGCCGGATCGCTGCCGATTTCGATCACCGCCTCGCGGCTGCGCAAGAGCGTGGCGCCGCCGCTCACCGCCACTTCATACGTGCCCACTTGGCTCGGCGCGATATTCGCCACCACGAGTTGCGGGCCGGTCGCCCCGGCGATGGGCGCGCCCCGGAAGCTCCATTGATACGCTTCCGCATTCTCCGCCACGACTTGCAAGGTCACCGTGTCGCCCGCGCGCACGGTGGCGCTGGCCGGATGCACCCGGATGACCGGTGCGAGCGGCGCGGCGACATCGAGAATCCAGCTCAAGACCAGCCGGCCGGCCTCTTCTCCCAGGCCATCCACCGCGATGATATACGTGACGCCGCCGGCGGCGTTGAACTGCACTTCGCTGGTGAAGAAACCGCCGTGATCGTCGTCGTTCGCCACCTCCACGAGATTGTTCAGCGTGGAACCGGTATACACCGCCAGCAGCGTGTCGAAACTGCTGCCCACTGTATCCATCCAGACCTGCCCGGAGGCGGGCGCGGTCCAGGCGAACCACACCGAGTGCGTTCCCGGCTTGGCCGCATGCAGAGGCTCGCCCGCTTCGCGTGTGGCGAATGTGTTCGTGCTCGTGATCACGCCCTCGGGATCGGGCGCGAGGGCGACTCGATCCGCGAAGTTGTCCCCGGGCGGCGCGGGCCGGAGAGTGACGATGAGTTCCGCTGGCTGGCTCGTCACCGCGCCCGCTTCGTTCACCACCACCGCGGTGTACGCGCCGGCATCCTCCAGCGCGACGGGATCGATGACCAGCACCGCCGCATTCGCCCCGGGAAGATTCTGTCCGTTCAGCCGCCATTGATACGTGAAGGGGCCGGTCCCGGCGCCCTCCACCTGAAACTGCGCGCGCTGGCCCGCCTGCACGATCTGGCCGGCCGGGCTGCGGCCGATCCGGGCGGATTCCAGCACTCGCACCGCCACCGGTCCGCTGACCGCCGCCCCGGCCGTGTTGCGGGCCTGCACCGAATAGTTTCCGGCGTCGCCTAAACCGGGCACTCCAATTTCGAAAGCTGACCCGGCGGCCCCCGAAATGGGGTTGCCCTCCTTGAACCATTCGTAGGCTGGTGGCGGATTGCCCGTCGCGAGAACTTCCAGCCGCAGTGCCTCTCCCGCACCGGCGACCACCGTCTGGCCCGCCAGTGCTGTGGTGAATTGCGGCGGCACCAGCACTTCGAGGCGCGCTGGATGGCTCACCACACGCCCCAAGGCGTTGCTCACCTCGACCGTGTATTCGCCTGCGTCGTTCGTGCTTGCCGCCGCGAA
Organism: uncultured Verrucomicrobiota bacterium; assembly: GCA_964478815.1. GTDB lineage: Bacteria > Verrucomicrobiota > Verrucomicrobiia > Limisphaerales > SXQI01 > DASVNK01. Next base: position 19,016 of record CAYZKY010000073.1, read on the forward strand.
AGTGATCGAGCTGGAGATGGCTTCCGGCAGCACATACCCATCGCGCCGCCATTGATACGTGAGCGGTTCCGCGCCTGAGGCCAGCACGCTCAACGTCGCGGAGGCTCCGGCCACCACCGTCTTCGCGGTTGGGGCTGTGATAATGGCCGGCTCCTGCGTGGGCATGAATCGATCGGCCACAATCACGCTCAGAGACCCGTTCAGAAATCCGCCTTCGGAAATGATCTGCTGCCGCCCTGCCGCCCGATCCACCCGGATCAACCGGGGTTCCTGCTGAGCGATGACCAGATTCCCATCCGGCTCCAGAGCGACATCGTAGGGATGCTCAATGAATCCGCCTTCGGCCACCGTGCTCACGGCGCGGGTGACGGGATGGAGGTAGCGGATTTTATTGAGCGCGCTATCGGCGGCGCTGCCGAAATACACGCCTCCCTGCGCATCGACGGCGATGCCCCACGGCGAGCCCGGCCCCAGATTTTCCGCGAGCATCGCTTGCGTTCCCGCCGGTGTCGTCATCGCCAGCATCCGTCCGGAACCGATATCCGCGACGATCAATCTTCCGCCCGGTTCGAAGCCGACCCCGATCGGCCCGCCCATAAAGCCTTCGCTCGCAAACTTCGCTTGCGCGCCGGTGGCGGGATCGATGCGCAAGATCGCGGTGTAGGGCGCGGCATACACCGAGGCGTAAAGGAAACCGTCCGGTCCGAACGTGAGCCCGGCCGTGAACGTGTCCAGCGATTTCAGGCCCAGCAGGCCCTCGGTCGAGACCACCGTTTTCCCGCCGGTTTGTAGGTCCAGCCGGCTGATGGTTTGGGCATGCTCGAGCACATATAGCACGGTGGGCGAAGCCAGGGTCAAATCATGCACGCCCGTGAAATCGCCCAGTTTCGTTTGTGCGCCGGTCGCCGGATCGACCTTGATGACCGTTCCCGTTCCATCGTTGCCGACGAGAATGTCTCCCGGTCGAACGGTGAATGGAGCCGTTTCGGAATGGATCAGCGCGAGCCGGGCGGTCGCGCTCGGCGCTTTCGAGACGAAGTTGCCGACTTCCACGCTGTAATCGCCCTGATCGGCTTCCTGAAAGCTGGCGATGACCAGCGAGGCCGCCGTTTGTCCGGCGAGCAGGGTGCCGTTGCGATACCATTGATAAGCCAGCGGTGCCGAGCCCCGAGCCGCCACTTTCAACTCGGCCCGCTGTCCCGCTGGAAGGCTGTTGCCGGTCGGTTGCTGCGTGATGATCGGTCCCTCCGGCAGCCCCAGTTTGAAGCCCTGCAGGCCCAAAAGATCCGCCGGGGGCGCGCTGCCCCCACCGGTCGTGACCGTCAGAATTTCCGACATGCCCGTCAAGCCACCAGCCACCAGCGTCTCCTCGAAACTCGCGGCCAGTCCGGCTTTCCACGCCCGCACCTGCACCGCCGCCGCCGCACCGGCCGGCACGGAGGGAATCGACCGCGTCACGGCCACCCAGTACCCGGCCGCGTTGCCCTCCCGGAACGGAACGGCTGGCCCCACCGCCGTCAGTGTTTCTGCCGTCGGCCCGGCGTAAAGCTGCGCGAAATACGTGGCCCCGGCCAAGCGTGTCAACCCATCGAACTCGAAGACCGGAGCGTCGATCCCCGCGGCGGGCAGCAAATTGCCGAAAGTCACGGCTCCCCCTGCCGGTTCGAGCTGGATCGTCGCATCCACGCTCCGGACGGTGCCGTCCGCGTTCGCGATCTCCACCCAATAGGTGCCTTCGGTCGCGGGCCCCGCTGCCGGCAAAGTCAGCGTCGCCCCGGTGGCCCCGGCCACGGCGGTGCCGTTGCGGTACCATCGGTAAGTTTTCGGCTCCCGCCCCGAGACTCCCACTTCCAGCGAAACGATGGCTCCCGGCCGCACGCTCTGCGAACGCGGCTGCTGGCCGATCACCGGCGGCGCGAACACTTTCAGCACCGCGTCCGCGCTCGTCACCGTCCCCGCCAGGTTCGTCACCACCACCCGGTAAGTCCCCTCATGAACGGGCTGAGCATTCGGAATCGAAAGCACGGCCTCCCGCCCATTCGGCAGATCGATCCCGTTCCAGTACCACTGATAACCCAGCAGAGTCCCTTCGGCCTGCACTTCGAGCGTGGTGGCCGTTCCCGCCGTGGCCGTGTGTCCCACCGGTTGCGTCACCAATCGCGGCGGCGCGTAAATGGTCACGACTGCGGGCCGGCTTCTCACTTTAAGCCCGCCGCCGGTCACTTCCACCCGATAGCTGCCGCTCTGGTCGGCTCGCGCCGGCGCGATCTGCAACGTCCGGTCCGTCGCCCCGGCCAACGGCTGATCATCCCGCCACCATTGATATTCCAGGCCGCCTTGCGCCACGGCATCGATGCTCAGTTCCAGCGTGTTCCCCTCCGCCAGATCGAGCTTCTCCGGCAACTGGCTCGTCAACTCCAGCAGCAAAGCCGGCCGAACCGCCGTCTCGATCAACCCATGGTAAGGACCCCGCGCGCGGGCGGCTGTCGCGTACAATTCGCCCGACAGCGACTCATCGTTCCATCCCCCCAAACGGTTGCCCCCGCTGCGCGCCCGGAGGTGATTCATCAGAGTGTAGTCCTCGCCCCCGCCTGAGCCGTTGCTCGGTTCTCCCGAATCCCAAAAAGTGAAAGTCACCGGCTCTCCACTTACCCATTCGAAGCGCCCTTCCGTTTGCGCGTCGTTAAATCCGATCCAAAACGTCTGCGTCGCCGCCGTGCCGATGACGAACTCGCGCGTGGCCCAGCTTTGTTCCTCGGCCGCATTCACCGTGATCAGATGCCCCGCCTGGCTGCGCGCCTCCGCCTCCGCGTCGATCCAGTGGTGCCGCCCCGCCGTCAGCGCATAATAATGCCCGTTCGTGGCCCACCGTGTCCACACCACCACCGCGGCCGGTTCGCTGATCGTCGCCCCGCTCCCGCCCCGCACGATCACCGAATATTCGCCGGCATCGACCGTCGCGAGATTGGTCAGCACCAGCACCGCCTCCGTCCGCCCCGGCAAGTCCACCCCGTTCTTCCGCCATTGATAGCTCAGCGGCCCGGCCCCCTCCGCCTGCACGCGCAAGGCCAATTCCGTTCCCACCCACACGGCGGGCGCCGAGGGCTGAGCCGTGATCGCCGGCGCCAGCGCCGGATTCGCTCCCGTTTCGATAATCCCGTAGTACGGCCCATCGCTGATGCGTGAATTCAGGTCGGTTCCGGCTCGCGCCGCGTCGTTCCACGATCCGATCGCCCCGGAATTGTAGTCCGCCGTCGACCAGTTCATCGCCGCCCAGTCCTCGATTCCGCCCGACCCATTGTTCGGCTCGTTCGCCTCCCAGTTCTGGTATGTCACCGGCGCACCGCTGCTCCATTCGAAGGTCCCCTCCCGCCGAGCATCGGTCAGTCCGATCCAGTAGACGGCGTAGCGATTCGGCCCCGTCAACAGCCACTCGTTCAGAAACGCCTGCTCCGCCGCCGAATTGATATCCACTAGGTGCCCCCCGAGTTGCACCGCCTCCGCCTCCGCTGCCGGCCAATCCAGCCGTTGCGACGTCAGCCGGTAATACCGGTCGTTCCCTCCCTCCGCCGCCCGCCACTGCACCCAGCCCGGCAGCACTTCCAGCCGGACTGTCGATGACCAGGTGCTCCCCATGTCGTCCGCCACGAGCACCGCGTACTCCCCCGCCTGATCGGCCGTCACGGCAGGCCGGGTCAGCGTGGCCGTGTCGGCTCCAGCCACCGCGCCTCCATCGAGATACCATTGATACCGCAAGGAGCCCGTCCCTTCCGCCGCCACCGTCAGCATCGCCGCGCTTCCCGCCGCCACCGCCTGCGAATCGCTCAATGCCACGATGCGTGGGCCACTTGCCGACGGCACCGCGAGCCCGCTCGAGAATTCCGACGTGTTGCCGGACTCGTCCGTCGCCGTCGCGGTGATGACCACCCCGGCCGGCTGGCTCGCGAAGGTCGGCTCGAACGACGCATTCCCCGATCCGTCGGTTCGCACCGTCACCGAGCCGAGATACCGCTGCCCTCCCGCCGAGAATTGGGCAGCATCGGGAGACGTCGCATAAAAATCGATCGCATACGCCGCATTCACCCGGCTGTTCAAGGTTCCGCGCACTCGCAGGCCCCCCGCGCTGGTCGCCGCGCTGAGCACCGGATAGTTCTGCAAACCATTAGCTCCGGCATCGACGTCTCGGACGTCGTTCGGGTTCGACCCCCACGAGTAGTTCTGTCCATTCCGTGTCGCCAGGTCGATCCCCAGCAGCCCGTTGGCGTAGATCGAATTGCCCCGAATCGCCGTATTGGTTCCGTTCCAGACCAACACGCCCGGATCGCGGTGAAATGCGATCACATTCCCCTCGCCCTGGTTCGGTCCTCCGATGATCGCGCCATGCACGCTCCAGTTGTCGATCCCGCGGTAGCCATTAGGCAACGGCCGGTGGCCGGTCGCATCCGTCCCGATCCGGTTCCCCAAAATGCGCACGTTCACCGCATTACTCCAAAACGCGATGCCGAATCCCCCGTTGCCCGAGATCAAATTCCCGGCACCCGGCTCGGACCCGCCGATGATCGAATCGCGAATGGGCGAGGCCGGCTGATCGCTGCCGATCCACACCCCGCTGTAACGATTAGAAATCGCCATCGTGCCCGTGATATCGGTGCCGATGAAATTCCCCTGCACGTAATTGCTGAACGAACCATTCCGCAGGATGACCCCTTCCCCACCGTTTCCCGAAATGAGGTTTCGATGGTTTGCGGTCGTCCCGCCGAGGACATTCAGGGGCGAGCGGTCCCAGAATTCCACGCCGCCGTAGTTGTTGCCGACGCGTCTTGTGCCGCTGGCATCCGTGCCGATTCGATTCCCGATCACCTCGTTCGCGCTGGCGCCGGTTCGCAGGATGACGCCGGCCGCCCGATTGCCGGAAATCACATTCCCGGCCGCGGCTTCCAATCCGCCGATAATGTTCGATCGGGCGCCTTCCGCCACATGCACGCCATGGTTGTTCCCGAACGCGCGGGTCCCTGATGCATCCACCCCGATATGGTTCCCCGCCACCACGTTGTCATGCGCGCCGGGATTCAGCAGGAACACCCCGTCCTGTCCGCTGCCCGCAATGGTGTTCCCCGCGCCCGCCATTCCGATGCGGTTGCGTGGCGCATTGTCGAGGAAGACACCCCAATTGCTATTCCCCAGCACGGCCAATCCCGTGTGATCCGTCCCAATCAAGTTCCCCGCCACCACGTTGTTCGATGAACCCGCGCCTTGCAGTTTGACGCCATCGTACACATTGCCCGAGATCAAATTCCCCTGCCCTGGCTCAGTTCCGCCCACCGTCACCCCAGGCGTCTCCAAGACCATTACTCCCATCCAGGAATTTGGAATCTTGCGCGTGCCCGTGATGTCCGTGCCGATGTAGTTGCCTTGGATCAAAGCGCCAGGCAGCGACGTATTCGCTAGCTCGATCCCTGCCTCACCGTTTCCAGAAATGAGATTTCGGGCTGCCGGATTGGATGCTCCGATGACAAGCCCGCTCACAGCGTCCCATGCCCGGATGCCTTTCCAATTGTTGCGGAGCGCTCGCGTCCCGGTGGTGTCCGTGCCAATTCGATTTCCAAAAATAGACGCATTTTTGACCCCTCTGTCCGAACGATCCGCGGGTAAGCGTGTTGACAAGGCGATGCCATGACCTTCGTTGCCGGAGATGAGATTGCCGAGCCCTGAGCCGATCCCTCCTATCATCACATTCTCTGTGTCGTAAATCGCCAGGCCTTCCCACATATTTGGAATGGCACGAGTCCCGGTCACATCCGTGCCGATGTAGTTTCCGTATACCGCATTGCCAGAACTCCCTGGAATACCGGCAACGTGAATTCCCCCACCCCGGTTGCCGGATACGATATTTCGATCTCCCGCCAGGGATCCCCCGACCACATTGTCGGGTGAATTGAAGATTCCTAGCCCACCTTCTCCATTCCCCCTTCGGATCGTCCCCGTCGGATCCGTCCCAATAAAGCAACCCACGATCCGGTTGTTTCCTAGCTCCGGGTTCCATCCGATATGAATGCCCCAGCTCTTGAAGCTGTTGACGCACAAGGCCCGGATCACGCAGTTCTTGGTGCGAATGCTCAGCCCGTTCACATCGCCCGCGCCCGCCGCCTGATCCCCGCGAATCTCGATCTGCGGCGTCCCGGCATATCCGGGCTGCGTCGAGCCGTCGATCGTCACCGGCGCCACCACATCCGCGAATGCCGTCCCCGGCTGGATGACGTGCGGCCCCGTCCCCGGAATGTTGAAGTGGATCGCATACCCTCCCGTCGTTCCCGCGACGCTGTTAATGGCCTGCCGCAGCGAGCCCGGCCCCGCGTCGTCCGTATTCGTCACCGTGAACACCTGCGCTCCCGTCGGCGCCGCCGGCGTCGTGGGGGTCACCGTCGAGTAGGCCACCGTCATTTGCTTCCGGAACCGCCATTGCGTGCTGTCGTCGAACTCATCCACGAGGAAGCTCCACCCCCGCACCCCCGCGTGCAGCACCGTCGTGACTTCCGCATTAAACCCCGTCAGCGGCGCCGCGCTCAGCACCACCCCGCTCGTGTCCAGCAGGCGCATCACGGATTTCTGGTGTTGCGCTCCCGCCCCGGTCGAAGTGAAACTCTCCAGCCACACCTCCTCATCGAAGTCCAGCCGCATCCGGTAGATCAAATGTCCCCCGTTCAGCATCTCCGAACTTCCGCCGTCGGCGAACCCGCGGAAGACGCAGGCCGTGCCCCCGAAGGGCGCTTTCGGGTCGGTCGATTGCGCCACGTACGACTTCCCGTCGGAACCCCCGAACGAATGGCCCGCCGGCCAGGTCGGGGAGGTTTCGGGCAGATACGTGACAGTCAGGTTCGCCGCGTGGCTGACGATGGTGGATGCCAGCAGGCAGCAGGCCGCGAACCGGAAGGTGGTGGCCCACCGGGCCAGGATTGAGCATGTCATAGCGAGTCGGCGAAAGATCGGGAATCGAGCCGCACCGTTCGCGGCGCGATCCAAGTCAGTCAGGCAACCTTTCTGAGACTTTGGCCATCCTAGCCGTTTTGGAAAAATACTGGCAAGCCGGGAACACTTCGCGGTAGCTCCGCGCTCGCCTTGGATCATCGCCCCATTCCGTCCGGAGGTTCCTCGCGTTTTCATGGCATCCTGTTCCAGCGCGGCGTCCGCCCGGCTTCCTCGCCGTCCGTCCTCCATCGCTGCCCATCGCTACGCGCGAACCTCCCCAACCTGTCAAAATCCGTGAAACTATTTTCGCCCTTGCCGCCGGAAGCGCTTCGAGGGATGGGCGCTATTGCGCCCCGATCGCCACCAGCCGTCCCGTCGTCCGAAAGTAGAGCGTGCCGTCCGCCGCCGCGGGCGTGGCCAGACACGGCTCACCCAGCGAGTTCGTCGCCGTCACCGAAAAGGTCGTGCTTGCGGGCACCACGAAGACGTCGCCGCTTTCGCTCGCGAAGTACAGCCGGTTCCCCGCCGCGATGCCGGATGCCGTGAAGGCCTGCCTCCCCTGCCCCAGCCGCTCGCTGTAGTGAATCCGGCCGGTCTCCCGATCCATGCAGGTCAGAATCCCCATCCAGTCGCAGCTCCACAGCTCCTTCCCCAGCGCCAGCGGCGTTTGCATGTAACTGCCCAGGCGCGGATGGCACCACCGCACCGCCTGGTTCGTCGCTTCCATGCTTGGCGGCGTGATCTCCCCGCTGGCTGCGGCCAGTTCCACCGCGCGGATCGGCCGGTAATTCCCATGCGCGCTCGTGAAAAACGCCAGCCCATCCGCGATCAGGGGCGCCGGCACCGGCAAGTCTCCGCCCCCCGCCAGATTCCAGATGCGCTTGCCCGTTTCGAAGTCGTACCCCGCGATCTCCTTCCACCCGTTCAGGACGATCTGCGCCTTCCCGTTCACCGGCGCGATCGCCGGCGTGCACCAATTCGCCACTTCCTTCCGGGCCGTGCGCCAGATTTCCCGTCCGTCCGTCGCATCGTAGGCCGCCACGAATTGCTCGCTGATCGTGTCGCATTGCACGATCACTTTCCCCGCGTGCAACACCGGCGATCCGGCGAAACCCCATTCGTTCGAGGGCGCCGCCCAGTACCCCGCGTCCATCTTCCCCAATTCCTTTCGCCACAGCAGCTTGCCCTCCATGTCGAAACAGAATAGCCCTTCCGACCCCAGATAAGTCACCAGCCGCGTCCCGTCCGTCGCGGGCGTCGAATTGCAATGCGAGCCCTTTGTGTGCCGCTCCTGCCGCGGCACCGCTTCATGCACCCGCCGGTCCCAGAGCAGCCGGCCGCTCGCTTTGTCGTAGCAGAGCAGCCGCCATTCATGCGGCACCTTCTCCGCGTACGAACCGATATCGCCATACAGCCCCAGGCGAAGCTCCGTCTTCGGTTTGTCCGGACGCACCGCCGTGGCCACATACAATCGATCGCCCCAAATCACCGGATTCCCATGCCCCAGCCCCGGCACCTCCGCCTGCCATCGCACCCCCTCGCCCCTCGCGATATTCCACGTCGCCGGCGCTTCCGTCTTCGATACCCCCAACCCGTCCCGCCCTCGAAACTGCGGCCAGTTCTCCCCCGCCCACCCGCTCCAACCCGCCGCCAACAGACACCACACGCACCACCATCGGGAATTCGTTCGGATCATGCCATCCACCTTCGCAAGACCCCCTTCGGTTTCAATCACAAACTCAAGGCCCGCGCTTTTCAATTCAGGGGAATTGCCCCGTTTGGGTAGCACAGGCGCCCCCGCCTGTGCCGTTCGGGCGCCTCGCCCGAACGGTCGCTCCGAAACAACAGCCGCTTCCGTGGCCTTCGGATGCACTCCCCGGAAACACAAATTGACTCAATACGTCATCCCCCATTCGCGACCCGCCAATCGGAAGCCTTGTGCCTCAAGCCTCAAGCACACCGATACCCGTCCATACACATAAATACACGTCCCCGTCATCGGTGTCTGTGAAAGTGATTCAAAAGTAAGCGTAGAGAGCCTGGAGGCGGGGCACGGCGAGGGTTTCCGCAAGGTTTTGGGCGAGGGAGGTCATGAGCCAGCGGAGGAACTTGACGGAGTGCTGGGTGGCCTGCCGGGCGGCGGTGAGCAGGGGCGAAATGGGGCGGCCCGCCTGCTGCGCGGCCGTCTGGAGCTGTTCCGCCCGCTGGGCGCGGCGGCGGTCTTCGGCGGCCGGGGCCACCCGGTGTTCGCGGGCGAGCCGGGCGTGGTCAATCTCGAGGAGGTTGTGCGTCAGGGTGAGAATTCGCCGAAACGAAAGTTCGCGCTTTGAACCCCTGAACCTGATACGTTCCTGCCGTCAGTTGTCGGGCGCAGCGTGGCCGCATTCTCCTTTGGCGCGTCCTGTGTTTCAGGACTGCCCGCGGGTGAGACTGGTTCCGGTCGTTGGCCTGCGCATTGTTTGGTGACGCCGCCGACGCGGTGTTCCCGCTGGGGAGGTTTGTCCTTCGGATGACGACCGGGCGCCGGGCGAATGACATGTTCGTTCAACACCACACGCCTTGCCTTATGAAAGCCCTGCCGGTGCTCGATCCCACGGCGGCCGCCATTGATGTCGGCAGCGAAAAACTCCATGGGTCCATCGCGGGCGACACCCCGCAGGTCTTCGGCACCTTCACCGGCGAGCTGGAGCGGTTGCGCGGCTGGTTGCAGGAACACGGGGTGCGCTCCGTGGCGATGGAGGCCACCGGCGTGTACTGGCTCTGCCTCTACGAAGTGCTGGAAGCCGCCGGGCTGGAGATCCTGGTGGTCAACGGGCGGCATGTGCAAAACGTGCCCGGACGCAAGACCGACATGGCCGACTGTCAATGGCTGGCGACCCTGCACGCGCACGGCCTGTTGCGCGGCGGCTTCGTGCCGCCGGCCGACATCCGGCAATTGCAGGACGACCAGCGGCTGCGCGCCGATCATCCCATCGGCGCGGCCAGCCAGGTGCAGAAGATGCCACAAGCGCTGGAGCGCATGAACATCAAGTTCCACGACGTGATCAGCGACCTGACGGGCGTCAGCGGCTTGAAAGTGGTGCGGGCGATCCTCCAGGGCGAGCGGCGTCCCGGCGAACGGCTGGCCTTGTGCGACGTGCAGATCCAGAAGAAGAAGTCGGATCGGGTGAAGGAAAGCCTGCGGGGCTGCTGGAAGAAGGAGCAACTCTTCGCGCTGCGGCAAGGGTTGGAGCTGTGGGAAACCTATCAGCCAAAGATCGCCGAGGCCGACCGGGAAATGGAGGCGTTGCTGCAGGAGCTGGCCGGCCCGCCGTCGCCGGAGGGCGGGAGCAGCCACGCCCTGGCCGTTGGGCCGGTGGCCCTGGCCCCCGCCAAGCCGGCGAGCAAGAACGCGCCGGTCATCGAGCGGCTGCAGGAACTGGTGGCGCGGCTGTGCGGCGGACGGGATGCGACGCAGATTCCTGGGTTCAGCGTGTCTCTGGTGCTGCAACGGATCAGCGCAGTGGGGACGGACCTGACGAAATGGAAGACCGAGAAACACTTCGTCTCGTGGCTGGGGCTGGCCGGCGGGCGCAAACAAAGCGGCAAACGCCGCGGGCGCGTGAAGGCGCACCGCCACCGGGCGGGCCGGCTGTTTTGCGCGGCGGCGCGGGCGCTGGGCCAAAGCGTGGACAAGGCGCTGGGCGGCTTTTACCGGCGTCTGCGGGGCCGGCTGGGCGGACTGGCGGCCAACGTGGCGCTGGCGCGCAAACTGGCGCTGCTGTTCTACCGGCTGCTGCGCCATGGCATGGCCTACGTGGAGAAAGGACTCAAAAGCTATGAAGCCAAAGTGGTGGAAACCGAAGCGCGCCTGTTGCGCAAACTGGCCAGGAAGCAGGGGTTCGCCCTCATTCCAACCGCGATGAACTGACCACAGGTTCATGGGCAAAGCGCCTGCGTGGTGCGGGTTTCCGGGGTGGTGCCCCAGGCCTTGCGTCC
>CAYZKY010000074.1:0-29825 GCA_964478815.1 uncultured Verrucomicrobiota bacterium
GGCATATCAGCGCATTTATCGAGAAGCATCCGACGCTGAAGATGCTGGCGCTGAGCTTCCTGATTTTGATCGGGTTCGCGCTGGTGGCGGAAGGGTTCCACCAGAAGATACCGAAGGGCTACATTTACTTCGCGATGGCTTTCTCCGTGCTGGTGGAGCTGCTCAACATGAAGCTGCGCCGGAAGCCGCACCCGGTGGAATTGAACCAGCCGTACCGATAGGCGACGGCGCGCGGAGGACGCGTGGGGGGAAGCCCGGCGGAGAAACTTTCGTTGGGGGGCGGTGAATGATACGGTAGGAATCTGTTGAAAAACTACGACCATCCATATTGCGGCAGGGCCGGCGCGCTGGCTTCGTTGGTCTTCCCTCACAGATCCGCAAGGATAGGCCCGGCCGGCCCGCCTCGCCATTGCGCCGGCCGTGCCCGCGAACTGGATAGCCGCAGTTTTTCAACAGACTCCGAGGGAATCGATGCCGGAATTTTCTTATAGAGCGCGCAAGCGGTCGGGCGAACTGGTGCAGGGAAAGGTCGACGGGGCGGACCGGGCGGGCGCGCTGACGCAGATCGAGCGGCTGGGCTTGCTGCCGGTGTCGGTCGAGGCGCCGAAGGGAGCCGAAGGCAAGAAGGGCGCTGAAGGGAAAAAGGGGGCGCAGGCGGAGAAAGCCAAGGCCATCAACTTGTCGGGCGCGATGCCCCCGGCCTTGCGGGAGTTTTTCACGAAGCAACGGCGGCCGAAGATGCAGGAACTGGCCACGTTCACCCAGCAACTGGCGAACCTGCTGCAATCGGGCATGCCGTTGACGCTGGCGCTGAACAGCATGACGCATATCGGGAGCAAGGGCATTTCCTCGGCAGTGAGCCACAGCTTGAAGCAGGACGTCATGGAAGGCCGGAGCTTGTCCGATGCGATGAGCAAGCAGCCGGTGATCTTCACGGATCTCTATATCAACATGGTGCGGGCGGGGGAGCAGAGCGGGGCGCTGACGGAAGTGTTGAAACGGCTGGCCTCGCACTTCGAGCGGTTCGCGGAGGTGCAGGCGAAGTTCACCTCGGCGCTGATTTACCCGGCCGTCGTGGCGTGCGTGGGGATCGGGATCATCGTCTTTTTCATGACGTACATGATGCCGAAATTCATGTCGATCTTCGAAGGGTTGAAGGTGCAGTTGCCGGCCTCGACGCTCATGCTGATGCACGCCGGGCAGTTCTTCAAGATGTACTGGTGGCTGCTGATTTTGGGGGTGCTGACGCTGATTATCTTGTTCAAGCGGTTCCAGTCGTCGACCTCAGGGCGGCGGACGATCGATCAATGGAAGCTGCGGGCGCCAGTCCTGGGGCGGGTGATGAAGCTGAATTTGTACGGGCAATTCGCGCGGACGCTGGGCACGCTGTTGCAGAATGGCGTGCCGGTGCTGACGGCGCTAAAAATCACGGAGCAGGTGATCCCCAACGTGATGTTGAAGGAAGCGATCTCCCGCACGCGGGAAGAGGTCACGGACGGGAAGACCATCGCGCAACCGATGGCGCGCAGCGGGGTGTTTCCGCAGTTGATGATCGATTTGCTGCGGATCGGGGAGGAGACGGGGAACGTGCCCGGGGCGTTGGAGAATCTGGCAAACACCTACGAGAATGAGCTGCAGATCGCGTTGCGGGTGATGACGAATTTGATCGAGCCGGTGATGATCATTCTCATGGCGGTGGGAGTGGGCTTCCTGCTGCTGAGCGTGCTGTCGGCGATGTTCGCGATCACGTCGAATATCGGCCAGGGGTTTTAGGAGGATTTTGAACAACCACCACCATCCGATTTGCGGCAGGCTTCCGAGGGAACGGATGTGAAAATCCGGCGCGCAACCGCGGGATCGGGGGGGGGAGGGAGAGGGGGGCATCTCGGCACCGCCCCGGAGCCTCGGCTGCCGATGGTTCGGAGTTCCGCGTTCACGCGGCCTGGGGCCGGAAAACTCCCGAACCGGCTAAAGCCGGAACTCCGAACGGGGGCAATGTCCAGATACGCCCGGCGGAGAGGGTTCACCATTATCGAGATCATGGTGACGGTGGCGATCATCGCGATCTTGTTCGGCGTGGGGGTGCCATCGGTCTGGCGGGCGATGCAAAAGGACCAGTTGACGCGCGCGGTGCGGGATACGGTGGAGGGGTGCAAGGCGGCGCGGGATCGGGCGATTTTACAGGGCGTGCCGTACGAATTCATCGTGAAATCGGATGGTTCGCTGGATGTGGCCGTCGCGGCCGTGGCGGGCGGGCCGCCAGCGCGGGAGAGCGGACGAAGCACGGGAGAAGCTCCGTACGCCGCCTTCCCCAGGAAATTGGGCGAGGATATCATGATCCAATTGATCGGGGTGAATTTCATCGACCTGATGCAAGCCGAGGAATCGCGCGTGCGATTCTACCCGAATGGGACTTGCGACGAATTCACCGTGGTGTACGCGTGGAAGGGACGGCAGCGCACGGTGAAGACGGATATCATCACCGGCCAACCGGAGGAATTGACGCAATGAAGCTGGCGGCCCCGCGGGATCGAGCATGGCAGGCGTTCACGCTGCTGGAGGTGATGGTCGCGCTGGCGCTGTTCTTCATGTGCGTGTTCGCGATTCTTGGGGTGGTCTCGCGGAGCCTCACCCAGGCGCGCAATCTGGAGCCGATGCAGGTGGATGCGACGCCGGCCTTTGCGCTGCTCTCGTTGACGAACCGGCTGGAAGAAGGGCCGATCCCGATCGAGATCGTGCAGAGCTTCGAGGAAATGTTCCCCGGGAACACGATTGGCGGGGAGATCATCGAAGTGGCGACGAACGGGCTGTACCAGATCGACTTCTTCGTGGGCGGCGTGACCGGGGCGAAACGGGCGGTGGTCTCGCGGCAGAGCGTGTTGCTCTTCCGGCCGATGAGCGGCGGGCGGCGAACATCCCAGGAGATGCGGCGATGAGACCGGGGCGAACCAGACTAGCGCGCGGAAGCCGGGCCTTCACGCTGATCGAAGTGCTGATGGCGGCGGGGATTTTCGGAATGGTCATGGTGGCCGTCTACGCAAGCTGGTCGGCGATTTTGCGGGGGGCCCGGCTGGGTTTGACCGCGGCGGCGGAGGTGCAACGCACGCGGGTGACGATGCGGGCGCTGCAGGACTCGCTCGGAGCGGCGATCATGTATTCCGATAACGCGCGCTACTATTCGTTCATGGCCGACACCTCGAAGAGCTACGCGGCGATCAGCTTCGTGGCGCGGCTCCCGAATTCGTTTCCGGGAAGCGGGTTGTACGGAGGACAGAATCTGCGGCGAGTGACCTTCGAGGTGGACGGGGACAAGAATTTGAATTTGCTGCAGGCGCCGATCTTGCAGACCTCGGAAATGACGACGCCGTACAAGATCCGGCTGGCGCCGAACGTGGCGGTGTTTGCGATGGAATTTTTCGACGCGCGGCGCGGGGAGTGGGTGCCCGAGTGGCTGCAAACGAATACGATGCCGCGCATGGTGCGGGTGGGCGTGAGCCTCGGGCGGACGAAGGCCGGCAGCCAGGCGCCGGAAGTGACCACGCGCTTGATCTCGCTGACGGCCGTGGGGATCACGCGGATCGGGGGCGTGGGCGGCCAACCGGGGAACGTGGGCCAGCCGGGAGCGCCCTGATGAACCTCCTGGTCTTCAATCGACGGCGGGGGATCGCGCTCATCATCGTGATGATCGTCATCACGATCCTCGCGACCTTGGCGGCGGGTCTCGCGTATTCCATGAAGGTCGAGACGCGGCTGGCGCGCAACGCGAGCTTCGAGCCGGAAATGGAATTGCTGGGCCGGAGCGGCGTGGAGCTGGCGCGCTACATCCTGGCCATGCAACTGCGGATACCGGGCCAGGGTCAGTACACCGCTCTCAACCAGAAATGGGCGAACGGCCCCGCGACGACGAACGAACTGCTCATCGATATCCATCTCGAAGACAACATCGTCGGCGTCGGAAAGTTCTCGATCCGCATCAAGGATCTCGAACGAAAGTACAATCTCACGATGGTGCGGGAGGGGCAGACCGACGTGCTGCAACGCGCGTTGACGATGATCGGCGTCGACACGGCGGACACCTCGACGATTGTCGATTCCTATCTCGATTGGATCGATCCGGACGAGGCCAACCATGTCCGGGGCGCGGAGAGCGACGAATACCTGCGCCTGGATCCGACCAATCCCTACGCGGCCAAGAACGGCCTGATGGACGACGTGACCGAGTTTCTGATGGTGAAAGGCATCACGCCGGAGATTTTCTGGGGCAGCGGCCGGACGGGCGTGCCGATCGGGTGGTCGCAGTCGATGCGGCCGCGAGGCGGAACGGCGTATATGCAAAGCAGCCAGCAGGGGCCGGAGTCTTCAGTGGGGTTGGTGGATTTGTTCACGACGATTTCTGGGGCGGGCGCGGCGGTCAACATCAACACGGCTTCGGCGGAAGTTCTCCAACTCCTGCCCGGCATGGATGCGAGCCTGGCGCGAGCCATTGTGGACGTGCGCGCGGGGGCGGACCATGCGGATGGAACGGAGGACGATACGCCTTTCGAGCAGCGCGGCGATCTCGGCGCGATTCCCGGCATGGACGCCAGCATCATCAATATCATCGGACGGTACATGACCCTGCAAAGCTTCCTCTTCCAGGTGGAGGTGGAGGCCCAGATCGGCGATTACCGCAAGCACTACGTGGCGCTCCTGCACCGCCGGAACGCGCAAGATGTGGGCATCCTTTATTTCCATCCGTTCTGAGTTTGGTCGCACGGGCCGCCAGCCTTCATGAAGCTTAGCAAGCTCGCCCCGCGCTATCTTTTCATTACCGGCACGGATACCGGCGCGGGCAAGACCATCCTCACGGCACTGCTGCTGGCGCATGCCCAGGCGCATCTTTCACCGCGGAAGACCGTGGCCGCGCTCAAACCGTTCTGCTCGGGGGGGCGATCTGATGCCGAACTGCTGTTCGCGATGCAACAGCGCGGGTCGCGGCCGGTGGTGTCGCGGCTGGACCAAGTCAACCCGTTTCACTACTCAGCTCCGCTGTCGCCGGCGCGGGCGGCGCAATTGGAACGTCGGCGAGTGCGGATCGAGGAGGCGCTGGCTGCCATCGAGTCGATCCAGGCGGACACCGTGCTAATCGAAGGAGCCGGTGGATTACTGGCCCCGCTCGGGGTGAGTTTCTCGGCCTTGGAACTGATCGAACAACTCGACGCCGAGGTCATCGTGGCGGCGCCTAATCGCCTGGGAGTCCTGAACCACGCCCGGCTCACCGTCGAAGCGCTCCAGCATCGAGGACTCCGCCGGATTCGGATCGCGCTCATCGAGACGAGCGCGCCGGACAAATCTGCGGCTTACAACCGGACGGACCTCGCCAGCCTGGTCCGGCCGCTGCCGGTCGTCACCATCGGGCATCTGCGAAATTGCCGAGCCGATCCCGGATTTCTCGAAGCAGCAGCGCGTGGCATGGCCAAGAGCCTCGCTCAACTCCTTCCGCGGTGAGACCTCATGTCTCTTCGCTGAGCCCTGTCTGCTAACCGCCTCCGGGCGCGGCGATCACGACGCGCGGCCGGCCGGAGAGATCGGGCAAAACCGACTCGACGCTCCAACCCGCCTGCTCCAGCAAGCTGACGATCGCCTTATCCTGCCCATCGCCGAACTCGGCCATCAGCCGTCCGTCCGCAGCCAGGCGGCCAGGAGCTTCGCGTGCGAGCAATCGGTAGAACGCCAGGCCATCGTCTCCGCCGTCCAGCGCCAACCGCGGGTCGTGATCGCGAACTTCCGGGGATAGACTGTCGATTTCGGCGGTGGGAATGTACGGAGGATTGGCCACCAGAAGATCCGCCCGAAACGAAGCAGGAACTTGCACGAAAGCATCGCTCTGAATGAATTCGAGCCGTTCACTCAAACCGAGTGTCGCGGCATTCTCTCGCGCGACATGCAACGCCTCCGGCGAGATGTCGAGCGCCAGGCCGCGGGCGGTCGGGCAATGCTTGAGCATCGCGAGCGCCACGCAGCCGCTGCCGGTGGCAAAATCGAGAAAAACCGGCTCCGGCCCGGCCGCGGCCCGGCGTTGCAGAAAACTCCAGGCGGCCTCGGCGAGCACCTCCGTCTCCGGACGCGGAACCAGCACCTGTCCGTTCACCCGCAATTCGAGGCCGCAAAACGACGTCGTGCCGAGGATGTGTTGCAACGGCTCGCGCCGGGCGCGGCGTTGGAGAAAATCGCGAAAGCGGGAGGATTCCTCCTCCGAAAGCGCCCGGCCGAATTCGAGATAAAGATGGAGCCGCTTGAGGGCGAGAATTTGCGCCAGCAACAATTCGCTGTGCAATCGCGGCGACTCGACGCCTTTCCGTCCGAGAAAATCGCTTCCTTTCTGGATGGCTTCGAGAACGGTCACCGGTCAGGGCGCGGACCGGGAGATGCGGTGAACGGCGAAGCCCTTCACGAAATCGAGGCCGCGCGCCAGCACGGGATCGCCCAGCACGGGCTGGACGGGGGCGGGCGACCCCGGCGCGCGCGAACGATTCGGGTTCGCGCGGGGGCCATCCGCCGCTTCGCGGTGGCGTTTCACGAGTTCCGATTCGTTGAACGGCGGCGGCCGGTTATTCGTCAGCCCGTCTTCGTCGACAACCTCGCTGGCGGCGGTGCTTGGGTTGCGGCGCAGGATCCGATACGGGTTCTCGAAATAGAGGCGTTCGTCCGCGGGATCGATCGGGACCGTGAGATCGGGCGCGACGCCCGACTCCGGCAGTACCGTCCCCCCCGGCAGGATCGGCCGGGGCGCGGCGGCCTCGCCCAGGGCCTGACCGGCAGTGCCGCGGCCGACCAGCAACGCCATCCCCAGATCGCCGAGCACCCCGGCGAGCGTCTCGGCGGCGGCCGTAGTTTCCCGATTAATCAGCACCGCCAGCGGCCGCTCGAACGGATCCGGCTTCGCGGAGGAGCGCAACTCGGTCTCGCCGATTTTGAGCAGCAGACGGGCTTTGCCGGTAAACAGGTCGGCCACCTTGGCGGCTTCTAAATAGTCCGAGCCGTTGGCATACCGCAAATCGAGCACCAGCCCCTTCAAATCATTGGTCGTTTGCATGGATTGCAGGGCGGCTCGCATGGCCTCCGCCACCCCGGCGGTTACCTGCGAGAGGCGCAGGTAGCCCAAGGCGTCGTCATAAACGGCCTGCTTCGCGAGCAGCGGCGAGGCCGCCGCCGGCACGGCCCCGCTGACGGAGACGGGCGGGACCGGCACCTCGGCGGCTGGCGCGCCGCCCTGAAAGGCCATGGGCCGTTGGGGCGATTCGATGACGCTGCGGTGACCGGTGGCACCGGTCGGGAGCGAAATCGCCAGGCAAAACCCGGCCATTCCCAGGCGAAGGAAACACAAACGCGCGTGCATCATATCATCGATGAATTTGGACGGTTTCCCGTAGAATCTCGGCCCCTCGATCACAGAGGCCACGCTATCACGGCAGGGCGCGCGCGGCAATATCGCGCCGGAATTGCGCCCCCTCGAATCGAATGCGCTCAACCGCGCCGTACGCCTGGTCGCGCGCCGCGCGCAAATCCGCCCCGAGCGCGGTGACGCCGAGGACACGGCCCCCATTCGTAACGACGCGGCCATCTTGCCAGGCCGTCCCGGCATGGAAAACCTTCACGCCGGAGAGTTCCTCGGCCGCCGCCACGCCCTCGATCGGCAGGCCCTTTGGCACCGGACCCGGATAGCCGCCGCTGGCCATGACCACGCAGATTGCCGCTTGGGAAGACCAACGCAACGCGTGGCCGGCCAGGGTTCCTTCGACGCTTGCATCGAGCAGTTCGAGCAGATCGTTCTCGAGACGGGCCAGATACACCTGCGTTTCCGGATCGCCGAAGCGCGCATTGAATTCCAGCACTTTCGGGCCGCCGGGAGTGAGCATGATTCCCGGATAGAGAATGCCCCGGTAATCGATGCCCTCGGCCGCACAACCCGCGAGCCACGGCTTCAGGATGGCCTCGGCCACGGTTTGCAGCGCGGCGTCGCTCAAATAGGGCGTCGGACAATAGGTGCCCATGCCGCCGGTATTGAGCCCCTGGTCGCCATCCAGCGCGCGCTTGTGATCTTGCGAGGTCGGAAAGAGCAGCGCCGTCCGCCCATCGCACAGCGCGTGCAACGACACTTCGGGGCCTTCGAGCATTTCCTGAATGACGAGTTGCGCGCCCGCCTCGCCGAAGGCCCGGCGCACCATGATCTCGTCGATCGCCGCATCTGCCTCCGCCAGGTCCCGCGCGAGAATGACCCCCTTGCCGAGCGCCAGCCCATCCGCCTTGACGGCGCACCGCCCATCGAGCGCGGCTGCGAATCGCCGGGCGTCCTCCGGGTCGCGGAACGTCCCGGAATGTGCGGTGGGAATGCCGTGGCGGCGCATGAAATCCTGCGAGAATACCTTCGACCCTTCGAATTGCGCGGCCTGCCGGTTGGGCCCCCAAATGCGCAACCCGCGCGCCTGGAAAAAATCGACGATGCCCGCCACGAGGGGATTGTCCGGGCCCACCACGGTCAGATCGATCTTCTGCTCCGTCGCGAACGCGGCCAGAGCCGGGAAATCTTCGACGCCCAGTTTGACACATTCCACGGCGGTGCCGGATCGAGTCCGCTCGCCCGCGATCCCGGCATTGCCCGGAGCGCACCACAACTCACGGACATGCGGCGACTGCGCGAGTTTCCAGACCAGCGCATGCTCGCGTCCCCCCGAACCGATGACGAGAACTCTCATGGCGGCCGTTCAGGACAATTCGACGACCGCCTTGATCACGCCGGTCTCCGGCCGGGTGTACGCCGGGAAATTGGCGATCAACTCGGCGAACGGCGTGCGATGCGTGATCCAGGGCCGCGTATCGATCTGCCCGTCTTCGATCAGCTTGATGATGCGCGTGAAATCGGGCGGCAGCGCGTTGCGGCTGGCCAGCAGGGTCATTTCCCGCCGGTGCATCAGGGGATGGCCGAAACTGACCTCGTTGGTCGTGATGCCGACAAACACCAATTTCCCGGTAAACCCAACGTAATTGAGCGCCTGCGACATCGATTTGTTGCTGCCGGTCGCATCGATCACCACGGTGGGGAGCCCGCCCTCGCACAGCCGCTTCAAGGCTTCGAGTTCCGAGCCGTCGCCCTTCGAAAGCACCGTGTCGCGAACGCCCATCCGTTCCGTGCAGAACGCGAGGCGTTGCTCGTTCAAATCCATCACGAGGGTGTGGGCGCCGCTCAGTTTGACGAACTCGATCGCCGAAAGCCCGATCGGGCCCGCGCCGATGACCAGCACATGCTCGCCCGGTTGGGCCTGGCCGCGATTCACCGCGTGGCACCCGATGGCCAGTGTCTCGACCAGCGCCAATTGGTCGAGCGTCAGCTTCGTCGAGGGATGAAGTTTCCGGGCGGGCACGATGAAGTGCGAACGCAACCCTCCATCGGTATGAACCCCGAGCACCTGGAGGTTCTCGCAACAATTGCCATTCCCGCGCCGGCAGGAAAAACATTGCTGGCAATTCATGTATGGCTCGACCGAGGCGCGGTCGCCCGGTTTGACATTCGCCACGCCGGCGCCGACGGCCACCACCTCCACGCCGAGTTCGTGGCCCGGAATCCGCGGATAGCTGAAAAAGGGCATTTTCCCCAGGTAACCGCTCAGGTCCGTGCCGCAAATCCCCACCCGATGAACCCGGACGAGCGCCTCGCCGGCGGCCGGTAGGGTCGGTTCGGGCAGATCGATCACGCGGAAATGCTCCGGCTTTTCGAGTTGAATGGCTTGCATCGTATTAAAATGGAGAGAATCGCCCGGCCGCGCCTCAAGCCACCGCCGCGTCTTCGGGCTGCGGCGTGGCCGCGCGCAGGCGGTCGATCACGGCGGGCAATTCGCGGAGCACGTAATCGACTTCGGCATCGGTATTGTACCGGCCGAGGCTGAAACGCACCGAACCGCGCGCCAGCTCGCGCGGCAGGCCCATTGCCGTCAGCACATGCGAAGGCTCGATGGAACCGGTCGTGCAGGCCGAGCCGCTCGAGGCGCAAATGCCGAGCCGGTTCAGGAGCAGCAGGACGGCCTCGGCTTCCACGCCGGCGAACGCGAGGTTCGAGGTGTTGGGGAGCCGTTGATCGCGCGACCCGTTCCGGGTGGTTTCCGGAATCGCGCGGAGCAGGCCGGACTCGAGCCGATTGCGCAGGTGGCGCACCCGCGTATCTTCGTCGGAGAGTCCTTCCAAGGCGAGCTCCGCGGCGCGCCCGAAGGCCACGATGTAAGGGACGTTCTCCGTGCCGCCGCGCCGCCCCCGTTCCTGCTGCCCGCCCAGGATCAACGGTTGAAACGGCGTGCGCCGCCGGACGTAGAGCAACCCAATGCCCTTCGGCGCATGCAGCTTGTGCGCCGAGAGGCTCAGGAAATCGAGGCCCAGATTCTCCACGTCGATCTTCAACTTGCCCGCGACCTGGACGGCATCGGTGTGAAATGGAACGTGCCGGCTCTGGCAAATCGCGGCCATCTCTTCGATGGGGAACAGGACGCCGGTTTCGTTGTTCGCCCACATCATCGAGACCAGAGCCGTTTGGGGTTCAATCGATTCGGCCAGGAGATGCAGATCGATGGAACCATCGGGCTCGACCGGCAGATAGGTCACGCGGCATCCCTGGCTTTCCAGATACTTGCCGTACTTCAGATTGGCGGAATGCTCGACCGCGCTCATCAGGACATGCCGTTTGGTCGGATTCAAGGTGACGGCGCTATGCAGGGCGGCATTGTTGCTTTCGGTTCCGCAACTGGTGAAGATGATCTCGCGGGGATCGGCGTTGATGAGAGCCGCCGCCTGCTCCCGGGCGCGGTCGAGGGCCTTGGTCAGATCGCTGCCGAAGCTGTAGGCGCTCGAGGGATTGCCCCAGTGTTCGCGCAGGTACGGCAGCATCGCTTCGATCACCTCCGGGGCGACCTGCGTCGTGGCGTTATTGTCGAAATAGCAAATTTTACGATGGCTCATCGGTCCGCGCGGCGTGGCGAAGCTGGCCCAGACTATTCTGACCCGGCCCGGGAATGTAAAGTGCCGGGTTGCTCCGGGGAGGATAGCCGTCTCGGCTGTCGCGGCGGGCGTCTCGCCCGCCGCCAGCGTCGTCCTCCCAACGCACGTCCCTCTGCCCGCCACTTCCGATCGCACCCGTTGCCGTCCGCTTGGGCGGCAGGAGTCAGGGCTTGGCCGCCGCCGGGGCCTCGAGCACCATGCTGGTAAAGGGCGGCACATAGGCCTGAAGGAACACCAGCACCCCGACCATCATCGCCAGCACGATGCTGTGCCAGAAGACGAACCGCAGAATCTTGCCTTCCGAACCGTAGTAATTCGTGGCGGTGCTCGCGACCACGATGCTCTGGGCGTCCACCATCTTTCCCATCACCCCGCCCGAGCTGTTGGCCGCGCACATCAGGACGGGGCTGATGCCGGTTTGTTCGGCCGTGATCTTTTGCAGGCTGCCGAAGAGGACGTTCGAAGCCGTGTCCGATCCGGTCAGCGCCACTCCGAGCCAGCCCAGCAACGTGCCGAAGAACGGGTAGAAGACGCCCGTTTGGGCCATCGCGAGACCGAGCGTCGCATCGGTGCCGGAGTATTTCGTGACGTACCCGAGCGAAAGCATCGCGGCGATGGTCACCAGCGAGAAGCGCACCCGGTAGATGGTCTGGCCGTAAATGCGGGCGAGATCTCGCACGCCGAAGCCCATGACCACGCCCGCCACGATGGCGGCGAGCAGAATGCCAGTGCCCGTGGCCGAGAGCCAGTTCAGGGTGAACTCGGCCGATTCTGGCGCGTTTTGCGGCGTCACGGGGGGAACGCGATAAACGACCTTGTGCAGATACGGCACCGCCCATTTGAAGACCGAGAGATCGTTCAGGAACTTCTTCATTCCGGGCAGCCCCCAGGCGAACAGGATTACGCTAAGCAGCGCCCAAGGCGTCCACGCGCGAATCACCGCCCGGCGGGAAGGGGTCTCCTCCGCCGGACGTGCCGTGGCCCCATCAAGCTTCCAGATGCTTTTGGGCCGCCAGAATTTGAGCAGCACGACCAGTGCGAGGATCGAGCAGATCGACGCCACGATATCGACCAGCGTGGGCCCGTGGTAATTCGAGACGAGAAATTGCGGGATCGCGAAGCCGAGCCCCGCGACCAGGGCGGCTGGCCAGATCTCCAGCATGCCGCGAATGCCCGCAAACGCTCCGACCACCCAAAACGGCACGATCACGGAAAAGAACGGCAACTGCCGGCCCGCCATGGCACCGAGCGTGTGCGCATCGATGCCCGTCACGCCGCTCAAAGCGAGGATCGGCGTCCCCAACGCTCCGAACGCCACCGGAGCCGTGTTGGCGATCAGGGAAAGACCCGCCGCCGCCAGCGGCTGGAATCCCAGCCCCATCAGAATCGCCGCCGTGACGGCCACCGGGGTTCCGAATCCCGCCGCGCCTTCAAAAAATGCGCCGAATGAAAAAGCGATCAGCACCAGTTGCACCCGCGGATCGGGCGCCAGATTCGCCAGGCTCGACCGCAGCACGGCGAACAAGCCTTTCTCGACTGTGAGCTGATACAGGAAAATCAGATTCAGGATGATCCAGCCGATTGGAAACAGACCGTACGCCGCGCCATACACCGCCGTGGCCCCCGCCGCCGAAACCGGCATCCCGAAACCGAATAGCGCCACCGCCAAGGCCACCGCCAACCCCAGCAGCGCCGCCAGGTGAATGCGGATTTCCAGAATCGCGATCGCCCCCAGCAACACCACGATCGGCACCGCCGCCATCGCGGTCGAAAGCCAGGCATTCCCCAACGGATCGTAGGTCTGCAGCCAGTTGTTCATGGGACTTCGCCCGCCCGGCGCAACGCTTCGGCCCGCACGGCTTCGGAAATCCAGAATCCGGGTTCTGCTCGAAGTCGATCCAGGACGAACTTTATTTCCGGGACCAGTCCATTGAGTTTTGCCTGCAACAGAATTCCGATGATTCCCACGAAGACCAAACCCAGCTTTGCCGCGGCCGCTCTTCCGGCCATCTCGTCGATCAACACCGCATCGGCTTGGAGCTGGAGCGCCAGTGCAATTGCCTCTTTCTCTCCCTCATTCAAGTCCGGCCACGATTCGAGCGTTGGATGACTGGTCGCGACCGGAACCATCTGAACCCACCGCGGTATCTGTAGGTCCCGAAACTTCGCCGTATTCCGGGCCAGGCGCTCGAACTCCGCCAACACCGCGAGGGGAACGCGTATCTCTCGATAAAGCGCCGGGAGCAGGTGCTCATACCCGATCCGGCAAAGGTTGACGAGAACGGAGGTGTCGGCGACGACGAGCAAATCAATTCCCAGGATTCATGGCCCGCTTTCCGGGAAAAAGCCGATTCATGACATCAATGTCTTGTTCAAGATCGGCCATTCCGTAGGTGGAGATTTCCCGCTCCGCGAGCGCGTGCTGGAACGCGAAGAAATCGACACCCGCCAGTTCCGCGCCCCCTATCCTTCCGACCTTGCCGCGCGCATACAGAGCACAGGCCAACTCCAGCCTGAGTTCCTCCGGGGTGAGCCGCGCGGTCGCGGGAATGTCCGGGATGGTCAGCGTCATGCTCGAACCTTATCCAACGGCTAGCGGCTTCGTCAATTGGCAATCGGATTTGCCGGCGGTGGAAATCGAAAGCATTGGAACGTTTTCATCCCACCAGCGCTTTGAGTTCTCGTGCCCAAGGCTCGCGATAGGGGCGACGGAGCATCGCTTGGGCTTCCTTGTCACCGGTGACCTTTTGACCGGCCGCATCCCAGGTCAGCTTCCGGCCGACTTTCATCGAGATGTTCGTCAAGTGGCAGACGGTGGCCACCTGGTGACCGCTTTCAAGATCGGCAATCGGTTGTTGGCGGGACTTGATGCAATTGAGGAAGTTCCGCGCATGCCGGCGGTAATCCTTGGCCGCATCGCCGCTTGCATCCTTCTCCGGCTGCGTCCAGAATTGACCTTCCGCTTCGGGCACCGGTTCCGGTCCGCCCACTGGATGGCCGGTCGCGAGCACCTTGGCCACGGTGTTGCGCGGGTCCACCTTCGGATCGGCCGCGATCTCGTAGCCGGTCCGCCCCACAGCCAGGTTGCCTTTGGTGCCATAGAACATCAGCCCGCCCATGCCCAGCCCAGCCCGGCCCGCCGAAGCCTCCCGATACTGGCAGATCGCGTTGAAGCCCGGATACTCAATGATTGCATCCTGCGTGTCCGGCACCTCGCAATTGTCCTTCAAGTGGTGCCTCCCGCCGGTGCAGTAAACCGAGCGCGGAGCCTTCACGCCCAGGAAGAAATGCACCAGATCGAGCGAGTGCTGGCCCAGATTCGTCATCTGCCCTCCTGAATAATCCCAGAACCAGCGGAAATGATAAATCGCCCGGTTCGGATTGTACGGCCGCTTGGGTGCGGGCCCCAGCCACAAATCGTAATCCAGGCCGGGCGGCGGCGCTTGATCTGGCGGGTGCCCGAACCCGGGCATGACATTCCGGTAATAACTGTTCTGCACCGAGACGATCTCGCCCAGATGCCCGGCCCGCAAGGCTTCGCGCGCGCGCTGGAAATTCGGCCCGGAACGATTCTGCACCCCCACCTGCACCACCCGCTTGTGGCGCTTCGCCACGTCCATCATCCACCGTCCCTCGTCGACAAACAGCGAGAGCGGTTTTTCCACGTACACATCCTTGCCCGCCGCGCACGCCATCATCGTCATGAGCGCGTGCCAATGATCCGGCGTGGCAATGACCACTGCATCGATCTCCCGATCGTCCAGCATCCGGCGGAAATCGCCATACTGCCGCGTGCCGGAGCCACCCATCGCCGCGCCGGCTTCCGTGCGCGGCTGGTACACATCGGAGACCGCCCCGATCTGCACATCGGGCTGATCGAGAAAACTCTGCGTATGGATGCGCCCGATCAATCCGAATCCGATAATCCCCACGCGCACCCGTTCGTTCGCGCCAAGGATGCGCCGCGCGGAGAGGGCGGTGAGGCCCAGCGCTCCGCTCGCGATAAATGCCCGCCGCGACCAGCGGTTTTTGTCATGATGGTTTTTCATACTCACAAATTCAGATGCGCCCGCGCGAACGCAAAGCTCGCCGCCACATTTTCCCGCTCCGCCGCCACCCGTCCGGCTGTCGGCAGCGCTGAGATTATCGGAAACTCCTCGCGGGCCGCACCGAGCTTTAGATACTGCTGGAACCTCGCCAATTCGACCGCCGGCCGCGTTTCGAACACATCCCAAAAAGCCTCTGTGTAAATCGGCACTTTCAAGGCGTCGCGCGTGATGACCTCCAGGTGGAAACGCGCCGAAGGGTTCGCCACGCGCACCGTGCGCACCATCTCGGCCAGCGGCAGGCTGCCTTGGCCGAGGGCGGCATCGGCCAGCAAAAATCCATTCGCCGTCTCCACGACCCCCTGATCCTTGATATGCACCGTGAAGGTGCGCGGGGCGAGCGCCTGGATCGTCTCCAGCGGCTGTTCCACCAGCGCCAGATTGTTGCCGAAGTCCAGACACAATCCGATCCACTCGGGATCGAAGCGCTCCAGCAGGCGCAGTTTCTCGGCAGCCGTCTGATCCTTGTGATTCTCCACCGCCAGCTTCAATCGATGCCGCCGAAGGATCGGTTCGGCCCAGCCGAGCTGCGCGGCGGCTTTGCGCTCGGCCTCGTGAAACGCCTCGAGGGAGCGGAAATTCTCATAGCGGCGTCCCGGAAAGAGCACCGCCCGGGCCACCGTGGCTCCGGCCGCCACCGTTGCGCGCACGGCGGCTTCGAAGCCCTCGTCGTCCGGCGCCTTCGGCGGAGCGACCATCCCCTCCAGGAACATTCCCGCCTCGGCCGCCTGCTCCTTGAGCCGGCCCGCACCGTCCAACCCCAATAACCCGATGTCCGCCTGGATGCCCCCCGCCCGGGACAAACGAAGGGCCGCTTCCAAAACGGTCGAAGCCGGGACTCGATTCGGTCCGGCACCCGGCTCAGACCGAATCGACGCGGCCGTAGCCGCAGCCTGCGCCAGATAGTGATTCAGCGAGTAAGTGACCAGCCCCATCGCCGACCGGCCCGCGCCAACAGCCTCCCCAGCCGCTCCGCCAACGGGCAGCATACCGGCGATCGCGGCAGCGTGGGTCATGCCCTAATTTGCTCCCGGTCAACGCCCCCGCGCAAGCCCTTTGCACAGCCCTCCCGCCGGATCGTCACTCCATTCCGTCGGAGAGCAACAGCGGTCTCGATGGCCGTCCCATCAGCCGCGCGGCGGGACCATTCTCTCCAAGCCCTGCGTCAGCCGCCGCACCCCCTCGCGTGCCGTTTCGCTCGCCAATGCGCCGTAGGCCACTCGCAAATGGCACCCACGCTCCAGGCCGAAGGCCGAACCGGGAATCACCGCTACTCGATCCTCCTTCACCAGCCGCTCGACCAACGTCATCGGCGCTTCCCCGGTTTTCAGCCGCAGCAGAAAATAGAACGCACCGTCCGCCGGCGGCACTTCGCAGCGATCCGCGATTCGCGCCAATTCCTCGCTCACGATGGCCCGCACCTCCGCGATCCTCCGCAACTGCGCCTCGCAGTACGCCCGCCCCGCCGAGAGCGCGCCCAGCGCCGCGTATTGCGAGATCACCGGCGCGCAAATCAGCAGCGTATCCTGAATTTTGTTCACCGCGTCGATCAGGTGCGCCGGAACGGCCATATAGCCGATCCGCCAGCTCGCAAACCCGTACGCCTTCGATAACGAATAAAGCGAAATCGTCCACTCGCCCGCCCCCGGCAGACTGCCGGGCGAGAAATGCCGCGCGTGGCCGTAGGTGAAATACTCGTACGCTTCGTCATGGATGTGATAAATCCCCGCGTCGCGGCAGATCGCGTTCACCTCCCGCAGGCTCGCCTCGGGATACACCGCGCCGCTCGGGTTGTTCGGGCTGATCGTCACCACCGCCCGCGTCCGCGGCGTGATCGCGCGGCGAATCGCTTCCGGCTGGAGCTGATACTGCGCGTCCGTCGGCGCCAGCACCGGCCGGCAGGAGGCCATCGTGACCGCCATCTCGTGATTGAAATAGTACGGCACTTGCAGAATCACCTCGTCCCCCGGATCGGCGATGGCTAGCAGCGCATTCATGAACGCCTGATTGCCGCCCGCCGTTACGAAGAGGCGCTCTCGCGCCGCCTCGATCCCGTTCTCCCGCGCCAGTTTTTGCTGCAATGCCTCCACCAAAGCCGCGATGCCCTGCACCGGCTTGTACCGGTGATTCTCCGCATCGCCCAGAAATGCCTCGATTGCTGCCGCGGATTCCGGCGGCGGCCCGTACGACACCACGCCCTGCCCGAGCGAGAGCGTGCCCGGATGCGCGCGGATCAGCCCCGCCACCACCGGAATCACCGGAGATTGCACCGCGCCCAGCCGCGCCGATTCCCGCCACCCATCTCGTGTCGTCACGCGCGCCATGCTGCGGAGGGAGGCCGCCGAACTCAATTTCGAAACCGCCGTGCCCCCTCGGCCTTTCGAGTCCGGCCGGGGCTGTTTTCGTCACTTGCATTTTGCCGCCTGCGCCACATAATTATCGCCAGGGAGGAGATTCAAAGCACCAACGAAGCGCCGCGCATTTTGCACGATAAAAAGCGCTGCGTCCGGCTGGGTTGGGCTTTGAGAATGATTGGGTTTGCGGCGGCGGAGACGATTGTTACGTTTAGTCTGTTGCCCCAGCGCGGCGGGAGCGAAACTCTCTGGCCAGAATATGTTTAGGGCAAATGTCATAAGCCGTTTTGGAGCGGCTGTGCGCGATTTCCGGTTCCGCTTGGGGATTTCTCAGGAGGAGCTGGCGGATCGTGCGGACCTGCATCGCACTTACATCGCCAGCGTCGAGGGCGGTTCCAGAAATATTACGCTCAAAAGCATCGAGAAACTCGCTCGCGCCCTCGAAGTCTCCATTCCCGAGCTTCTCGCCTCTTCGGGCCAGCCGGCCTCCCGGCGGCCCGCCCCCCTCGGCAAGGTCGTCGACATCCTTCTCGTCGAGGATAATCCCGATGATGTGGCCTTGACCTTCGAAGCCTTCCGCGCCGCCCGCATCGCCAATCCCGTCCACGTTGTCGGGGACGGCGCCGAAGCGCTCCATTTCCTGCGCGCCGAAGGGCCCTACGCGAACCGGCGCGCGGAAAAGCTGCCCCGCGTGATTCTTCTCGATCTGCATCTCCCGCGCGTCGACGGGCTCGAAGTGCTCCGCCTGATCAAATCGGAACCGCGCACCCAGCATATTCCGGTGGTCGTCCTCACCGTCTCCCACAAAAGCGCCGACATCGCGGCCAGCCGCCGCCTCGGCGCGGCCACCTACATCGTCAAGCCCATCGACTTTCAGAATTTCAGCCGGGTCACTCCCGAACTCAGCCTCTCCTGGGCTTTGGTCGATCCGGAAGGGCGGGCCGCGTCATGAAGATTTGCCCTCCCACCTCCCGGTGTTTCTGCCTGGCGACGCTCGCCGGCGAGGCCCTGGCGGGCGCCGGAAAGTGCGGGCCGAACTGGCCGCTGGCATGAAAGACCTGGCCCACAGCCTGTCGTTCGACGAATCGCCCGATGCCGTCGTGGCGGCCTCCCCCGACGGTCAGATCCTCCGCTGGAGCGACGGCGCCGAAGCCCTCTTCGGCTTTGCCAAAGCCGAGGCGGAAGGCGCCCGGATGGCCGATCTGCTCGTCCCGCCCGATCGCGCCGAGGAGGAACTCCAGGTCCGGCAGGAACTCGCCCAGGCCGGCCTCGTCACCTACGAGACGACCCGCCGCCGCAAGGACGGTTCCCTCGTCGATGTTTGCATTTCCATCAAGGCCGTCCACCGCAAGGGCCTCGAAGTCTGGTTGTCCACCATGAAGGACATTACCCGGCTCAAGGTCGACCGCGATGCCAAGCTCCTCGGCGCCCGCTTCGGCCACGTTCTGGAATCGATGCCCGATGGCATCGTCATGGCCAATTCCGTCGGCCGGATCGTTCTCGTTAATACCCAGGCGGAAAAGATTTTTGGCTACGGCCCCGGCGAACTCCTCGGCCGCCTGGTGGAAGAACTGATCCCCTCGCGCATGCGCGGAGAGCATGTCGGCCACCGCGCCGGCTATATGAGCCACTCCCGCACCCGCGCGATGGGAGCGGGTTTGGAACTCTTCGGCTTGCGCAAAGACGGGGCCGAGTTCCCGGTCGAGATCAGCCTCAGCCCCCTCCAGACCGAGGAGGGCACGCTCGTCATGAGCGCCGTCCGCGATGTCACCGGGCGCAAAAAGGCCGAGAAAAAATTTCGCGATCTGCTCGAATCCGCGCCGGATGCCATGGTCATCGTGAACCAGACCGGCCAGATTGTCCTCGTCAATTCGCAGACGGAACGGCTCTTCGGCTACCGCCGCGAAGAATTGCTGGGCCAGCCGATCGAGATTCTCGTTCCCGAGCGCTTCCGCGCTCGCCATCCCGGCTACCGCAAGGATTACTTCCACCAGCCGAAAGTCCGCGCCATGGGAGCCGGCGTCGAACTCTTCGGCCTGCGCAAGGACGGCATCGAATTCCCGGTCGAAATCAGTCTCAGCCCGCTCGAAACGGAAGAAGGCCCCCTCGTTTCTAGTGCCATTCGAGATATCACCGACCGCCGCCGCTCCGAGCATGAGTTGCAGGAAAAGAACACGGCGCTCGAAGCGGCCAATCAGGAGCTCGAAGCGTTTTCCTACTCCATCTCGCACGACCTTCGCGCCCCGCTCCGCGCCATGGGCGGCTTCGCCCGCATTCTCGAAAAGCAGATCTCCCGCGGCCACACCGACGAAGCCCGCCACGCCATGGAGCGCATTCGCGATAACGCCGCCAAGATGGGCGACCTCATCGACGGGCTCCTGGATTTCTCCAGCCTCGGCCGCCGGGGCCTGGCCAAGACCCGTGTCGCCACCGCAGCCCTCGCCCAATCGGTCTTCGACGAACTGCGCGCGGAATATTCCGGCCGGGAGATCCGGTTCGAACTCGCCCCGCTCCCAGACTGCGAGGCGGATCCCACGCTGCTGCGCCAGGTCTTCGCCAATCTCCTGGCCAATGCCCTCAAATACACGCGCGACCGCTCTCCGGCGGTCATCCGCGTCGGCTTCCGCATGGAGGGTCCAGTCTGCGTCTACTTCGTCGAGGACAACGGTGCCGGCTTCGACATGGAATACGCCGGCAAACTCTTTCGGGTATTCCAGCGGCTCCACCGGGTCGATCAATTCGATGGCACCGGCGTTGGCCTGGCCATCGTCCAGCGCATCGTCCAGCGCCACGGCGGCCGCGTCTGGGCGCAGGGCGAAGTGGATCGGGGCGCCACGTTCTCGTTCACCCTCGAGTCTCCTCCTCATGGCTGAACCCGTCATCGATATTCTGCTGGTCGACGACAGCGAGGACGATGCCGCTTTTTTCCTCCACGCCCTCAAGGAGTCGCGCCCCGCCACGGTTTGGCGTCACGCGCGCGACGGAGCCGAAGCGCTCGAATGCCTGTTTGGCCCAGGCCCCGCGGACCATTCGCCGCTCGCGTTGCGCCCCAAGGTGATCGTGCTCGATCTGAAACTCCCGAAAATCAGCGGTCTCGAATTGCTCCGCCGCCTCAAGGAAAACCCGCACTGCCGCTCGATTCCCGTGGTCATTCTCAGCTCCTCCCAGGAAAAGCGCGATCTCTCGGAGAGCTATCTCCTTGGGGCCAATAGTTACCTCGTCAAACCGATGGATTTCGACCGCATCCTCGGCCTGGTGGGAGCCCTCGCCGCCTACTGGCTCGAGTTCAACGTCGGTCCCAAACCTTGAATCGCCATGCCCGATCCCCTCAACATCGTGATCGTCGAAGACTCGGCCGATGATGCCGCGCTGCTCGTTCACGAACTGGAAGAATCCGGGTTCGACCCTCGCTGGCGCCGCGTGGAAACGCGTGATGGTTTCGCCTCCGCCCTGGCTCCCGACGTGGACTTGATCTGCTCCGATTTCAGCCTGCCGCAATTCAGCGTGCAGGGCGCGCTCGAAATTCTCCATCGCAGCGGCCTCGACATTCCCTTCATCATCGTCTCCGGCACCATCGGCGAGGAACGCGCCGTGGAAAGCATGCGCGCCGGGGCCACGGACTACGTCCTCAAGGATCACCGCCACCGCCTCGGCCCCGCCGTGCGCCGGGCCCTGCGCGAGCATCGCGAACGCCGGGAGCGCCAGAAAGCCGAGCGGGAACTGCGCCGCGCGCACGAGGAACTCCGCCACCTCCTCGAACACAGCCCGGCCGTCCTCTACACCCTCCGCCTCGACGGCAGAACGGTCGTGCCCACCCTCGTCAGCGCCAATATCGAGCGCATTCTCGGCGTCCCGCCCGCGGCGGTCGATCGGGAATGGTGGCACGCCAGCCTCCATCCGGAAGACCGGGATCGGGTCCTCGCCGCCGTCGGCGGAGCGATCGAAGCGGGGGGGTACACCCTTGTTTACCGCTTTCGCCATAGCGACGGGGACTACCGCTGGATCGAGGACACCACCCGCCCCATCCGCGACCCCCAGGGAACGAACGTCGCGCTCGTCGGAGCCTGGCGCGACATCACCGAACAGCGCCAGCTCGAAGCCCAACTGCGCCAGGCCCAGAAGCTCGAAGCCATCGGCACCCTCGCCGGCGGCATCGCCCACGATTTCAATAACATCCTCGGCGCGATCATCGGCTATATCGAACTCGCCCGGCTCGAGCCCCACGTCCCGGAGGACGTCCTCGATTGCCTCAACCAGATCTTCAAGGCCGCCGGCCGCGCCAAAGACCTCGTCCGCAACATCCTTACCTTCAGCCGCCAGCAGGAGCAGCAGCTCATGCCCGTGCAGTTGCGCCATGTCGTCGCCGAGGCCCTCAAGCTTCTCCGGGCCGGCACCCCTTCCACCATCCAGTTCGAGACCGCCCTCGAGCCGGATGCCCCTTCCGTCCTGGCCGATCCCTCCCAGATCCACCAGATCGTCATGAACCTCGGCACCAATGCCGCTTACGCCATGCGCGGCGCGCCGGGCGTCCTCGCCATCCGCCTCGAGCGCGTCCTGATCGAGCCCGGAGCCCCGGCGGCCTCCCGTCTCAAACCCGGTGCCTACGCCCGCTTGACCTTCCGGGACAACGGCTGCGGCATGGACCTGGAAACCCAGCAACGCATCTTCGAACCCTTTTTCACCACCAAGCCGCCCGGCGAAGGAACCGGACTCGGCCTGCCCACCGTCCACGGCATTGTCCGATCCTGCGGCGGCGGCATCGAAGTCTTCAGCGAGCCCGGCCAGGGGACCTCCTTCGTCCTCCATTTCCCCGCCGTGGCCGAAACCGAAATGCCCCTCGAGCCCGCCGATGGCCAGATTCCTCTGGGCCGGGGCGAACACATTCTCCTGGTCGAGGATGAGCCCATGCTCCTCGAGCTGGGCCGCCAGGTGCTCGAACGCCTCGGCTATCGGGTCTCGACGGCCGCCCGTCCTTCCATCGCCCTCGGCCAGTTCCTCGAGAATCCCGACGCGTTCGCCCTCGTCATCACCGATCTCACCATGCCCGAGCTGACCGGCCTCGATTTCGGCAAAGCCCTCTTGCGCATTCGCCCCCGCTTGCCCATTCTCCTCACCACGGGCTATGGCGGAAATATCACTCGAGCCAGCGCCAAAGCCGCTGGCTTGCGCGAATTGATCTACAAACCGATGACCATCCAAAACACGGCCAAAGTGATTCACGAATTGTTGCACGCCTCCGCCGCGTCCTGAGCCATGCCCCGCATCCTCCTGATCGAAGACGACGACGCGTTCCGCGAAATGCTCCGGGCCACCCTCTCTCGGGCGAAACACGAGGTGATCGAGGCCCGCCACGGCGCCCAGGCCCTCGCCCTCCTCCAGCACCAGACGGTCGATGCCATCCTCGTCGATCTCATCATGCCCGAAAAGGAGGGCTTCGAAACCATCCAGGAAGTTCACCGCCGATGGCCCGGGCTCGGCATCATCGCCATGTCCGGCGGCGGCCGCATCGCCGCCAAGGACCTCCTGGGCATCGCCGCCCGCCTCGGCTCCGTCCAGACCCTCGAAAAGCCCTTTTCCAACGAAGAACTCTTCGCCGCCATCGCCCGCGTCATTCCCCCCGCCCGTCATTGACGCCTCCGCCCCGCGCGGTATCGTCCCCGGCAATGACTCGCCGCGCCGTGATCGCCCTCTTCGGCCTCTGGATTGCCTTCGCTGCCCAGGCGGCACCCGACCCCGTTTCGCCCCAGCTTGATCGCGGCCGCGCCCTTTACGCCGCCCACTGCCTCGTCTGCCACCAGGTCACCGGGCTCGGCACCGCCGGTGTCTTTCCCCCGCTCGCCAAATCCGATTTCCTTGCCCAGAACCGCACCCGTTCGATCCTCGCCGTGGTCGGCGGCCTCGAAGGCCCCATCACCGTCAACGGCCGCAAGTACGACGGCGCGATGCCGCCCGCCAACCTCAATGATCGCGAAGCGGCCGACGTCCTCACCTACGTCTTTAACAGTTGGGGCAATTCCCAAGGCGCGGTCACCCCGGAAGAAGTGAAAACCGTGCGCGCCCAGTCTCCCTATCCCACCTACGAGGATTTAGCTCGCGCCAACTCCTACGCCCCGCTCCCGTCCGCCCCGCCCGGCCTCGCCCTTCGCGAAGTCGTGCGCCTCACCGAGCACGGCATCCGCATCGTCGGCGACGGCCTCGGCACCGGTCTCTACCTCCTCGGCGGCCGGGGCGATGTCTGGCATCTCGACCCCGCCGATGGCTCCCTGCGCCAGATCCTCTGGGGCCGGAACTACCTCGATCGCCAGGGCCGCGACACCTCCACCTGGGGCCTGGCCCTCGACGCCCGCCGCCGCCTCTTCATCGCCGCCAATCGCCGCGACGAATCCGGTTCCCTCGTCACCAATTTCGTCACGATCTACCGCACCACCCAGCTCGAGGACGATCATCCCCACGCACCCGCCGCCTGGTTCGCCTCCGATTACCCCTGGGGCGTCGGCCCGTTCAATCACTGCGTCAACGAAATCGACTTCGGCCCCGACGGCGCGCTCTACGTCAACAGCGGCTCCCGCACCGATGGCAACGAACCGGGCGAATCCCCCCGCTTCTGGAAAGGCGGCGAGCATCCGAACACCGCCTGCCTTTGGCGTCTCGATCCCGCGGCGGAACGGCCCTCCCTCGAAATCTTCGCGCGCGGCCTGCGCAATGCCTTCGGCTTCTGCTGGAACGATCGTGGCGAGATGTTTGCCACCGATAACGGCCCCGACGCCGATGCCCCGGAGGAATTGAATCTCATCGAACGCGGCCAGCACTACGGCTTTCCCTATCAATTCTCGGATTGGACGCGCCGCCCCTATCCCTACACCCCCGATCCGCCCGCCGGCGTCGCCTTCCGCCACCCCATCGCCAATATTGGACCCGACGCCGGATTCGCTGGCAGTCCGATCTCGACGTTCGATCCCCATTCTTCGCCCGCCGGCGTGGTCTTTCTCGGCCGCGACTTTCCCGAACCCTATCGCGGCACGCTCCTCGTCGCCCGCGTCGGCAATCTCATCAAGCGCGAGCGCGACGCCGGCTTCGATGTGCTCCAGATGCGCCTCGAAAAGCGCGGCGGCTCCTACGTCGCCCACACCCGCGCGCTCCTGCCCGGCCTGGGCCGCCCCATCGATCTCTTCGCCGACGGCCGCGGCCGCGTCTACATTCTCGAATACACCCGGCCCATCGATAACTCCGGTTCCCTCGGCTTCCCCGGTCGCGTGCTCGAATTGTCCGTGGCCCGGCCTGCCTCGTGAAGCTCTGCGTCATTTTCAATCCCGCCGCCCGGGGCAACAAGGCGCAAAAACTCCAGCGCCATCTCGAAGCGGCCTCCGGCGACTGGGCTCTCAAGCCCACCACCGGCCCGGGCGCCGCCCGCTTTCTCTCGCGCGCGGCCGTGGCCGAAGGCTTCGAAACCATCGTGGCCGCCGGCGGGGACGGCACCATCAACGAAGTGCTCAACGGCCTCGCCGACGCCCCGGAAGGACTCCTCCGTGCCCGCCTCGCCATTCTCCCGCTCGGGACCGTCAATGTGTTCGCGCGCGAAATGGGCATCCCGCGCTCCCTCGCCGAAGCCTGGGCCATCGCCACGAACGGCCGCGAAATCGCCATCGATCTTCCCTGTGCCGAGTTCCGCCACGGCGAAGCTCTGGAATCCCGCCATTTTCTTCAGCTCGCCGGAGCCGGTGTCGACGCGCGCGTCGTCGAACGCACGAGTTGGACCCTTAAGAAGCGCCTTGGAGCCGGTGCCTATCTTATCGCTGCGGCCCAGGTTCTCGGGGAATGCAAACCTGTCATCACCCTCTCCGATGGCGTCATGAAATCCGCTGGCGAAGCCGTCGTCGTCGGCAATGGCCGCTTCTACGGCGGCAGTTTCCCGGTCTTTTACCGGGCGGACTACACGGATGGCTGGCTCGATGCGCGCGTTTGGCCCGCCATGAATTGGCGCACGCTTCCGGGGTATCTTTGGGATTGGTTCCGAGGCCGCCTCTATCGCCCGGGCTCTCTGCCGTATCTCCGCGGCCCGGAACTTACGCTTACCGCCGACCGCCGCGTTCCCTTCCAGCTTGATGGGGAACTCGTCGGCGAACTGCCCGCCCGCCTCTTCGTCCGGCCCCGCGCCCTTCGCGTGCGCGTTCCGCACGGCGCGCCTGCATGAAGTGTCCTATCGGTTCGGGCTGGCCGGCAGCGGCAGCAGCTCCCCCCCCGGCTTCGGCTGGTACAATCCCGGCCCCAGGTTCCGCAGCGGATCCTGTGTCTTGCTCTCGCGATAGGCCCGGTACCCCGCCAGCCCCCCCAGCACCAGCAGCCCCAGCGCCAGAAACGGCAGCACCACCTTCCAATTCACCCGCGAAAGCTGCAGCGTCAGGTAATCCAGCACCCCTTTGGACCGCCGGCCCAGCGGCGGCGGCTCCTTGAACCGCTCTGTCTGGCTCAATTCCCGTTCCAGCTCCGCCAGCACCTCCGCCACGTCCAGCCGCAACATCCCGGCGTAATTCCGCACGAAGCCCCGGATATACACGGGTGCGGAAAAAACGTCGTAATCCCCCGACTCCAGGGCAGCCAGATGGTCCGTCCGAATTTTCGTTTTTTCGGAGGCATCCTGCATCGTCCACTTCTGGCGCTCCCGCGCCTCGCGCAGTTTCTCGCCGACCGCCGTACCCATGAATCCGCGCACTATGCGTACCCCGCGCCCGGATGACAAAGCCAAAGTCCGCTCCGCTCCCGCGCGGTCTTTCGCATGGCCGGCCCATTAGCCGGCCCCGGCCAGCCTGGCCTCCAGTTCGGCAATCCGTCGCTTCAAAGGCGCCACTGCCGCTTCCACCTCCGCCGCCGAATACCGCGGCGTGATGAACTGCGGGCAGTTCCAGTCGAACGAAATCACCTCGATCAGGAACACCCGTTCCACCAGCCGCGCCGTCTCCAGTTCGGTCACTCTCGCCACCAGCCCGGGCTCTGCTCGCGCATCCACCACCCGGCCATGTCCCAGGATTTTCAATCGTTCCCGATGCGCGTAATCCATCAGGAACATCGCCACGCGGTCGTTCCCCGCCAGGTTCCCGGTCGAGAGCATTTGCCGGTTCCCCCGGTAATCGGCAAAGGCCAGTTGCCCCGGGCTCAACACCCGCAGAAATCCCGCCTCGCCGCCCCGATGCTGGATGTAAGGCCAGCCGCTGGCGCTCACCGTGGCCAGATAAAAACTGTCTCGTTGCTGGATAAACTCGATCTCCTCCGGGCCCAGCGGATCCCGTTCCGGCTGCGGCGGCAAATGCTGCGGCCGGCCGCAATAGCGTTCCTGCGCCGCCAGCACCTGCGGGGTGAAATACGTTTGTTGATATTGGCCTGCCATAAAATTTCGACGGTCGATTCGCTGCATGCGGCCTTCCGCTGCTCTCGGAAATGGCTCTTCGCCACGCGATGCGTTCTCCGGCTCTACTGTGTCGGCCGGTTGGCCACTTCCTGACAGAGGTTTCGGCATCCTGCTCGATTTACATCGCGGGCGCCCCTGCCTTTCGCTGGTGCAGCGTCAGCGCATTCCCATCCGGATCGAGAATCCCTGCCAGAAAACAAACCTCCGTTTCCATCGGCCCGAAACTGACCGTGTGCCCCGCCGCCTTTACCTCCGCCACCGCCCCGTGAATATCCTCCACCTCCAGCGCGATCGATCCGCCGTCCGCGCTCGGCCGCCAATCCGGAGCCATGTTCCCCACTGAGAGCGTCGCCGGCCCGATGTCGTACTCCATCCAGCCTTGTTCCTCATTGCCGAAGAGCCGCGCCCGCGTCAGTCCCAGCACCCCCTCGTAAAACGCCCGCGCCCGCTTCAACTCCGTCACCGGATATCCGTAAAATGCGACTTCCTTGATCTTCATGTCCTGCTTCGATCCTTCGAGGTTGCAAAGTACGTTCAGAGCCAGAACAGATCAATTGCAACCGTGACGGAATCTCGCGCATGTTACTTTCGTGCGAACCGCACGCGGCTTCGACTTGTCCGGGAATTGGCTTGAGAACCGCTCCAGCCACCCTGTGGGCCAATAAATCTCTGAAACCTTTCGGCGCCGATTGTTCAGTAACGATTGCGAGGAAGCGACCGTGCCAGCCCAAGATCAGCCGGATGCGGCCATTAACCCGGTCCGCCAAGGGGCACCGCTCGAGGCCATCGAGTGCGCCGACGTGGAGACTGTTTGCGACCGCTATTGGCGGCCGCTGCAAGCCTTTCTTCTTTCCTGCGGCCATTCCCCGGCCGACGCGGACGATCTCACCCAGGAATTCTTCGCCCGGCTCATTGAGAAGCAGTGGCTCGCGGCCTTCGACGCCAACCGAGGGCGCCTCGTCAGCTTTCTCCTCGTCATGCTCAAGCGTTTCCTGGCCAACGAGTGGGATAAACAACATTGCCAAAAGCGCGGCGGCGGTATCCCTCTCATCCAACTAGATGCGCTTCACCTCGACGAACGCAACACCTTGGAGCCAATCGACCCAACCCAGCCCGACACTCTTTACGACTATCAGCGCACGGCTGCAGCGGTTGAGGAAGTCGTGGCTGAAATGCGAGTCCAGGCACTCGCTCAAGGCAAAGGGGATAAATTCGATCTCCTCGAGCCGACTCTTTTTGGCGAGCCAGCCCCCTTGCCCTACGCCGCGCTCGCCGCGCATTTAGAGATGACCGAGAGCGGAGTTAAATCATTGGTCCACAGACTCCGTCATCAATTGAAAGCCGAGTTACTCAAACGACCGATTGAATGGAACAAGTCAAGCGAGCCTTCACGATCAACATCAGCCGGCCACGAGGAGGAAGCTGAATCACAGCCATCCCACAGAAAATTGGAGAAAAAGGTTGAGTTGACGGTTGCAAACCTGCCACTCGGCAGGTTGTGAAAAACAAGAACATCAACTCAACCGCGGGCAAGCTCAGCATTTTCCGCCAACTCTGCAACCTGATTCCGACGCATCGGCTGCCGGGCATCGTGGCGCGGCACGCCTCGCAGTCGCACGCGCGCGACTTCTCGCACTGGAGCCATGCGGTCGCTTTGCTCTTCTCGAAGATCGTTCATTGCT
This sequence comes from uncultured Verrucomicrobiota bacterium, assembly GCA_964478815.1. Classification (GTDB taxonomy): domain Bacteria; phylum Verrucomicrobiota; class Verrucomicrobiia; order Limisphaerales; family SXQI01; genus DASVNK01. The sequence goes on from CAYZKY010000074.1 coordinate 28,568, forward strand.
TCGGGCTCAACGATCTCTGCGACCAGCTCGAGATCCACTCCGGCCCGCTGAGCGCCATTCGCGGGGCCACCCCCGCCCGGCGCAACACCCTCTCCCACGCCAGCAGGGTCCGGCCGGCCGCCATCGCCGAGGATCTGTTCTGGGCGACGCTCGGGCACTTGCGCGCGCTTTCGCCCGGCTTCGGACGCCGCCGTTTCCCAGGCCGGTTGAACAAGCTCCGCGCCTCCATCCAGCTCATCGACTCCACCGTGATCGAACTGGTCGCCAACTGCCTGGACTGGGCCCGGCACCGCCGCCGCAAGGCCGCCGCCAAGTGCCATGTCCGGCTCGATTTCCAAAGCCTCCTGCCCGCCTGCGTGGTGATTGACACCGCCCGCGAATCCGACGCCCGGCGGGCCCGGGAACTCACTGCGGGCCTGAAAGCAGGGGAGATTGCGATCATGGACCGGGGCTATGTCGACTTGGCGCACTTTCGGGAGCTGTCCGAGCGGGGCGTCTTCTGGGTGACCCGCCGCAAGGCCGGGATGGTCGAAGACGTGCTGGATTGGCGGCCCGTGGCGGGCGAGGTGCTGGAGGATGCGGACCTCCTGCTGAACCACGGGGTGCGGGCCCGGCGCATCCGGGCGCGGGTGGAGGTCGACGGCGAACTGCGGGAGCTGGAATTCCTGACCAACCACCTGGAGTGGGCCGCCTCGACGGTCGTCGAACTGTACCGGTGCCGGTGGGAGATCGAGGTGTTCTTCAAGCAGCTCAAGCAGACGCTCAAGCTCTGCGACTTCGTCGGCTACTCGGCCAATGCGATTCGCTGGCAGCTCTGGATGGCGCTGCTCGCGCACATGCTGCTGCGCTACGCGGCGTGGGCCAGCCAATGGGGCCACAGCTTCGTGCGCCTGTTCGCGCTGGTGCGCGGCGTGATCTGGCAAAAGCTGGACTTGCGGGCGCTGCTGGACCGCTATGGGACAGCCCAAGGCAGTTACAGGAACCTGGCGCAGCCAGCAGAGGCCTATCTGCCGGGGTTCCACCGAAGCCTATGGGACAGCCAGGCCCACTTTAGAACCGGAGCAGCAACCAAGGCAGGAAGCCAAAGTCATTCGGGAGAAAAAGACCGGAAATCCGCCGATTGCCGAGGAATCATCACGTCTGCACGCGGGCTATGGGATGGCTGTGAAGCTGAATAGAGGCGGTTTAAAGTGGCGAAAATGAGGTTCTTCCGGGAAGTTTGTGCTTTGGAGGGACGACTGGCATAGGGGAGGAAGTG
>CAYZKY010000075.1:0-29823 GCA_964478815.1 uncultured Verrucomicrobiota bacterium
ACACGGAGAACACCGAGAGGAGGCCGGACGGGAAGCGATGGGTTTGGGCACTCCGGGGCTTCCCAGCGGAATGTAGACTTTCTGGGTGCCGGGAGGGGGGTAAGCGTAGTGAAGGGCAGGTCAATCTGCGCGCAGGAAGTCCTATTTACGGGGGTTTGGTGAGGGTGGGCGGGGGTGTTTGGGGGAGGCAGGATGGGGGGCTGGGGTTTGGGGCTGGCACCGGGCGTGCGGATGGCACCCGGGCAGGAGGGAGCGCAGGGAGGAAAGTTCCCTGGAGCAGAATCATCGTGGGGCCATCCGAAGGCGGGTCGGAACAGGAGGCTCGGCGGCGGGCCGGGACTGCTGTTCGGAGACGATCCGGATGACCACGAATGGTGCTTCGCAGTCATGTGATGAGTATAGATCAGCGACGGCAGAAATCAATTGGGGCGAATCTCTGAGTCGAGGTGGATGGTGAACGGCGGCGAGCCCCGGCTTTACCGGTGGGCGGGGCTCTGGCATGGTGCGGACATGACGGAACTGGCGCAAAAGCTGGATGAGCGTTTCCGAAAGCTGGACGCGGAAACGCTGGGACGGCTGGAGGAGGCTTTTTTGAGCCTGTTGAGCGTGGTGGAGCAGGAAGGCCTGCGCGCCCAGGGCGCGGTGGCGGCCCGCCCGTACCGGCTGAAGACCTATTCGCTAGGTGTTCGACCGGGCATCGACCCCGACAAGCTTTCCCAACTCCCGGAAGATTTTTGATCGGAAGGGCGCGTGATGGTGCTGGTCGATGTCAATATTCTGATTCACGCCATCAATCGGGCCTCGCCGCACCAAAAAAGGGCACAAGCCTGGCTGGAGGCGAGGTTGAACGGTCCCGATGCGGTGGCGCTCCCTTGGGTGGTGTTGTTGGGATTTATCCGACTGGCCATAAACCCCAAGGTGATGATTCAGCCGCTCACCCTGGAGGAAGCGCTCGCCCAAATGCGGGAATGGGCGGGTCTGCCGAGGGTCAAAATCCCAATCCCGAGCGAACGGCACATGACACTTTTCGAGGCGGCCTGCCGCGCGGTGCAGGCAACGCCTCAGTTCGTTACCGATGCCCATCTGGCCGCGCTGGCCATCGAATACGACTGCGAATTGGCTTCCTGCGACAACGACTTTGGGCGCTTTCCGGGGTTGCGATGGATCAATCCGTTGAGCGGGTAACGACGCACGGACACCGGCAACAGGGACGGATGCGGGGTCGGGGGTGCCCGACGGGCGGACGGGCGCGGGCGGCGGGCAGCCGAGGCGGCTATCCTACCAGAACAGGTGCGACCGGCGCGAAGGAACGGTGGCCGCCACTTCCGATCGCACCCGCGGGGGCGGGAGTGGTTGACCCGCGAGCGGGGCGCTTGTACGGTGGGGGTATGACGTGGCGCGACCGAATCGTGTGCGACCCGCTGGTGCTGCGGGGCAAGCCGTGTCTTAAGGGCACCCGGATTCCGGCGGCACTCATATTGGGCTACCTCGCAGCGGGTCGCGAGCGGACGGATATCTTGCGGGATTTTCCCGATCTGGAGGCGGAGGATATTGGGGCGTGCCTGGAATACGCCCGAGAGCTGGCGACATTCGCGGAAGCCGCGGCATGAGCCTACGGCTGTTGGCCGATCAGTGTGTGCCACGGGCCTTCGACATGCGCTTGCGGCTGGAAGGCCACGAAGTCGTTTTACTGCGCGAGGTGCTGCCGATCCGGGCGGCTGACCAAACGGTGATCCAGAAGGCGCAGGAACTGGACACAGTACTGCTTTCGCTCAATGGCGACTTCTCGGACATCGTTGCTTATCCACCCGCGCGGTATCGCGGGATTATCGCCATCCAACTGCACAATCATCCCGAGGTCATTCCGCAACTTCTCGATGGACTTTGCAGTTTTCTTCGGAACGAGCCGAATAATTCCTGGTATGCCGGCAAGCTCGTGATCGTGGAACCTCATCGGATCCGTGTTCGAAGTTGAACGGGGATTGGGGTGGCCCGGCATTGCGGGCTGATCGCGCACGGCCGACATGCGTGGCGGGGCGGAAAGCGGTCAAGCGGCTGAAAGACCTGCGATGTTTTGGCGGAGCGGCAAAATGCCGATAATCCATCTGTGCGGTCCGATTTACTCCGGCAGGATTTTGCATGACGATCCAGCCCCCTTCATCGAGTTCGAAGAGGCACCCCGCCGCGGTTAAGGCCGAGGCGCGGGGATTCAACTCCTTTGTGGTGGAACGGGAGAGTTCCAAAGACGATGCGGGGCGGGGCTTCACGCTGATCGAGCTGCTGGTGGTGATCGCGACCACCGCGCTGCTGGCGGGGCTGTTGCTTCCGGCGGTGTCCAAAGCCAAGGCGAAGGCGAGAGCGATTGAATGTTTAGGGCAAAAGCAGCAATTCGGCGTGGCTTGGGCGCTCTATGCCGACGACAACAACGACAAGTTCGTGCCGAACCCGGATCGTCCGGATTACAGTGACCGGATTCAAGGCTGGATGTTTAACGTGATGGGTTGGGACCTGGATGAAAACATCACCAACCGCCAACGGCTGTTCGATCATAGATTCACTGCGCTCGGGCCTTACCTGAGCTATGCATCGAAAATTTATAAATGTCCTGCGGATCACCATCTCAGCCCGGTGCAGAAGGCGGCGGGATGGGAAGAACGGTTGCGCAGTATTTCCATGAACATGATGCTCGGCGAGGGGCAAAGTTCGACCTTCGACGGCCCCAAGAATAATCACCGGACGTTTCGTGCCTTCTTCAGTTCCGCTGACTTTCGCATCAAAAGCTCCGCAGAGATATTCGTGGTGATGGATGAGCATCCGGAATCGATTCGGGGAGGCGAATTCTCTTTCCACGTTTTTCCTGCTCTCGGCCCTGCCTTCTTCGTGAGCATCCCCGGCTTATACCACCATGGGGCCTCGACCGTCGTGTTCGCGGACGGCCATGCCGAACTGAAGAAATGGCTCAGCCCCATCGCGGACTATCCCGTCCGTTACGGCAATTACGATATCGCGAAAACACGGACACAGGATCGGCGCGACTACGAGTGGATCGTCCGCCACGCCACGGAACTCAAGCGGGGCGATTGGCTGCCATGAGGGCGGAGCCTGCCAACACCTCGTGTCATCGCCAAGGCTTGGTCAGGCGGAGGAAGGCGGTGGGCTCTTCCGCTGGCAAGGCCACCCGATTACCGGACGCAGGAAGAGTTCGCCAAGAGCCGGCCGCGCCGGGTGCGATCGGAAGTTACGGGCAGAAGGGGGCGTGGTGGGCGGCGGGCGGGACGCCCGCCGCGACAGCCGAGACGGCTGTCACTACCCGGAACAAGATGACCGCCGCTTCCGATCGCAACCCAGCCGGGGCCGCTACCTTGACACGCGGAGGTCGGGAACTATATTCCGCGCCACATGAAGAGTGCTTCAGCAGGCTCCAAGGAGGAGTCTCTGGCGGATCCTAAGTTGTTGCAAATGAAGGAATTCCGATCTCCGGGCAAGGGCTTCTGGGGCTCGGTGCCGGACGCGGAATGGCGCGATTGGAAATGGCAGCTCAAGCACCGGATTACCACGCTGGAGCAGCTCGAAAAGTTCCTCCCGACGCTGACGCCCGAAGAGCGCGCGGGCACCATCCTGGCCAACACGAAGCTGGCGATGGCCATCACGCCGTACTTCTTCAACCTGATCGATCCCACGGACGAGAATTGCCCGATCCGGCGGCAGGTCATTCCCCGCATCGAGGAAACCAACACCGCCTCCTGGGAAATGTCCGACCCGTGCGGCGAGGATGAGCACTCCCCTGTCCCGGGGCTCGTGCATCGCTACCCCGACCGTGTCCTGTTTCTCGTCACCGATCGCTGCGCGGCCTACTGCCGGTACTGCACGCGTTCCCGGCTGGTGAGCAACGCCACCGGCTACGATTTCCATCCGGAGTTCGACCGGCAGATCGATTACATCCGCCGGACGCCGGCGATCCGCGACGTGCTGCTCAGCGGCGGCGATCCGCTGCTACTGAGCGATGACAAGCTCCGCTATTTGCTGCGGGCGTTGCGGGCGATTCCGCATGTCGAATTCATCCGGATCGGCACGCGCATTCCGATCTTTCTGCCGCAGCGGATCACGCCCGAGCTGTGCGCCATGCTGCGCGAGTTTCATCCGCTCTTCATGAGCGTCCACTCGAACCATCCGCGCGAATTGACGCTGGAAGTGCGCGAAGCGCTCGGACGCCTGGCCGACGCCGGCATTCCGCTCGGCAACCAGAGCGTGCTCCTGCGGGACGTGAACGACGACCCGATGGTGATGCGCGCGCTCGTGCAAAAGCTGCTCATGTGCCGGGTGCGCCCCTACTACATTTACCAGTGCGATCTCATCGCCGGTTCGGCCCACCTCCGCTCGAGCGTGCATCGCGGCCTGCAAATCATGGAAAGTCTGCGCGGCCACACCACCGGCTATGCCGTGCCGCAGTATGTCATCGATGCCCCGGGCGGCGGCGGCAAGGTGCCGATCAGCCCGGAGTATGTGCTGAGCAAGACTCCGGAGCGGATTATCATCCGCAATTTCGAAGGCCGGGTCTTCGAATATCCTGAGGCGGAAGATGGAACGCCGCTGGCACCTGCGGCGCCAGCGGCGATGCACGAGGAATTGGTTTAGGGTCGGCCCGTTTGCCGGGCCGGGGACAGGGCTTTCCAACCGCTTAGCGGCGGCGGACGTGGATGCTGCCGCCGGAGGTTTCGAGAACCATCGCGGGGCCGCCGCCATTCAGCTTGGCGGAATAGCGGTTCCGCTGCTTGTTAAACTCGCCGGGGAAATCCGAACCGACATCGCCGCCGGCCGTCTTGGCGGCCACGTCGACAGCGGCATTGGCCGGCAGGGTGACATTCACATCGCCCCCGGAGGTTTTGAAGCTGGACTGGCCTTTCGGGGATTCGGCCAACTGAGCGGAGACGGTGCCGCCGGAGGTGTGGGCCGAGACGGGACCGGAGACATCGGCGATACGGATATCCCCTCCGCTGGTGTTGGCGTTGACTTCACCGGCGATCTTGCTGAGATTAATATCACCCCCGGAAGTGCGAACTTTCAGGTTTCCTGTAACGTTAACGGCTTCGATATCTCCCCCCGAGGTGTGCAATTCGCTGGGGCCGGTGGATCCGGCCAGTTCGATATCACCGCCGGAAGTCCGGGCGTTGACGGGGCCGCGGATCGCTCCCAGCTCGATATCGCCACCGGAAGTGCGGCATTGCGCCTGGCCTTCGATCGCTCCGATATGGATGTCCCCCCCGGAAGTCGAGAGATCGAGATTGTATTTCTCCGGCACGGTCACGGTGTAATGAACGGAGAGACGATTGGCGGAATTAAACCAGCCAGTCAGGCCGAGCTTGGGCATTTCGGATTTGATCCGGACGCCATCGGAATCGCCGGTAATCTCGACGGTGTGCTTGGAGAACGTGTCGCGCGCCTTGGCGGCGGTGGTCTTGGATAATTCGCGCAGCACCTTCACCTCGACGCTATCGGCGGAGTGGGTGAGGATCTCGATCTCGCCGCGATCCACCACCATCGTCAGTTTCTGACCGGATTTGGTGGAGATGGACTTGGTGATGATATCCTGCTCGGCCGCCGATGCGGTCAACGCAAAAGCAGCCAAGGCGGCGAGCCAGCCGGTTCGCAAACAATCGTTCGTCATATTCCTAGTGTAACGCACCGGACGGCTCGAAAGTTGCGGATAAATGCCGAGCCGAGGTCATCCGGGCGGGTGCCGCGAGGTTTTCGGTCGAGCACGTCCCCCAGCCAAATCGGTTCGCGGCTTTACTCGAAGGCCATGGTTTGCCGAACGAGTTCGATCTGCCGTTCATCGTGCATCTTGCCACTCCGCACGACTCGCTGGCAGCCGATGCGTGGGCCTCGGCCTACCGAAAACAGGACGGTTTCACAGTTTTTGGCCGGAAATCAGACGCTGAGCGGGAACCGGCCATTGGCTCGCTTCAAGCTAGCTGGGTATTAGCTCGACGCACCAGCGCTGAGCCGAATGGGACGTGGACTCAACAGCAGACCGTTATGAAAATTGTAGTTGGAACAAATCGCACCTCGGGAAAAGTCGGATGGATTCTGCTCTGGTTGCTCGGTATTCCGATTCCGATCCTGTTGATCCTGTTCCTCTTACGCGGATGCACCTGAACGCATCTGCTCCCGGACACGGAAGGCGGCCGGGGGCTCGGCTAATTTATCGAGTCTGGCTGAGTAAGGGTAGGCCGCTCAACGCAGGCCGGGGCGTTTGGCGGGCGGTTCCCACTTGCGGTGCCAGTAGAGATTCCAGAGTTTTTCGAGGCGGATGGTCTCCGTGTGGTTATCAGCAAACGTGACGGTCACTGAGCCGGGAAGCTGATTCTGGGGGGGAAAATTGCGAGAGGCGGCGGAGAGGGAGGCGGCATGGCGGGGGATGGCGATGCGGGAGACGCCGCCGCCGCTGAAGTTGTCGCCATTGAAGAGGTTGCGGGCTGGAGTATCGGTAACGGTAGGCCAGGCATCCACCCAGATGGCGTCGGCGAAGAACGGGGTGAGCGAGGGCTGGGCGTAAGAAGCGTCCGAGGTAAAATGGAGATCCTTCGAGGTGAAGGGATCGCTTTCGTAAACATAGCCATTCAGCGCGTAGCTGCCCTGGTAAAAGTTGCGGCCGTCCTCGACCAGCCAGGTGCGGTTGACGTAACCGGTGGCTTCGCGGCTCCGGCGGAGGTCGTCGGCGGAGCGTTCCTTGGTGCTGGGGCAGACGCGGACCTTGTCGACGGCCTGGTAATGCTTCAGCAGCGGGAGCATCCAGAGATGAGGCCAAGGCTGGTAGACGACCGGTTTGCCCATGTCGCTGAAGTACATCCAGTTGGCCATGCCGATCTGTTTGAGGTTGCTCACGCATTTGATGGCGTGCGCTTTGGTTTTGGCCTTGGCGAGAGCGGGCAGGAGCATCCCGGCGAGGATGGCGATGATGGCAATCACCACCAGGAGTTCGATCAAGGTGAAGCCGCGCTTGCTGGGTCGGATGTGATGGGTCTTCATTCTGGCAATTCGTTTGGGCTGTCTAAAGTAAGCCGGGTGAGGCAGGCGAAGTCAAGATGTGCGGCGAGACGAACGGGGAACGCGGAGCGAGGAGGCTGGGAAGCGGCGGATTGGCTTTGCGGGCGGCGCTAATTGGGTTATGCCATCGGCGATGAATCCCTTGGTGTGCGTTTGGATGCTGGGCTTGGCCGTTCTGTCGAGCGGGGCGGCGGAACCGCGGTGGCAAGGCCGGTCAATGGTATTGACGACCGGGGGGATCGTGGCGTGCGAGCATCCGCTGGCGGGGCAGGCGGCCGCACAAGTGCTGGCGCAGGGAGGCACCGCGGTGGATGCGGCGGTCGCGGCCAACGCAATGCTGGGGGTGGTGACGCCGGGGATGTGCGGCATCGGCGGAGATTTGTTCGCGCTGGTCTACGAGGCGAAGTCGGGGCAGTTGCACGGGCTGAACGCGAGCGGGTGGGCACCGGAGGGGTTGACGGTGGATTTTTTGAAGGGGCGCGGGTTTACGAACATGCCGCAGACGGGCATCCATGCCGTGACGGTTCCGGGAGCGGTGGCGGGCTGGGAGGCGCTGCTGAAGCGATTTGGGCGAAAGTCGTTTAAACAGGTGCTGGCTCCAGCGATCCGGGCGGCGGAGGCCGGCGTGCCGGTGAGCGAATTGAACGCGCAGTACTGGCGGGACACCTTGAACAAGTTGCGCACGAATGCGGGCGCGGCGCACACGTATCTGCAAAACAATGAGCCGCCGAAAGTGGGGGAGGTATTTCGCAACCCCGACCTCGCGTGGAGTTACCGGCAGATCGCGCGCCGAGGGAAAAGAACCTTCTACGAAGGAGCGATCGCCGAGCGGATTCTCGCCGCCTCCCGGCAACTCGGCGGCACGATGGTGGCAAAAGACTTGCAGGACTTCGGCGCGGAATGGGTGGCGCCGATCTCGACGACCTACCGGGGCTGGACAGTTTACGAAATCCCGCCCAACGGCCAGGGGATCGCGGCGCTCTCGATGCTCAACTTGATGGAGCGATTTCCGCTCGGCGAGTACGGAGCGAATTCGGCGAAAGCCCTGCATGTCATGATCGAAGCGAAGAAGCTGGCGTATGCCGACATGCTGCGCTACGTCGCCGATCCGCAGTTCGCGAAAACGCCGGTGCGCGCGATGCTGGCGAAGGAGTACGCGGAGCAGCGGTCGGCGCTGATCTCGCCGAACCGCGCGAATTGCGACGTGGCGGCAGGCGAATTCGCGACGGGCACCGACACGACGTACCTCTGCGTGGTGGATCGGGAGGGGAATATGATCTCGCTCATCCAGAGCATCTATTCGGCATACGGGACGGGCCTCGTGCCGCCGGGCTGCGGGTTTGCGCTGCATAATCGCGGCGGTTTGTTCAGCCTCGATCCGGCGCACCCGAATGCGCTGGCCGGGCGCAAGCGGCCGTTGCACACGATCATCCCGGCCTTCATGGAGAAGGGCTCGCAGCGCATTGCGTTTGGGATCATGGGCGGGTGGAATCAATCGCAGGCGCACGCCCAATTCGTTTCGAAAATCGTGGATCATGGCTTCAATTATCAGGAAGCGCTGGATGGCCCGCGCTTCACCAAGCACACCTTCGCCGGTTGCGATGTGCAGGTGGAATCCCGCATCGCGCCGGAGGTTCGGGCGGAGTTGGAGGGGCTGGGCCACGTCCTGAAAGTGATCGATCCGTACGATCAGAACGTGGGAGGGGGCCAAGCCGTGGCGCGAGATTTCTCAACGGGCGTGAACTATGGAGCTTCGGATCCTCGAAAAGACGGAGCCGCCGTGCCTGAACCGGTGCGCTGAGGCCGTTTAACCCGAACTCCGAAATTGGAAGGCGCGATCTGCCGCAATCTTCTGCCCGGCAAAGGCTTTCGTGGAAGCTCGACGCATCTATTCAGATATGCCTCGCCTCTCCTCGAGTTTTTCCAGGCAATATCTTGCCGCATCGCGCACCTTCGAATTCCTCGGGTCTAAGGAATTCCTTAGCCGGGCGGAGCGGCTCGAATGGGCGGATTGCCCCGTGATCCGATAAAAAAAGAAAGCGCCGGGTGACCGGCGCTTTCGCGAAATCTGGATGAACGGGGGCTTAGGACTGGCGGCGGCGAGCCCAGAAGCCGAGAGCGCCGAGGCCGCCGAAGAGGAGCGCCCAGGTGGAGGGCTCGGGAACGGCGGTGAATTTGGCGGCGAAGCCGTCGAATTCGAGCGGGGTATCGTTGATAACCCAGTCGGTGCCGGTGTATTGATAGAAGCGATCCGCAGTCGCGCCGATTTCCGCTTCGCCGGCGAAGAGGAGGCCCGCTTTATCGGTGCCGGTCAGGCCGGTGATGGTCAGCGTCCAGACGACGGTATCGGGCACATCGAACGGGGTGAAGTCCTTGACGGTGGCCTTGCCGAAACCGCTGACGTTCGGGCTGGCGGCTTCGAGCAGAAAGGGCACGGAGGTGAAAAGCAAGGTGCCGGGGAGCGGGCCTTGGGGCGTGGGGCCGCCGTCGACCGCGTAAACCTTCACCTGGCCGATGGCCGCGGCATCCGGGGTGATGAAATATTCGAGATCAAATTCGGTGACGGTGCGGGCGGTGCCGACAAAGGTGATATCGTCGCCGATTTCAGCATTGCCCTGGTCGGTGCGCGTGGCTTCGTCCAAGTCGGCGGGGTTCTCGTAAACGGTAAATGGCAACTGGGCATTGGAGGAGATGCCGGAGAGCAGTGCCGAGGCGGCCAAGGCAGCCACACCCGAGAATCCAATCGTGGTTTTTCGCATAGTTTCCCTCTGAGTTTTTAGATCGATCCCTGTTACTGGCTTAAAAATCTGCCTTCGTTTTATCGGAGAGGCAGGGGGACGTCAAGAGTATTTTTTGGAGATTTTTTTAGCCTTTTTCCGCCGTATCTCACGGCGGCAGAGTCCTTTCCCGCATGGCAGGGCGGGTGGGCCGGGCCATGAAAATGGGGCAAATTCCAGTTCGCGTTCCAGATGAGACGAATGCACTTGGTCTTTCGACCGCTGGCTGCGTGGCTCGTCGGTCACAGAGCGCAAGGCTATGCTCCCTCCTCGCGCCTTGCCAGCGGCCAAAATCCCGGCGCGCCTTCGTCTCATCTGGAACGCGAACTGGAATAAGGCCAGGGCAAACGCAGGTAAATTCTCCGGATTCTACCACATTGGAGGGGAGGGGTGTCGTCGCGCCCGGAAAAAACCGGCTCCGCCCCCCCGTCCCGGTCTCCAGGATCAGCCGTGCGCTGGCCCTGCCGCAAAATGGAGGGTTGCCGGTTCGCGACGCCAAAGCTGCGGAGTTGACTTTCCAAGAGGTTCCCGTACCCACAGGGCACGCGATGTTCAAGGAGGGGTGCGGAATGTATTTCAAGCGAGGTGGCCGGTGGCTAGCTTTGGTCTGGACCATGCTGGCGGCGGCCGGCGGAAGGGCGGCTGGGGAAGTCCGGCTTTCGATTCAACAGAGCGGGGCGGTGGTCGTTCTGACCCCCGACGTGCCCGGCCGGTACCAACTCCAGCGGACCCAGACGCCGCCGGCAGGTTGGGCGAATCTGGGCGAGGCTTCCTCCGCCGGAACTTTCTCCGTGCCGATTGCCGATTCTCCGGCCTTTTTCCGGCTGCAGGCGGTGAGTGGCCTGCTGATCGAGCCGGTTAATCTCTCTCCGGCCGCTGAGGCTGACCTGCCCTACTTCTCGGAGGCCCTCCGCCCGCTCGATTCCGGACAGGCTTTCGATGGCGAAGGGATCGTGGTCGTGAAGCTCGGGGCGGGCGACGAAGTCGTCGATCACCCGGCGGCGCAGGCGCAGTATGTGTTGCAGACCTTGCTCAGCAATTACCGGCTCAGCTCGAACCCGAACCTCCTCATCCGGGCCCGTGCGCATCTCGACCGCATCCTCGCCAACCGGCTGGAGCACGAAGGGGCCTGGTTCTTTCCCTACCGCTTCGATATCGACCTGCACGGCCTCGCCCGGCTGCGCCGCACCGCGCCGTGGTTCTCGGCCCTGCCGCAAGGCCAGGCGCTGAGCGCGCTGATCCGCTATTTCAAGGTGACCGGCCAGGAATCGTACCGAACGGCGGCGGACCGGGTGTTCGCCTCGTTCCTGATTCCGTTCCGGGACGCGGCCACTCCCGGGTTCGTCATGACGGATGCCGCCGGGTATCTCTGGTTCGAGGAGTTCCCCGGCCTCGAGCCCGACCGCACCTGGAACAGCCATATCTACGCCGTGCTCGGCCTGTGCGAGTATTATCTGCTGACGCAGAACGCGGAGGCGCTCCGGCTGGCGCGGGCGGGCGTGGCGACGATCCTGCGCTATCACGGGGAGATCCGAAACTCGGGCGATGTGAGCGATTACTGCGTGCAGCACAGTTTCAAGTATCGGGGGAGCTACCACTTCTCCCACGTCGAGGGGCTGCTCAATCTCTACTCCTTCACGCAGGACGCGCGTTTCGCCGCGATGGCCGACCAACTGTTCCTCGATTATCCGAACCCGGCCCGGCTCGACCCGCTGACGGTGGTGTTCACCCCCGGGACGCATCCGCTTTACCGGTTCGCGCCGGATGGCGTGACGGTGCTGGAAACCAATCTCTTCGCCGTGACGGGCAACGTGCTCAATTCCGCGCTCTTCATCGAGAAGCGTCCGACGTTCGAAGGACGGTTGATCCGCCTGGAGGAGGGGCCGCACCAGGGGTGGTTCGTCGAGGAACGATACCCGGAGGTCTATGCCAAGGGGTTTCTCGCGCAGCGGCTGGTCTACCATCCCGCCCGATCCGCCGAATTGCGGCGGGGCACGCATGAACTCTTCGGCTTCACCGCCAACGGCACCGTGCGCACGAACAGCACGTTCTTCACCCGCACCCCACTACAATTCGCAATCGGCGAACAGACCCTCATCAATGGTCGCCCCCATCTGCTGGTCAACTCCGCCCCCTACGAAGGACTCTGGCTCGCCGCCAGCACGAACATCGTCTTGAGGTAACTTCGTTTCAGGAACCGCCCCCGCCGAGCCGTCCGTAGCGGCGGATTTCCGGCCATTTCCAGGCCACCCCGGCCACGACCAGCAGCGTGCCGATGCCGCCGGAGACGACGGAGAAGATCGGGCCGAGCGCGTGCGCGACCACGCCCGATTCGAACCCGCCCAGCTCATTCGAAGTGCCGATGAACAGCGCGTTGACGGCGGACACCCGGCCGCGTTTTTCGTCGGGCGTGAGAAGCTGAACCAGCGTGTGGCGGATGACCACGCTCACGTTGTCGCTCGCGCCGCAGATCACCAGCATCGCCAGCGAGAGGTAGAAGTTTCGCGACACGCCGAACAAGACCGTGGCCACGCCAAAAATCGCGACGGACCAAAGCAGCGTTCGCCCCGCCCGGCGAATGACGGGCAGGTGAGCGATGGCGAACGAGCAGCCAAGCGCTCCCGCCGGCAGCGCGGCCTGAAGCAACCCGAGACCCGCGGGGCCGACGTGCAGCAAGTCCTTCGCGTAAACCGGCAGCAGCGAGGTGGCTCCGCCCAGCAGCACGGCAAACATGTCCAGCGTGATGATTCCCAGAACGATCGGCGTCGCGAAGACGAATCGAAATCCCTCCACCATGCTGCGCAGGGTGAAGGGTTCCCGTTCGGTGACCAGATGCCGGGCGTGCAGCGACGCGACGAGCGCCAGGCAGGCGACAGCCGCGAAGACATCGAAGACAAAGACCGGCGTCGCCGAACCGGTCAGCGCGATCATTGCGCCACCCGCCGCCGGGCCGGACACGGCCGAAAGGTGAAACGTGCCCGTATTCCAGGTGACCGCCCTGGGAAAGAGCGGACGCGGCACCAGTTGGGGCATGAAGGCGGAGCTGGCGGGCCAGAGAAAGGTCCGGGCGGTTCCGGCGAGAAAAATGCAGGCGTAGGTCCACGGAATCGGGGCCTGGAGGGAGGACGCCACGGCCAGGCCGCCGCTGGCCACCGTCATCAGGCCCAGCATCCACAGGATGGTCTTGCGCCGGTCGAAATTGTCCGCCACATGCCCGGCAACGAGCGTGAAGGCGAACATCGGAATCATGTGCATCAGCCCCACCAGGCCCAGGGCCAGCGCCGAGTGCGTTCGCTCGTAAAGCTCCCACCCCACGGCGACGGTGAGCATCTGCTGTCCGAACGAAGCGACGAACCGTCCGATCAAGTACAGCAGGAAATCCCGGTTCCGCAACACTTCGTAAGGGCTGGCTTCCGGCGGCTCGTTCCGGGAATTGGCGTTGGGCGGATCGGTGGCTGGCATACGCCGCGACCGGGCGCGGCGGGGCACTGTTCCTTAATTCTACGCCTCCGGCCAGACCCGTTCTCGCCGCCAGCCTTGCCGGAACTTTCGGACGGGCGTTGAGCAAACATTTGCACCGCGCCCGCGCCCGTGTCATTTTCAGCCGCCTCTGGAGAATGCAGTCTTTGCGGTTCATTCCGATGCTCTGGCTGGGCTTGGTGCTGGCCGGCGCCGTGATCGACGTGCGCGGGATCGAGAAGATCATTCGCACGCCGCTGATCACCGATTACGGCGTCACCAATATCCAGTTCGCGCACACGCTCAGCCAGCAACTGCACGCGCCGCTGGTGCCCGGCAACCACGTCGAAACACTCCTGAACGGCACTAACTTCTTTCCCGCGATGCTCCGGGCCATCGCGTCCGCCACGAACAGCGTCACGTTCGAGAACTTCATTTGGGATTCCGGCGCAGTGAGTGATCGCTTTATCGAGGCGCTCAGCGAACGAGCCCGCGCCGGGGTGAAGGTGATGTGCCTGGTCGATGGGATCGGCGCGTTCGAATTCAAGCGCGCGGACCGCAAGCGCCTGCGCGAGTCGGGCGCCCAATTGGTCATCTTCAATCCGATGCGCCCCTGGAATCCCTGGCGCTGGAATCACCGCACGCATCGCAAGACGCTGGTGATCGATGGGAAGGTCGGTTTTATCGGCGGCATGGGCATCGCCGACGAATGGGACTGGGACGGGGTGACCGCATCGAACGATTTTTGGCGCGAGAACCAGTACCGCGTCGAAGGGCCGGTAGTGGGGCAAATGCAGGGGGTCTTCATGGATAATTGGACCCGCATGCGCTCCGAAGTGCTGCACGGCGAGCCCTACTTCCCGGACATTCCGAATCGAGGCGGGATGCTGGCCCAGTGCTTCAAAAGCGGACCGGTGGATGGCGCCGAGAATGCGCGCCTGCTGTATCTGTATTCCATTGCCGCGGCGCAGCGCTCGATCCGGCTGGCTCATTCGTATTTCGTGCCGGACAATCTCGCGATCAAGATGCTCCTCGCCGCCCGCCAGCGCGGAGTGAAGATCGAGGTCATCACGCCCGGAGCCACCGATTGGAACATGGTGCGGCGCGCGGCGCGCTCCCGCTGGGACCGGCTGCTCGAGGCCGGAGTCGAGTTCTACGAATATCAGCCCGCGAAGCTTCACCTCAAGGTCATGATCGTCGACGAGGTGTGGGTGACCGCCGGTTCGATTAATTTCGACGACCGCTCGTTCCGAATCAACGGCGAGGCCAATCTGAATGTGCTGGATGCCGAATTCGCGCGCCGTCAGGTCGAGATTTTCGAACAGGACAAGGCGAATTCCACACGGATCGACCCGGAGGCTTTCCGGAAGCGGCCCTGGAGCACGAAGCTGATCGAATCGTTCTACGGGTTGTTTCGGGGCATGCTTTGATCGGAGGAACCGGGAAGGGGAGCGATGGCGGCGCTCAAGGCGCGGTGAAGCCGCTGGAGCAGCTCGGGCATGGCGAAGGGCTTGGCCAGCCAGCCGTCTTCCGCTCCAGCAGGATCGCCCTCGCCGCTCATCAACAGCAGCGGCAGTTTGCCGCGCAACCGCCGGATTTCGGCCGCCGCCTGGCGTCCATCCATGACCGGCATCGAGCAATCGCAAAGGACGGCCGCCACTTCCGCATTCGCCTGGCAAAGCGCGAGCGCTTCCACGCCGTTGGCGGCGGTGACCACCCGGTACCCATGCTCTTCCAGGCCGCGCTGCAGCAGTTCCCGCACCGCCTGATCGTCATCCGCGATGAGAATCGTTTCCCCCCGCCCCAGGGGAGAGGTTTCCCCGGAATCCGCCAATTCTGGTTGCGGCGTGAAACTCAGGCGCGGCAGAAGAATCTCGAAGGTCGTTCCTTCGCCCGGACGGCTCTCCACGCGAATCACGCCGCCGTGCGCTTTCACGATACGAAAGGTGGTGGAAAGCCCCAGACCCGTGCCGCGGCCTTCCGGCTTTGTCGTGAAGAACGGCTCGAAGATGCGAGGCAGGACTTCGGGAGGGATGCCCGTGCCGGTGTCGGACACCATGAGCGAGATCGCGTCGCCCTCCGGCCGATCGGTGGCAGCTCTTTCCGCCAACTCGGCGGCCGGCACGTTATCGAGCGCGAGGGAGAGGTGCCCGCCCGACGGCATGGCATCGCGCGCGTTCACGCAGAGATTGAGCAACACCTGATGCAGCTCGGTCGGGTTGCCCCGCACCAGCCAGAGATCGTCCGGCCAATGGGCGCGGATGACGATATTCTTGGGAAAGGTCTCGCGCGCCAGTTTTTCGATTTCGCGCGCGAGCGGGCGCAAATCGAGGCGATCGGACTCGGCCCGCCGGCCCCGGGCAAAGAGCAGCACCTGCCGCACCATCTCCGCCCCGCGGCGGGCGCTGGTCTCCATCAACCCCAGCACGCGCCGCGTTTCGGGATTCGCCGAGTCGCGTTGAAGTAATTGGGCCCCCATCAGCACCGGGGCGAGCGCATTGTTCAGATCGTGCGCCATGCCGCTGGCCAGCGTGCCGATCGCCTCCACGCGCTGCAGCCGCGCGGCTTCGGAGGCCAATTGCTTCTGCTCCGTGATGTCCGAATTGATTTGCAGCAGCGATTTCGGCCGACCTTCTTCATCGCGGATCAACGTCCAGCGGCTGGCCACGATGCGCTCCTCGCCGTTCCGGGCGCGTTGACGGAGCTCGCCATTCCATTCGCCGCGCTCGATCGTGACGTGGCGCGCTTCGCGGAGCCGCTCCTGTTCGCTGTCTGCGTAGGCGGCGATGCCGTTTTGGCGCTCGGCCGGGGTCGATCCAAAAAGGCGTTCCGCGCTGGGATTCAAATACTCGATATGGCCATCCAGCCGCACCAGCAGGATCGCATCGTTCGCCTTGTCCAGCAGCGCCGCCTGCTCCCGAATGCGGGCTTCGGCCTGCCTCTTTGAAGCTTCGAGCCGCCGCCGGGTGCGGTACCATTCGACCGAATGGAACAACACCGATCCGCCGACCGCCACGGGCACCTGCACTCCCGCCAGAATGATCCAGGGGAACCAGATATTCGCGCCGCGGAACAGGATGACGGCCGCCACGGCGACCCCGGCCAGCAGGGCCACGCCGACGATGGCCATCGGGATGGGGCGGAGCCAGATCGCGGCGCCGCCAATCGCCAAACCGCAGACCGCAAACACCCAAAGCTCCCGCCCGCGCGCCGGCCGCCGAAGCCAGTCCCCGCGGATCAGGTTCAACAGTTGGGTGGCATGGACTTCGACGCCCGGCAGAAATAAATCCCGTTCGAGCCAGGTATGGAACGGGCTCCGAAATTCGTCGCGCCGCTCCCGGAAGGGACTTGCCATCGGGCGCGCGCCGATCAGGACCACCGCTTCGCGGAAAAAATCGTCCGGGATGGCGGTGGGGTCCAGCGCCTGCCGGACGCTCGTGTGCGGCAGCGCAAACGGCCGCCCGTAGTACCGAATCCACCGCTCCTCCTCCGGCGCAGCCGCGGCCAGTCCGAGCTGGCGCGCCACCGCGGCCACCAGGCTGGGCCGGAACTCGCCTCCGTGAGAGCGTCCTTGGAAGTGCCGGCGGGCGACGAAGTCCTCGTCAATGCCGATTTCGCCCAAGCCCCAACCCGCCGCCGACTCCACGAAAGGCGCCGCAGGCAGCGCCAGCCGGGTCGTGCGGCCCCAGCTTCCGGAGCCGGACGCCTGGCTCGAGACCCCGAATTCCGCCGCCAGCACCACGCGCCCTTGTGCGCGCATCGCCTCGGCGAGGGCGCGGTCGGCTGCCGCTCCCGCGGTTCCCTCCGGCGCGGCGGTGTCGAAGACGATGTCGAAAACGACCGACCGCGCGCCGGCGCGTTGGAGGCGCTGCACCAGTTCGGCGTGAAGTTCGCGGGGCCACGGTTTGGCGGGGTCGAGCCCGCGGCTTTGGTACGAGTCGAGATCGAGATAAACGAGGACCACCGGGGAGCGATTCGTGGGAAAGGCGGCGAGATCGAGCCAGGCGTAATAACTGTCGTAGCTGGCTCGCTGAAGATTCGCCCCGAGAGGCGACTCGGGGCGGAGCAGCGCCAGTCCAAGCGCCGCTGTGGCCAAGGCCAGGAGGGCCGCGCCGGCCATCCGCTCCCACGCTGGGCGTCCGCCAATCATCGTTGTGCCGGGACATTACCCCCGGCGCGGCACGGCGGCGAGCCTTGGGCTCGTTAAAAATTCAAACGCAAGCTCGCCACGGCCGTGCGCTCGCGCACCAGGCCCCGATACAAGCTCAGCGGGTTCAGCCGGTAATCGGCGTCGTTCAGATTCAGCACCCCCACGCGCACTTCGGCCCGCCGGTTGGGCCAGCGCCATCCGACGAAAACGTGATGCTGCCAGAACTCGTCTCCCGCGAGCGGCGGGGTGTATCCATCATTCTCCTGTAAATGCCATACGGACTCCCATTGGGCGAAGAATCCGCTCGTGTGCTGATAATTCAGCGTGAACGAGGCTTCATGGAAGACCGCCCGCTCGTCCTGTTCGAGGCCGGCCAGCCCGGTCGCCGTGTCGGGAATGTTCGGAAACCGCCCGGTCAATTCGGCTTCGCTCACGCGGTAGCGCAATCCGAGCGACAGCCCATCGCCCAATAGTTGCACCAGGTAGGTCGACAGCCCCCGCTCTCGGTACTCCAGCGTTTGAAACGTGCTCGAGGCCGAATCCGGCACCGGCAAGGGCAGGGAGTTTGTTAGAACGCCGACCGTCCGTCCGCCATCGGACCGCAAGTGCTGGGCCTCGAGGCCGAAGTAGGTCCGGGTCGGCCAGGACTGGTCGAACCCCGCCTGAATCGTCTCGAACTTCGTCCCCGGCACCAGCCCGGCGGCGGATTCGGGCAGGAGGCTGCGATAGGTTTGATTGAAGCCGGCCAGATGCGTCGGCTCCAGGCGGATGCTGTTGTCGAAAAAGACGCCGCCCAGCGACTGCGCGTAGCTCGCCCGAAAGAGCCCATCGCGCCACGGCGTGTAGAGCAGTCCGGCTTTTGGCGCGATCAGATCGCGCGATCGATCTCCCTGGCTGATGGGCGGCAGTTCGGTGTTGACCGGGTAGGACAGCCGGTCGTAGCTCAACCCGGCCACGAGCTTCAGCGAGGGGGCCACCTGCCAATGGTAGTAGGCGTAGGCCGTCTGGCGGTCGAGACTCTCGTCGAACCGGTCGTTTGCCACGACGCCGGTCAACGCCCGGCTCAAGAGCGAGTCGGGCTCGACCTCGCCGAACTGGCCGCGCACTCCGGCGATCAACGCGTGATTCTCCGTTTGCCAGATGTGCTGCAATTCGCCCGAATATAAGGTGAACTCGCTCGCAAGGTTCCAGTCGAACAACGGCGGCGTCGAGACGCTCGTGGTCGTTCCGCCGATCTGCCGCAAAAAGGGAATGCCCGCCTGCGGATCGTGCAGCCTGAGATCGTCCGACCAGCGCGAGAGCAGCAGCAGCGTGTGATGCCCCGGCGACCATGCGCGGTGCCAGCCCACCTGAAGGTTCGGCAATTGTTCGTGCTCGACGCGGAAGCCGCGATTTCCTGTCGCCGGATCGTACCGGCGCGCGATATCGCCCGCCTCGCCCTCCATGTAGCCGGCTTGAAAGTAGATTTCGTCCTGGCTCGACACCGCCTGCTTCACTTGCAACGACACCTCCCGCCGCTCCAGCCAGTCATAACCGCTTTGGCCGTTCTGCCAATCCAGCGAGGCATCGAGCGCGTAACTGAATTTGCCCACGCTGCCGAAGAGCGACGCCTCCTGATGCCAGTCGCCGTTGCTGCGATACTCGGTGTAAGTGCTGACTCCGAGCGCGCGCGGATCGAACAACCGCAAATGCTCCTGCTGCAAGGCGAGTTGCGAGAGGTTTCCCGCGCCCGGCGGCGCGAGCAGATTCGCCACCAACAATTCGCTTTGGCGCACGCTCTCGTACCGCAGGTCGAACCGGGTTGGGTCCTCGAATTGCCGATAGCTGTTGGCCAGGAAGAGGTGGCCGGAAAAATTCGCGTAATCCTCCGCCACCGCCTGCGCCGCCGCCCGCAACCCGGCCTCGGGCAGCCCCGCGTCGCGATAGATCGAAGCCAGATTGGCGCTCCGCACCGCCAGATCGCGGTCCAACAGCAGCCGCGAGCGAAACAATCCGCGCCGATCGTTCAACGCTGCCGATTTCTCGAGATCCTCCACCGCGGCGTTGGGCCGCAATTGACGCCAGCGATGCAGCGAAGAATACAACCACGCCGTGGGGTCGTTCGGATCCAGGCTCTGCGCTTGCTGGAATTCCTTCTCCGCCAGCGTTGGCTCGCCGCGCTCGCTGAAGGCCTTGGCCAGATAGCTCCGGTGCAAGGCGCGCCGCGGTTCGAGGGCCGCCGCCGTTTGCAGGGACTTCAATCCCTCGTCCCGCTGCCGCAGGCGCAGTTGGGCCAGGCCCCGGCCGAGCCACGCGCTCCCCAGCCCGGCCTCGATCCGAATGGCTTCATCGAAGGCCGCCAGGGCCTCCCGCGTGTCCTGCCGATCGAGCAAGGCGAAGCCGCGGATGGCGTGCGCCGACGCCAGCCGGGGCGATTGCGCCAGGGCCGTGTCCAACGCCGCGAGCGCTTCCTGGCGCCGGTCGAACATCAAGAGCAATTCGGCTTGCCGCGCCCGTGCCGCGCCGAATTCCGGGGCCGCCGCCACCGCCCGATCCGCCGCGGCCAACGCCGCGCGTAGTTGGAACCGGGATTGGTCGCCATACGACCGCGCCAGCCATTCGCTGGGGCTCCCCGGAGCCGAAGCCTGGGGCGTTGGGTTCCCGCGCACGACGGCGATCAACTCCTGCAGCGCCTTCCGCGCCGGATGATCGTCCGGAGTCCCGCGCAACCGTCCTTCCGCGGCCTCGACTTGCCCAACGGTCAGATCGAGCGCGGCCCGGTACAACTTGCCGCCTTCGCTCGCGGCCTCTTCGGACGCCCGCCGGTGCGCCTCGAGGAAATCCCCCGCGCGATACGCGTCGAGCGACGCCGCCAGCGCGGCCGCCTCGCTCGCCGTGAGACCCAGGTCCGCGGGAGCCACCACGGCTGGGTAGTACAACGCCCACTGCACCGCGCTCGCGGCGTCAATCAACGGGCTTTTCACGGGTGCCTGGCCAGGCTTCACTTCCGCCTGCTCTCCTGCTTTCAGCGCCAGGTTCCCGCCCGCCGCCGCCAGATCCACTTCGCCCTCCAGCAGCGCCAGTCGTGTCGCGCCCGTCGCTTCATCGGCTTCCAAGGCGAATTCCGTCCCGCGAATCGCTCCGCTGACCACGGGCGTTTCGAATTCCAGACGCGCGGGCTGCTCGCGATTGAAGAAGTAAAGAATCCCTTGCCACAGCCGGAACCGGCGTTCCTCGGCCCGCCGCGGCGGCTGGATCTCCAGCGTCGTCCGCTCGTTGAGCCGCAGCACGCTCCGATCCGAGAATTGCACGGCGGCGCGGCTCTTGTCTCCGGTGCGCACCCGGTCGCCCACGGCCAGCGTCAGGCCATTCGTTGCCGCCAGCCAATCCGTGTTGCCGCTCGCGCGATACTCGACCCGGCCCGCCGACTCGATCAGCGTGCTTTCCACGGCCGCTACGCTCATCGCTCCCAGAAGCCAGAGCGTCGAAACGATCAAATTCCTTAACGTTAACACGATCGCACCCCGGTTGGCTGACGGCAGGCTCTCACGGGGGGGCGAGGTTGGAGTTGTTGGAATTGCCGACAAAGCTGGATCGGAACCGGAAAAACACCGCCGGCGCCGGCTGCACCAAAACCCGGATCGAGACCTCGGCGCTGGCCGCGATCCCCCTCGCGACGGTGGCCCACGGCCCGCTTTCGATTCCTTCCGCAGCTTCAAGCACGTACGAGGCACCCGCTTTCGTCGCCAGGCGCAAGACGACTGTCCGGGCCGACGCGTCGTATTCGATCCGCGAAACCGTCGCGGCCAGCACGGTCAACTGAGCCGCCGGACTTTCGACAGAGCCGGCCTCGTTGGCCACCCGCACCCCGTATGCCGCCGTATCGAGCAGGGTCGTGATGCCCAGATGGAACTCTTCCGCCGTCGCGCCGGGCAGCTCGATCCCATCGCGCAGCCATTGATAACGCAGCGGCGGGGAGCCGCGCACGGACACCGTGAACCGGGCCGGTTCGCCGGCGGCGACCGTCAACGCCTTTGGCCCCTCCAGGATTTCCGGCGGGACTGGCACGCTCAGCCGGGCCGATTGCGCGTCGATCTGACCGGCCGGATTCGAAATCCGCACCGCATAAATTCCCTCGTCCGCCGGCGTCACCGCCGCAATCGACAATTCCGCGCCGCGCACTTCCGGCAGCCGCTGGCCGTCCTTGGACCACTGGTACTGGATCGGCTCGCTGCCGCGCACGCCGATCCGGAACGAAGCCGGCCGGCCGGCCGGGACGGTCTGCGAAGCCAGCGGCTCGACCACTTCGGGCGGCATCAGGACCGTCAGCAGCGCCCCCCAACTCTCGATCGTTCCCGCCGGGTTGGAAACGCGCACCGAATAAAACCCTCCTTGATGCGGCTCGACGTTGGCCAGTGCCAGCGCCGCTCCCGTTTCGCCCGGCAGCAGCATGCCCTCTCGCAACCACTGGTACTGCAATGGCCCGGTGCCGCCCGCCACGACGCGAAAATTCGCGGTCGTTCCGCGCACCGCCAGAACGGCCTCGGGCTGCTGGCTGATCGAGGGCAGCGCCACCACCGTCAACTCGGCTCTCTCGCTCTCCACGCTTCCCGCCCGGTTGGAAACGCGCACCGAATACATTCCAGCGTGCGCCGTCGTGATCTGATTCAGCATCAAGGTCGTGGAGTTTTGCCCCGCCAGCGCGTCTCCGTTCCGTAACCATTGATAGGTCAGCGGCGCGCTGCCGGTGGCGCTGGCCCGGAACCATGCCGCCCCGCCTTGCAACACGGTGACCGGATCCGGTTGCTCCATCACCGCAGGCGGCACGACCACCGCCAGCATCGCGCTATCGCTTTCCGCCTGGCCCGCGCTGTTCGAGACCCGCACCGAGTAAGCCCCATCGTCCTCCGGACCGATCGCGGCGATCGAATACTCCGGCTGCGTCGCCCCCGGCAGGGCGATCCCGTCCTTCACCCACTGATACTCCAGCGGGCTGCTCCCGCTCACCGTCGCTTCGAACGTGGCCGAGGCTCCCTGGATCGCCTCGAGCGAAACGGGGTGCTGGACGAACGACGGGGGAATCTTGATCTTGAGCAACGCCGGGTTGCTCTCCGCGGTTCCGGCCGTGTTGGAAATTCGGATCGTGTAGCTGCCGGCATCCGCGGGCGCCACCGCCGCCAGCCGCAGTTCCGGCAGGGTCGCGCCGCCGACCGGCCGCCCATCCTTCTGCCACTGATATTGCAGGGGATCGCTCCCCGTGGCGGCGGACCGCAATACCACCGGGCGGCCCTGCGCGACCGTCACCGACGCCGGGTGCTGCGTCACTTTCGGCGGGGCCAGCACCGTCAAGAGCGCGCTGGGGCTTTCCGCGGCGCCGGCGGCGTTCCAAACCCGCAGCGAATACAGGCCCGCGTCCGCCAGCGTAACCGGATCGAGCGTCAGCTCCGGGCCCGTCTGGCCCGCCAGGGGCGCTCCCTCTTTGCACCACTGAAAGTTTAGCGGCGCGCTCCCGCTGGCCGCGCCGAGAAAGCTCGCCCGCTGCCCCAAGACGGCCGTGGCCGGCGAAGGCCCCAGGGTCAGTCGCGGCGGAACGACGACCTTCAATGTCGCCCAGACGCTTTCCGTGCTCCCGGCCGGATTGGCCGCGCGCACGGCGTAGGTTCCGGTGTCCTCCGCCGCCACGCTCGCGAAATGCAACTCCGCCTGCGTCGCGCCGCTCAGCGGAAGGCCATCCTTGAGCCATTGGTAAGCGAGGGGCGGGCTCCCCACCGCCAGCGCCCGCATCGAAACGATTCTCCCTTCCGTTGCCTCCAGGGACTCCGGCTGCTCCGCGAACACCGGAGGGGCGAGCACGGTCAGCATGGCGCTGGCGCTCAGGACCGAGCCGCCGGCATTGCTCACCCGGACGGCATACGATCCCGCCATTCCGGCCGTCACCCCCGCCAGGCTCAACTCCGGGCCCGTTCCGCCCGGCACGGCCACCCCCGCCTTGCTCCATTCGTAAGTCAGCGGAGCCGCTCCCTCCGCCGTCACGTAGAACACCACGTTCTCGCCCGGAGCCGCCGTTTGGGAGATCGGCTGAACCACAATCTCCGGCGGAACGTGGAGCGCATAGTTCAGAAAGGCCAGGCCCTGCGCGCCGCCCACGCCATCCACCACCACGTAGTACTCCCGATCCTGCTCGACGGCGAATTGCAGCCGGCTTGTCCGCCCGTCCGGGCCGCCGTTGTCGTCGCAAATCAATGAACGCAAGCTCTCATACCCCAGGAGCGGCCCATCGGAAACATAGACGGCCAGCACGGTGTCGAACTCGCTCCCGGCGGTGTCCAAGGTGAGGATACCGCTGGCCGGCGGTTGATACGCCAGCCAGTACGACGCGCCGCCTGCCTGCCCGCAATGGTCGGGCTCCCCCGCCTCCTTGGCCGCGTAGAGCGTGCTGAAACCTTGCTGGCCGTTGTACCCGCGCGCCACCCCGATGGCCATCGCGCGCAGCCCTCCGCTGGTCAAGCTGCCCGGCTCGATGCCCGTGCCCGGGGCGTCGAGCAGTTTGTCTTGAGCCATCGCATAGACCAGTCCTTCGGAGTTGAACTGCAGTTCGATCATCTCGCTGGAAAGCTCCACGCTCCCGGAAATCCAGCGCACCTGGTACCGCCCGACGTTCTCCTCCCGGAAGCTCGGAATCGTCAGGCGGGTCGAGCCGCCGTTGGCGAGGGCTCGGCCATTGAAAAACCACACGGCCTCCCAGCCCTCCCCCGAAAGCTGCGTGAAGCCGATCGTTACGCTGTCCCCCGCCCGCAGCGTCTGATCCGGCGATTGATCGACGATCTCCGGCGCCGGCCGTTCCCAGGCTTCCATCGACCAGCTCAATCGCACCCGCCCGGTCGCCCCCCGGAAGCCGTCCACCGCGATCTCGTACGTCCGCCCGGCCTCCACTCCGAAATCGACCGCCGAAGTCAGTTGCCGGTTATCGTCATCGCCATAGGCGGCGCTCCGCAGCGCCGTCAAGCTATCGGGGTTGGGGTTGGTTCCCTCCAGCCGGTAGACGGCCACCAACGTGTCGAAATCGCTCCCGCCCGTGTCGAACGTCGCAATCCCGGAAGCCGGGGCCGTCCAGGAAATCCAGACGGAATGACCGCCAAGTTTGCGGGCGTGCCTCGGTTCTCCGGCCTCCAGGGTGGCCTCCCGGTTGCTGCCCGCCACCGTGCCGGATGCTCCCTGGATAGTCTCCCGCTCCGCGAACCGGTCTCTCAGCGAGGCGGCTTCGGAGGAAAAAACCGTGGCGAAGGCCAGCCAAAGCGCCCCCAACCCAGCGAGACAGCGATTCGCTCCCTGGCGCCAGGCTCCGGATCGGGCAGGCAGACGGAACCGGACCATGACGGGCAATCTACCACAGGAAAGACTTGGGCTCAATCCCCGTTGCGCCGAACTGGCTGAAACGAAAGAAGAAACGGGCTGCCTTCGGAAGCTGCTCGCTGCTACATCACCGTCCGAGCCTCCGCGCAGCCCGTCACCGCTGCCCTCGAGCCCGGACGCCAGTCCGCCTTTGAAAGATCCGGCGCGCGGTTCGGGAGCCGAAATTCGAGCTTCCCTGTCGAACGGGGGGTGGCCGGAACGAGACGGCATGGGCCATTCCGCCCGGCAGGGGTGCCAGAACACTTTCCGGGCCATGTGTCGTTTCTTTCCGAATGCGTGCGATGTGCGATCCTTCCCCGGTTCCGCCTCTGGGTGGCTTGCCACCTCGGCGGCGAGGAGAGGCTCAGTCGGAGGGGGTGGGCGCCCCCCCGAGCGCTGACACACCCTCCGCTGAACGATCAAGTTCCGCGTTGGCGCGGAACTCCAACCAAGTCCATTAGCACCCGGCATGCCAGCGGCGCGAAAGGCTCCCCAGCTGCCCGCGCGGCCTCATTCCGCGGCTTTTGCCTGCCGGCTGCCTCTCCGCGTTCCGAAACGCGTTCCGGCTGCGGAACGCCTTCCCTCGGGGCCCGCCCAAAAGTCGCTCACGAAGGAACACATCCAGTGTCACCAAAACGGCACCATGTGGGGCCAGGGGCACCAATGTTCCAGCCTCTGTCTGCCGAGATTCAGCGCATCAGGGAACCAGGATGGGTGGTCCTCCGGATGGTCTACGAGCCGCAATCTGGGCCCGCCGTTCCTGCCCGAGCCAGATCGTTTCCATCGTCCTTCAGATTCGCCTGTTCCGCTCGGCTCCGCTGCCGACATTGACGGCTCCAACGAGGTGGCATAGAAACAGGGCGATGGCGGAGGAAAGCGATCCGATCAGTTCATGGTTCGTGGCGGCCGAGCAACTGGGGGAGTTTATCGGAATCCGCTTCGGGCAGCTTCGTGCGGGGCAAAGCGCGCCGGACTGGACATTTCTCCGCCATGCGGAAGTAGACGGCATCGGCGGGCTCGCCCAGATTCTCCGGCAGCGCGGGGCCGATTTGCCTCGCCTGGCGCAGATCCGCCATCCCACGCCGCCCTCGCTCTTGCACGGCTTGCGCACCTGGCCGAAGTATCTCGCGCCTCGCCGGCGGTTGCAGTGGCGCCCGCTGGAGGGGAAGACACGCCCCGGCAGCCGTTCCGAACCGCCCTCGGCCGTGGCCTGGCATGTCTTCGAGGAAGCCCCGACGCTGCAACTGCGCCGCCTCTGCCGCCGCCTGGGCATCACGGTCAATTCCTTCCTCCTGAAGCACCTGACCAAGGCGATCCGGCCCGCCCTGATGGACGAAGCGGCGGTCGTGCCGTGGATGATCCCCGTGAACTTGCGCGGCAAGGTCGAACGGAGCCGGGACACGGAGAACTTCTCGAGCTACGTCGGAGTGCGCGTCCGTTCCTACGAAACGGTGCGCGATGTGCATCGGACGGTATACGAAGCGCTGGCCCGGGGAGAGCATTGGGCCAATTGGTACGCCTACTACTCAGGGCGGTTCCTGGGCATGAGCATGAAGCGCTTGCTCATCACGACCGAGAAATGCACCTCGCAATGGAGCCTGGGCGGCTTCTCGAATCTCGGGGAATGGGACGCCGACTGCCGCTGGACCGCTCCCGAGCTGGCTGGGCCGTGGTTCTTCTGTCCGCCGGTGCTGCGGCTCCAAAAGTTCGGCGCGGGCTGCATAACCTTCCAGAACCGGTTGACCCTCACGATGCAGGCGCATCCGGAACTGACGGTCAGCTCGAAGCCCCTCGAAGAGTGGATGGCGAACTGGGTGAAGGAAATCCGCCTCGATCTGACGAGTTAGAACTTGTAGGTGGCTGAGACGTTGAAGGCGTGGTTCAGGATTTCGTACTCGCCGTCGGCGGTCTGGCCGGAGAAGGAAACCGCGCTGCCGGTGACGGTGCGGCCGGGGTTGTAGCCGAAGTGGTAGGCCAGGGCCCAATCCCAGCGCAGGCCGCGGCGGCCGAAGCCGATGCTGCCGAGGTGAAGCTCCGAATCGGGAATGAGGGGATTGAAGCCGGCATCCGGGCTCGAGTTCTCGCTCCAGATGTAGCCGGTGCTGACGAAGTAATTCCCCGGCAACTGGCGGGTGATGCCGAAGTTGTACATCCAGCTCGACTGATAATTCAGGACAATGGGCGGGAGAGGCAGGCCCTGGAAGACGAGCTGGTTCAGGTTGTCCCAGTCCGTCCAATCCGCGTTCACTTCGAAGTTCCAATTGGGAGTCGGGCGATAGGAAGCGCCGACCGTGACAGATTGCGGAAAACGGATCGTGCCGCTCGTCGGCGTCGGGCCGAAATAGGCCCCAGCCAGAAATCCGGGCAGGCCCGGCGGGAGTGTCGTCGGCGTGGTGTGGGAGGAGCCGGAGTATTTGACGGTGGAGAGGTAGCGATACGTCACCCCGAAGGCCAACTGATCGATCGGCTGCCAGCGCAGGCCGGCATTAAAGCTGAAGCCGAAACCGTCGCCCTTGAAGCGAAACTGATCGCCGGGAACGAAAAGTCCCTGCTTCAGCTCGGCGTCGGAATAGGCGATTTGCGGCCCGATGGCGAGGGAGAGCGTGGGGTGGGGTTGCCAGGCCAGCACGGGGTTGACGACGAGGTAGAGGAGCTTCCCTTCCTCGCCGCGAGAGCGGAAGGGGGTGTTCCCACCCCAATCGATGGCCAGGCCGAACGGAGCGTAAACGCCCAGGCCGAAGCTGAGGGTCGAGTCGGCCGGGGAGTTGACGTAATAGAGCTGAGGCACGGGCTGGAAATCCGACTCCGGCTCGGAGCGGATGCCCGTGGGCGAGGTGTGCCGCACGCCGGTGGAGATCATATAGAGGCCCACGCGCACTTGCTGGCCTTCGATCTGGGTGATGCCGGCGGGATTGTAATAGACGGCGGAGGGGTTGTCGGCGGTGGCCACGAAGGCGTTGCCGCGGGCGATCCCCTCGGGATCCTGATTAGGCAATCGAATGCCGACGGCCAAAACGGACGGGACCAACAGACTGGTCCACGCCAGGCTGGCGATGGGGCTGGAACGCCTGCGACAAAGTCCTCCTGATTTTCGTAACATCATCGAGTGCATGGTCTTGGCCGCCTCGCAGCGGATTCTCTCCTTTTGGCTGAACGAGGCGACTCTATGGCCAAATGGCCCGGGAAGACAAGCGCCGAGCGGCATCGGGCGGTTAGGAAGAGACCAAGGGGCGTCAGTTGGAGCGCGGGTGAGCGGCGTCAGTGCAAGAGACTTAATGTGTCCAGGACGGCTTTGGTCTTGGGGAGTTCGTGCGTGCGGAAGAGGTCGGTTTTGCCCAGGGCGGCGAGCACGGCGAAGAAGGGTTCCGCGCTGCGTACTTCGTCACCGAAGTATTCGAAGGCATGCGGGAGCGCGTGACAGACCGGAAAGCCAAGGGTGCGGAGGCGGAAGGTATTGAGGAAGACCGTCATCTGATGCCGGATGCGCACGGCGCTGTCCTGAAGGTTGCGATAGTAAAAGCCGAGGCCGGGGTCGATGAAGATTTTCTCGAGGCCGGCCTGGGTGGCGGTTTCGGTTTCCCGGGCAAAGTATTCGTGCATCATCCCGATGGGGTCGGCGCCGAAATCGAAATCGCCGACCTCGCGGGCGTGGCGGCCCTGGACGTAACAGATGATGACCGCTCCGTCGAAATCGCGGACGAGGCGGTACATGTCGGAAGAGCCGTGCGCGCCG
Source organism: uncultured Verrucomicrobiota bacterium (assembly GCA_964478815.1). GTDB lineage: Bacteria > Verrucomicrobiota > Verrucomicrobiia > Limisphaerales > SXQI01 > DASVNK01. The sequence continues at coordinate 28,538 of CAYZKY010000075.1, forward strand.
GTGAGGTTGAGCACGGAAGCACCGGCTTCGAAGCAGCGGCGGGCGACGTCCAGCTCGTAGGTCTCGACCGAGAGGGGGACGCCGAGATCGCGCAGGCCGGCGAGGACGGGAAGGAGCAGGCCGTTCTGGCGGCCGGCATCGGCGCGGGCGGCGTGGGCGAGCGTGGACTCGGCCCCGAGATCGATGAGGTGCGCTCCCTGGGCGGCGAGGACTTCGCCGCGGCGGATGGCGCTTTCGGCGTTCAAGCATACGCTCTCGCGGTACCACGAATCGGCGGAGAGATTGATGACGCCCATCAACCGGGGCTCGCCCGTTTGGCCAAAGGTCTCGGAACCGAGGCGGAAAGGTTTGACCTCCACCGCCGCGGACTCCGCGTGCCGGTTGTGTAGTTCGGCGAGGGATTTTAGAGAAAGCATTGCGGCAAATCCCGGCGGCGTTCCAGGCGAAGGCCGGAGCCGCGAAACCTGCCGAAGAACTCAAGCACGGACTCCTTGGGCTGAGCCAACTGCCTGAACGCTTCGGCGGAGATGACGACGACCACGGGCTCACCGTGGCGAGTCACCGTCTGCGGTCCTTTGTGCAAGGCAAGTTGCACCACCTTGCTGAATTGGCTTTTCGCTTGCTCCAACGCCCAAGTGTTCACAGTCAGACCTTTCCTCGCCGCCTCCGGGCCGTCAAGCCAGAGGGAAATGGTGCGCTCGGCGCGACTTGAACGCGCGACCGACTGCTTAGAAGGCAGTTGCTCTATCCAACTGAGCTACGAGCGCATGATGATGGCGGACGGTCCAGGATCGACCCGAGGGGCGACTGAGCCGTTCGAGGCCGGCAGCGTGCCGGGGGACGCGACCGGGCTGGAGCCGGGAGGCGCGACCGGCGAACTGGATCCGGCATCGACCATCTGGGGGATACTATGCCCGTGTTCGGCGGCGCGGCAAGTTGAAGACCGGCGTGGGCTCGGCAGCGGGCGGGATGGAGCGAGCGGGATGGGCTCAGGCGGGAGGGGGAATATCGTGCTCGGTTGTGCTCAGCGAGGGCGATGCCGTGGGGGAAGGGGTGGCAGGGCTGATCGAAGGCGAGGGTGAGGGGGTGTTCTTCGAGGTCGTTGGCGATGGTATCGCGCTCGAAATCGGAGAGGCTGGCGAGGGTAGGATCGTGCTTCATAGGGGTAGTTTTTTACGGGCGTTTCAAGGTTTTCAAAATTTCGGGTTTCGGTTTTTGCAAGTGGTTGATTATCAAGGGTGGTGCTTGAAATTTGGTTGAAACGTTTCAAGCGTTTCAAGGGCGTT
>CAYZKY010000076.1:0-29597 GCA_964478815.1 uncultured Verrucomicrobiota bacterium
TGATCTCGTTGACCAGCTTGATGACGCTGGCTTCCTGAGCCATCTCCAGCAGGTCTTCGGTGCTCTCGCCGCCGCCGACCACGGAGAGGTCGCCGGTGCCGACCATTTCCTCGACGGTGTCGCCGCCGACGCCGTAATGCTGCTTGATGATCTTTTCGATTTCCTCGCCGGGCGCGAGCACGGGTTCGACGGTGAGCCCGGTGACGAGGCGGATTTCATCGAGGACATAATGGTCGAAGGCGTCACTCATCGCGACCTTGACCGTGCCATTGTTCCGCTCGATGGGGACGAGGCGCTTGCGATAGACAAACTTCGGCGGGATCGACTTGATGGCCTCGCCGTCGATGACCAGATCGGCCAGCTCGACGATGGGGAGATGCAGCTCCCGGGCAAAGACTTCGAGCATCTGGCGCTCCTTCAGGTAGCCGAGCTGGAGAATGGCACGGTCGAGGCGCAAGCCTTCGCGGCGATGGAGGTCCATCGCGCGCTCGAGTTGCTCGGCGTTCAGCAACCCCTGTTTGACCAATGTCTGGCCGATGCTCATGAACGAAAAGAGGCGGGCCTGACGCAGGCCCGCCACGGGCGTTACAGAAGTAACACGGGTTCGACGCCGCGCGCAGCGAAATTATTTGGCCGAGTCTGGCCGGCCCGCGCCGCGCCGCGCCGGATGGCACCGGATTGGAGCGAAGCCTTCGCTGGGGGAAGCCTGCCTGGGAGTCGTTTGGGAATCTCTCAGCCGGGAGTTTCTGCCATGAAATACTTTTGATGTTTACTCCAGGAAGGGCGATCAAGTTGAGCCTGGCTTGGGCGGCGGTTCTCCCCACTGGAAGTCGAAGACGCTCATCAGAAGCACAGACCTCACCAGAGCCATTCGGCAGGGAAAAAGGTGTGCGGTGCGCGCACGCATGCGGGGATTTGGCGCACGGTGAAAAACGATCAGCGGGTGGGAGCGGGGGCTCATCGGGAACGCTGGCGCGGAAGTTCGACGGAAAAAGCGTGGCCGCACGAACGGCGATGCGTGGAACGGCGTGGATTGGGGAACCTATTTCGTTGGAATACTTGGGGATTTTGCGAGATGGACGGGGCCAGTAGCGGATGAGGCGGGCCAAGCGGCTGCTCAAACGCGAACCGTTGCTGAAGGGTGACCCCGCGACCGGCGTGGCGTCGAAAGGTTGGCATGGATCGTGCCATAGGTTTGTGCGTTGGGGTGAGGAGGTTGGGTCCCCTCACTCGTTTGGTGGTTCAAACCCCCGGCGCAAGCCGGGGGTTTATGGGTTCCGCCCCCGGCGAGTGCCGGGGGCATTTTATTGTCGATCGGGCACGACTCAAGTCCCTTGGGGTGCGAGCCCCCCGCCGGATGTGGCGAGCGGAACCGCCAATCGAAAGTCACTTCCGATGCGATCCCGGACGGGGAAAAGGTGGCATCACGCCGGAAGCAGCGCTCCCGACGCAATGATCTCGAAATGAAGGCCCAACCTCTTTGGACGATTCAGCGAGCATTGGCCTCCGAATACCCGGCCCTCCGAAACAGAGCTGAACTTCGGCGCGCCCTCGTTCTTCCAGTCTGCTCGGTCCCGCCAAAAGTCAGGAACTTGTTAGATATTCTTACAGTTTTTCCAAAAAATCGACCACAAGTCGCTTTGAGGGTGGACCCGGTTGTCACTGATGGATAAAGGGTTACGCGCAGATGTTCGATCAGTTTACGGACCGGGCATGGTTAATGCTGAAACGAGAGAATTGAATCATTCCTAACCGAACTATGAACAAGATGACTCTACCACTAAAAGTGACCGTGCTGGCGGCGCTCCTCACGCTGCCTCTGCAAATCTCGGCTGACGCCATTCCGGGACTCTACAATACCGGCGTCGACGATTCTGGGACGGTGCTGGCCGACGGCTCCACCGATCCTCACTACAGCATTCTCGAAACGGGCGGGAATGCCATCCTCCTTGCGCCGGCTCATGGAGCTTACGTTCCCAACAGCACCGACTCAAAGTGGGTCTGGCAGCAAGCGAACGGCCAGCCCGGAAGCGTCATCCGGACGTTCCGCCTCACATTCGACATGACAGGGCTCGATCCCGCCACGGCTGTTATCGGAGGGCGATCCACGAGCGACAACGATACGAGGGACATCCTCGTCAATGGCAATAGTACGGGGGAAACGACACCTTTCGGAGGCTTCGGTAGCTGGCACGATTTCTCGATCCCAAGCGCATTTCTGGTCGGAGGCATTAACACCATCGATTTTAGGGTAAACGATGGTGGCGCGCCCGCCGGATTCCGCGCCGAGATTTCGGGGACCGCCGATCCGATTTCCACCGGCGTCCCGGATGCCGGTGGCACAGCCCTTCTGGTCGCGTTCTCGGCCGCGGCTCTCGCCGCCGCCAAGCGCCGCGTCGGCTGATGTAGTCACGCTACACGCAGTACCTTTGCTTGCACGCGCGGCTTCCGGATCTTCCGGGAGCCGCGCTCGCTTGGACGGCAGTTCCAGCGATTGATCGGATCAGCGATTCCAAGCCAATTCCGGGTTGACGCTTCCCCGTCGATTGACCAGAAGGTCGTATGCGCATCCGCTCCGGCTTGAGAATCCGACTGCTCCGATCTCTGCTGATCGCTTTGGCGATACTCCCCTGCGTTCGCGGGGAGGACGATTTGGCGCCGTTGAGCGACGAATTTAACCACGGCCCGACGATCGCCAACTGGCAGCGCATCTATCAGGTTGAGGGATGGGGAAACGATGTCCTGGCGCAGCTCGATATCGACACCACACGGCCCGGGCGTCTCTTCATGCAGCCGTATTCGAGCAGTTGGTATGCGGAATGGCGCGGCGAACTCATGTTCAAGGAGGCTTCCGGCGATTTCGTAGTCACCACCGAGGTAGAGCCTACCCGCCAGTCGGGTGCGGGCGCGCCGCAGTCCTCCTATTCCCTGGCCGGGATTATGGTGCGCACGCCGCGCGCCATGACCAGTCCCGCCCAGTGGACGGCGGGCGGGCAGAACTACATCTTCCTCTCCCTCGGAGCCGCCAGCCAGCCCGGGTCATATCAGTATGAAGTCAAAACCACCCGGAACAGCGAATCGGTCCTGAACATCACGGACGGCGCTCCCCCGCGCGCCGGGATCCAGGTGGCCCGGCTGGGTCCGCACCTGATCACGTTGCGGCGCGCCCAGGGCGGCGCCTGGCAGGTCCACCGCCGTTACGCGCGTCCCGACATGCCGTCCCGGCTTCAGGCCGGCCTGACGGTCTACACCGATTGGCCGCTCTGCGAACGGGTCGGGTTTGCCAACCAGAATACCCGCGTGCTCACCAATGGCGCTCCCCTTGCCGCCGGCGGGGTGGTGGCGGGCGCGAATCCGGACTTGCTGGCCGCTTTCGATTACGTCCGGTTCCGCCGTCCCCAAGTGCCTCCCCAACTCGCCGGAGCCAACTTTTCCGATCCGGCCGCGGTCTCCGACGCGCAACTCCTCGGCTTCCTCGGGGCGCAGGCCGATGCCCCTTATCTTCCACCGCCATCGCTGCGCCCATCCCCCGCGGCCTCGCCGGATCGGCCGGGCGGCTTCTCCCTGCTGGTGCAAGCCCACCCCGGGCTGGCCGGCACGCTCCTGGGTTCGCCGGATTTATCCAATTGGTCGCCCATTCTCGATTTTCCAGGCACCGGAGCGGAAATCGAGATCGCCGATCCCGGCTCTGCCAGCGAAGGCCTCCGTTTTTATCGCGCGGTCGCGCGCCCGTAACCGTCGCCCGGGAACGGAGTGGAACCAGTTTGCAGGCGGACCGGCGCAAAACCTCGAAAGCGCGGCTCCAAATGTAAAATCCTTTTACATCTTTGAGCTCTCGAACAGTGGATACGGAGTATCGAAAACATCGCAAATCGTTGATGGATAGCCTGTTGAGAATAACATAAAATCTTGGCCCAAGAATCGCTACTCACCTTGGCGAACAGGGTCGCTGACATGATTGACCGAGAGATTGTATCATGAAAGCGCAGAACATCGTTAAGTCCTTGGCCGCGTCGGCCCTATCCGCCGCTGGCCTGTTAGTTGCAACCAGTTCGATCGTCGCCACGCCGGTGCCGCTCGATTTCAGCTCCGGTGGGCTCGATCCGAATGATCCTGCCGCTCCCCAATACCGTGCCTATCTGGAAGACGGAATGAGCGTGAAGGGCTCGAAATCCCAGAGCTGGGGCCAATCCTACCTGCCTTCCGGAGAGTTTCACTTCAAGAACGGCAGCGGTTCCTACAACCGGATCTCCGTGACCGAACTCGGTGGCGACGGTCTGTTCGATGTCCTATCGATGGATATCCTGGCCGATCCGCTCGGGTTGCTCGTTTCGGGGCTCCGTCCGGATACCACCTGGATCAACGTCACGGTGCCGCCGAACGCCGCCAGCCCTTCCACGCCCTATCACTTGAACTTGGGCTTTGCGAACCTGGTCGAACTGCGCATCCAAACACTCTCGCGTTCGGAAGAGACGAAGCAATGGATCAGTTCGTTCGACAACCTGATGATCGACCGCCTCGAACGCGTCCAGACCGACGCCGTGCCCGATGCCGGCACCAGCGCGGGCCTGCTGAGCCTTGGCCTCCTCGGCCTGGGCGCAATGAATCTGCGCCGCCGCTCATAAATTTGCTAACACGCTCGAGGTCAATGAACAGCCGCCGGCACCTCCCGGCGGCTGTTCGCTCGTTGGCCAAAACTCTTCCGCTGGCGAAATCGATGCCAGAACCTCCCGCCGCCAAACCCCGCCCACCGCTCGCCGTCGCGACCTCCGACTCCCTGCCACCGAACATTCTGTTGCGCTTCACTCCGCAGGGATGACCCAACAGATCCGCCCGCTCGTCTTCCCCCCCCTGCACTCGGAACTCATCCGCTAAAACTTCTCGAGACCCTTCTCCGAGACCCGTCGCACGAGACCGCGCTCGCCCCGCCGATCCCGGCCAAGAACGCTCCGTTAACGCTCTTCCGCTGAATCGATTCCCCCCGGTCCCGCCGCGAGAACGAGAGACCGACCGGGCTTTTTCATTGAAGCGGCCGCGCCGAACACTTTAGCCTGTCTCCGATATCCCGGTGGAGGTTCGGTTCCGAAAGAATCGAAAATAGTTTGAAAGAACTGCTCCCGGGCGAACGTATGTCCGCACTACAGCAGGGAGTCAGCCTCGGTGTTTCTCGAAGAACATGAGCATGATTTTGGACATGGCGATCGGATTGGCGGCGGTCTTTGCGCTGCTGAGCCTGATGTGCAGCGCGCTGCACGAGTTCCTGCTGGGCCAGTTGGGCCGGGTGCGCTCTCGGGTGCTCGAGGATGCCATCAAGACGATGTGCGGCGAAGACCTCGGCAAAAAACTTCTCAGCCACGAGCTGGTGCAGCGCCTCGCCACGCCACCGCCGGTCTGGATGGCCTGGCTCGGCCGCAAAGACCCGGGGCCGACCTACCTCCCGGTCAAAACGTTTGTCGATACGTTCATCGATACGCTGGGGCAGGAGAATAAGAAGGGCGACGGGACGGTGCCGTCCCTGGCGGAACTCGTCAAAGCCGCCACGGCCGAGGGAGCGGCGGTTAAGCTGCTCTCCAAAGAACTGGCCGAAGCCTTGCGCGCGATGCTGGCGGAGGCCACGACGCCCGAGCAAGTCCGCCAGCGGCTGGAGGAGTGGTTCAATGGGACGATGGAGCGATGGACAGGCCATTTCCGCCGCTACACCCGCGCCTGGATGATCGTCTGGGCCGCTCTGCTCGTGCTGCTGCTCAATATCGACACGCTCAAGATCGCCCGTTACCTCTCCTATACTCCCTCCGCTCTGAAGGCCCTGGTCGAAGCCGCGCCGCAGCTCGCCCAACAGTACCAGCCGACGCTCACCAACCGCATCGCTGCGACACCGACCGCACCCGCCGCGCCGCCAACTGCCCCTGCCACGACGCCGGCTGCGCCCGCCGCCGCCCCAACTCCAGTGGCCCCGGGCCACGCCCAGCCAGCGATTTCCACCAACCTTTCTCCCGAAGCCATCGCGCGGCTCAATCACGAACTCTTCCGCAGCGCCTCGAGCCATTTATTCGGGTTCGATTTGCCCATCGGCTGGGCCCAATGCCCGTGGACGAGCTTCCAGCAATCGACCTGGATCGCCGTGCTCCAGAAGCTCTTCGGCCTCGCGATCAGCGCCGCCGCCATTTCGATGGGCGCTCCCTTTTGGTTCGACCTCCTTAGCCGCATCGCGAGCCTGCGCTCGAGCGTGAAACCGGCGACGCAATCACCGGCCACCTTGCCTTCGACGAAATGAGATCAATCCGGCGACCATCGAAACTCTGTGAACTCGCGGCCAAAAGCTTGCGCATGTGCGCGGCGGCGGCTGGCCTTAGCCTGTTCTCTGGCTGCGGAATTCACTACTACGATTCCAAAACCGGGGTCGAGCACCTGTGGGGCTTCGGCCATGTGCGGATGCGGGTCCAGCCGCCGGCCGAGGGCGTCCAAGCCGTCGTGAAGGGCTATAGCGTGGTGGGCGTGAAAGTGGGCGGCAGCCAGGAAGATTACGGCGTCTCGGTCGGTTACGACAGTCGGCGCCTCATTGTGATCTCGGACACTAACGCCGCCTTCGGCCTCGAGTGGCCAACCGCCAGTTTCTTCAGCGTCCGCATCGGCACAAATATTCCTTTCCTCCCCCGGCACGAAGCCGGGGCCGTCGAAACAAACCAAAATCACCTGCCATGAAAACCACGAATCGTCTGCAACTGCTGGCGGCGTTTGCCGGCATGTTCCTCCTGACCGGCTGTGTCGGGTACAACACCACGTTCTTCGCGACCAAGACCAATCTTGGACTGGACCTGGACACTAAAACTCCCACAGCCGAAATCTCGATCGCCCGCCGCGAGGTCGTCGTCGCGCCCACGTTCGAGAACGGACAAACCCCGCCCGTGGAAGCCAGCTTCCAAGTTTCTGGGGCGTGGATCGCTTCCAGCGTTTCGACCACGTTCGCCGGCGGCAATGCCGCAGCCACGTTCGCGGAGTTGTACGATGCCGAAACTCCCACGGGGGCCGCGAAGAAGCCGACGGATTCCACGCTCAAAGTCAAGAATGCGCCTCTCACCACTCCGGGCGGGCGCGAGATTCACCTCGTCAAGCCAGGGATCGTCCGGCCGTTCGTCTTCGGCACCGACACTTCGCTGGGCGTCAAGGCAGCTTGGTCCGGGCTCACCGCCCAGTATCCGGACTCGGTCAAGGTCGGCTTTAACCGCAAGGAAATGGCGCTGGCACCGGTGACGGGCCGCGTCAGCCCCACCAATGCGGAAGTGATGGAAGTGAAGATGCCTTCCTTCCTGGCGACCACCGATATGAGCGGCAAGACCGAAACGATGCAGAAATCCGACTTTCGGTACACCCAGTACTTCGCGACAGGCGACGCGGCGGATCAATTAGCCCTCCAGAAAGGAATCCGCGTGGCCCTCGCAAAACGCTTGGATCCCACGGCGCTGGCCGAAGCGAGACTGGCGAAAGATCGCGAGGAGGCCAAAGGCGATGTGTTGAAGGCTCAGGAGGCGGTCGATCAGGTCCCCGCCGCCAAAATCGACGGCACCATCGATCTGTTTGCGCAGGCAGGTTGGATGGGCGCGCCGCGGGTTGCGGCCCTGAAGGCGAAGGCGGGGGGCGATCTCCCCGGAGTTAAGAAGGATTTGAAAGAGAGCCTTGATCGGCATGGCCGGAGCGGCGACAGCGATGTGGTCAGGCAAATTCGCGAAATCACCGAAAAGATCAAGAACCTGTGACCGGTCAATTTCCGGACATACCTACCAAGGAGCAACGCTATGACAAAAGTTCCATTCATCTTCGATAGCCAGAGCGCGGGCAATGCCCAAAGCCTGCGTGATCTCAAAGACTTTAAGGACATCGATGGACTGGTCGTGACAGACGCGAGCCAGCATCCGCAGGACCCGAACCGCCTCGTCCTCACCCTAGCGCCGCAGGCGCGTGCCTTCGGCTCGCCGCAGCCAGTCCGGGCGATGGCCACGGGGGCCGCCGCCGCGGGCGGGGGCGCGGCCCCGCTCCGAATTCTCTGTGTGCATGGGGTGAATCATCTCGAGCCGGATGCGGGCGCGCAGCCGACGCCGGCGGAGCAGTCCTGGCGGGAGGCGATCGCGCAGGCCATGGCCCATTGGGGCGGCCAGGCGGAGCTGCATTTCGTGGCCTATAACGAGCATTTCGAGAACTCGGACTTGAGCCCGGCGGAGCTGGCCCTGGCCGTGGCCCGGCTGAGCGCCTCCGGCTTCTGGCACGGGGTGAAGGACGTTTTCGGCGGCCGGGCGCGGGCCTTCGGCCCGGAAGGAGGGCTGGCGGACACCGTCGAGTGGACGGCCGGGATGGTCAGCGAATGGGCCGGAGACGACAAGCTCCGCGCCGATTTGCGGGCCACGATGCTCGACGCGCTCAAGAAGCATCAGCCGCAACTGATCCTCGCCCACAGCATGGGCACCTTGATTGCCTACGACACGCTGGCCCGGCCGGGCAACGCCGGCAAACCGGGCGTGTCGGGCGCGACGCTCGCGACCTTCGGCTCGCAGGTCGGCCATCCCACGGTACGGCAAGTCCTCGGCGGGCGCATCATTCCGATCCCGGCGCTGCGGCATTGGTTTCATCTCTACAATCGCAACGACAATGTGTTCACCGCTCCGCTCGATGTGCGTTTCAAGCCGGACGAGGCTCCCAACTTCTCGCAGCATGCCACCACCTTCGACTTGCCGTGGGATCCGCTGAACCACGATGCCTCCCAGTACATGCTGCACCAGGAGGCCTTGCGGTCCGTGTGGCGGGATGCGGCCACCCAGGCCGGGGTCGTCCGCGCCAACCTGCCCGGGATGCCGCGGTTGCTCGTGGCCGGCGCCACGCGATCGAAGAAGGCCGCGGACAAGCCCGCCGGTCCGGCGATCGTCAGCAACAAGAAGAAATCGCATCGCGCGTTCCTGGTCGGCATCAGCCAGTACCCAAATCCGGCGAACAATCTGGCCGGTTGCGTGAACGATGTCTTCCTGATGAGCCGCCTGTTGCAGGAGGCGGATTTTCCCGCGGAGAACATTCGCATCCTGCTGAACGAGCGCGCGACCTCGGACGCCATTCTCGAGCGGCTGGAGTGGCTGCTGGATGGCTCGGCCGATGGCCAGAACCGCGTGTTCTACTTCGCGGGGCACGGCGCGCAAATCCCCGCCTACGGGGCCGGCGAAACGGTGGATTCGCTCGACGAATGCCTCGTTCCCTACAACTTCGCCTGGAACCGGGAGACGGCCGTGCTGGACGACCAGTTTTACGAAATGTACAGCCAGTTGCCGGAGAACACCCAGTTCCTCACCATTTTCGATTGCTGCCACTCCGGCGGCATGACGCGCGAAGGCGGGCTGGTCGCGCGCGGGTTGACTCCCCCGGACGATATCCGCCACCGCCTGCTCAAGTGGGACCCGAAGATCGAAACGTTCACCGAGCGCAAGATCGACGGCGAAACCGTGCTCCCGCGCAAGCAGGGGGAAACAGCGCCCGATTCGCGCCACGGCCGGCTCCATCGGCTGGGCTGCGGCACCGGGCTGCGGCCGACCGATGAAACGGAATACGACAAGGCCCGCCGCGATTTCGGCCACAAAGGCCCGTTCATGCCGTTCATCCTCCAGGCGTGCGACGAAAAGCAACTGGCCTACGAGTACCGCCACGGCTCCGAATCCAATGGCGCCTTCACCTGGTTTCTGGCCAAGACCCTGCAGGAGCGCCAAAGCAAAACGCCGTTGAACTGGGAGGAACTCGTTAAAAAAATCGCGGCCACCCTCCACGAGCAGGGCTATCCTCAAACGCCCCAACTCATCTGCCCCACCAAACTGCGCACGGACCCCGTGCCTTGGCAGGTCGAAGTCGAAGCCAAAAAGCCGCGGCGCAAAAAAACTTAAACCGTTCCGGCACGGCGCACAGAAACCGCCTTCCGGGCCAGGCCGGGCGCGCGGAAATCGGCTGCGGTCGGCCCCGATTTTCCATTTGCGCTGCGGCAGGTGAATTGGAAAGGTTGGGAGTCCGTCAAAAGTAACCAATAACGTATGAAGAAATTATTGTGCATGGTGGCGGCGCTGGCCATGGCCGCGCTCGTTTATGCCGGGGAATATCCGGATATCAGCATCAAGGACTTGAAGTCCGCGATCGAAGCCAAGAAGGTCTTCTTGGTGGACGTGAATGGCTCCGAGTCGTACCAGAAGGGTCACATCCCGGGCGCGATCGACTTCGAGACCTCGGAAGATAAATTCGCCTCCGCGCTGCCGAAGGATAAGAGCGCGCTGATCGTCGCTTACTGCGGCGGGCCCAAGTGCATGGCTTATCAGCAGGCGGCCAAGGCGGCCAAGAAGCTGGGCTACACGAACGTGAAGCACCTCTCCGCCGGCATCTCCGGCTGGAAGGAAGCGGGCGAGCAGACCAAGAAGGGCAGCTAAGCCTCCGCTGAATCGAATTCGCAAAGCTCCCGGTTTCCGGGAGCTTTTTCTTTTTCGGCGGGGCGCATTTGTGGCAGGCTCTGGACGTGACACGCCACTGCCACAAATGCGGCTGGGTCCTGGAATTGCCGGGGCCGCCCGGCCGCTCCGAGAGTTGCCACGGGTGCGGCGCGGATCTGAAAGTCTGCCTGAACTGCAACAGCTACGATCCACGCGTCGCCCACCAGTGCCGCGACCGCCGGGCGGACCCCGTCGCGGAGAAGCACATGGCCAATTACTGCGAGTATTTCGACATGGCCCGCCGCACCTTTCAGGGCCGGGGAGCCGATGCCCGCGAGGACGCCGCCCGGAACACCCTCAAAAAACTGCTTGGCGACTAGCGGGGGTGGGTTAGATAAGAGGGTATGAAACACGCCCTGTCTCTCCTCGCCTTGGCCTGCGCTTTCGCGGTTGTTCCCGTAACCCCTCGCGGCGCCGACACGCCTAAACCGGCGCCGGCCGCCACCGCCGCGAAAGGCTTCAAGGACGTAAGCGCGGCCGAGTTCGATCAATTGCGCAAAGGCACCAACGTCGTGGTGCTGGATGTTCGCACCCGCAAGGAGTATGACGAAGGGCACATCAAGGGCTCCGTCCTGCTCGATTTTAACTCCGAGGATTTCGAGAAGGAGGTCGCCAAACTTCCGAAGGACAAAACATATCTGGTCCATTGCGCGGCGGGGGGCCGCAGTTCCCGCGCCTGCAAAAAGATGGCGACCCTCAACTTTACCAATCTCTTCAATCTCCAGGGCGGCTTCGGCGCCTGGCAGAAGGAAGGGAAGCCGGTCGAAAAATAGGCAGGGGGTGGACTACTTTGCGGTATCCGCCCGCAGACTTTGGATCAGGGAGGTTATTGAATATGAAAACATCATTCTGGTGGTCATCCGTTCTTGGTCTCGCCTTCGCCGCCGTCGCGGCCCGGGCCGAAATCCGCAGCGATGCGGTCGTTTATAAGGATGGCGAAACCGCCCTGGAGGGCTGGGTGGTCTACGACGATGCCATCGCCGGGCCCCGCCCCGGCGTCCTGGTCGTCCATCAATGGCTCGGCCTGACCGACTACGAAAAACGCCGCTCCGAAATGCTGGCGAAGCTGGGCTACGTGGCCTTCGCGGTCGACATCTACGGCCAGGGCATCCGCCCGAAAAACCCCCAGGAGGCCCGCGAATTCGCGACCAAATATCGCGCCGACCGCCCCCTGCTCCGCCGGCGCGTCAATCTCGGGTTCGAGCAGCTCAAGAAGTTTCGCCAAGTGGATACCGCCCGCACCGCCGCCATCGGTTACTGCTTCGGTGGCACCACCGTGCTGGAATTGGCCCGCTCCGGCGCCGATGTCCGCGGCGTCATCTCCTTTCACGGCGGCCTGAACACCCCCACGCCGGCCGATGCGAGCAACATCAAGGGCAAGGTCCTCGCCCTCCACGGCGCGGACGATCCCTTCGTCCCCCCGGCCGAAGAACAAGCCTTCGAAGAAGAAATGCGCCAGGGCAAGGTCGACTGGCAACTCGTCGCCTACGGCGGTGCCGTCCACAGCTTTACCGATTGGAACGCGGGCAGCGACAATGCCCGCGGCGCCGCCTACAACGAGCGGGCCGACAAACGCTCCTGGAAAGCGATGACCGCCTTTTTCGACGAGCTGTTCGCCGCGAAATAGTCCCTCGAATCGTCCCCGGGGTTGGGGGCCGGCCTCGCGAGATTGCGGATCGGCCCGCCAGCCCGTCCGCGACCCGCCGCACCCCTCGCGTGCGGATGTGTTCCATTTTTGCCTTCAGGGCAAGCGCATTAAAAAGTTCGTGCCGGACCGGGGGGGAATGTTTCTCTGGTCCTTTTTTAGAAAGTGTGTATCGGCAACGAGAGGCCTGATTTGCCTCGCGGGACGGATTTGATCGAACCCCTGAAACCATCATGGCCCGATCCACGCGGCGCCAGCGGCACGACCTGACCTCCCTCCGGACCATCGGCGTCCGCATCCTGCTCGGCGGCGGCGAGACCTTCCATGACAGGGAAGTTTTCGGCCGGGCCAAGGAGGAGTGGTTCCACCCGTTCCTCTCCTTGCCGCATGGCCTCCCGTCGCACGACACCTTCCACCGTGTCTGCGCCGCGCTGGAGCCGGCCCAGTTCACCGCCACCTTTCAGACCTGGACGCAGACCCTCCGCCAGGCCAGGCCGGGCGAGCGCGTGGCTCTCCAGGGCCATCACCGCATGCTCCACGCGGAAGTGCAGACGTTTCTGGACGACGCGGTGGCGGAACGGGACGGGCCGCGCGCGCTCTGGGGCGTTGAGAACCCGCTCCACTGGACCTCGCCCGCTCGCAGAACTGGCGAATTTACATGCGTTTGCCCTGCCCTGAGCTGACCGGAGGATCACGCCGGCCGATGGCTACAACCGGCCGACATGGCCATCAGCGAAGAGAGCGTTCTTGTGAGGCCAGGCGCCGTTCGTCGAAGACCTTCCGGGAAAATGGAAGTTCTCGAAATCGTAAAGCAGCGGGGCTTGAGTGGGCTCGAACTTCAATTCGCCGAGAAAAACCATGTCGGGACCGACGGGGGTGGGGCCGGGGCCGGCCTTGAGGTCCTCCAGCGTTTTGCCGTTGAACATGTAGTTCCACTCGTAGCTGGTCCCTTCGCGTTGGAACCAGCCTTTCTGGTCGTCCGGGCAACGGAAGACATTGCTCACGCCGGCGACATGCGGGTGCAACAACGTCTGGATGGCGGGAAGCGGCGGCGCATTGGTTTTCACCGGCCGGCTCGGGATGGCTTCCGCGATCGGGAGGCGGCCATCATGGCTGTCCACATACATGGCGACCGCGAGACCAAGCTGGCGGAGATTGCTGATGCAGGAGGCCTGGCGCGCCTTGGTCTTCGCCCGGCCGAGGGCGGGCAGGAGCAGGCTGGAAAGGACGCCGATAATGGCGATGACCACGAGCAGCTCGATGAGGCTGAAAGCGCGGTCGCGAGGCGTGGGATGAGTCATGGCCGGGCTCCTTCAGCGAAGGGCGGGCGCGGCATCGGTTGTTGCGCCTGGCGGAGCCGCTCCAGCCGCTGCTCGGGGGTCGAGTTTCGCAAATTCTCCCGCAGCCGCTCCTGGAGTTTCCGCTGCGCCTCCGCCGGATCCAGAGGCGGGGGTGCTACGAAATCCCGGACAGGCTCGACTGGCGGAGACGCGCCACCACCGGGCTCGAACTTGATCTGCACCGGCTGGCCGGATTCGAAGGCTTTGCGCAGGTCGCCGGGCAAGGACTGCATCACCACTTCGCGGCTCGGAGCGGGGGCCGATCCGGGCTGTCCTGGCTCCCGGAAAAAGGGGCGCAACACGTAAAGCCGCGTGTGCCGCCGCCCCACCGCTCGCGCCAAACCGGAGGCAACCTCCGCAACCGTGGCCTCCCGAAACTCGAGGTTCACGGCGTCGCGCACGGAGTCTTCGAGCACCATTTCCTCGTCCGCAAGGCGGTTGAGTTCCTGCGCCGCTTTCCACGCCGGCCTGTTCTGAGCCTGGTAGTTAATCGGGATGTCGGCTGCGGCCTCCGATTCGAGCGGCCCAGCACCGGAGGGTGGACGCGGACGGTGCGGCGCATAATTGGTCCAAAGGCTGGAGGACGGGTTTTGCTCGATCTTCAGCAGCAAAGTGCGGAGGGAACCCTGGTCGCGATAGATTGGATAAAGGGCGCGCCATTCGCATTCCGCCTGCGCGGCGATGGCTTCCAGCGCCCTGGCGAGCGGGACGTCTTCGACCTTGAGCGTGATTTTCCGGGTGAGGCCAGGCGAAACGTGAATGCGCTCCCACGTCTGCCATTCCAGTTTGCGGACAACCTGAGCCAGGTCGGCGCCGTCGACATCCAGAGTGACACGATCCAAGCTCGCCCGGCGCGCCGCGTAGGCAAAAGCCGAGGCGAGCCCGAGCAGGACCAGCAAAACGATCAACCGGACTTTCGCACGCATGACGTCAGGTTCAACGTTCCTGCGTCCGATTTGGTTCGCGCGTTTCGAGCGGTCAAACCATTTCCAGCTTCCAGGGGGCGCGGTACGGCCGGCTCAGCATCTGGGACGCTTCCGGGTCGCCGATGATCAGCTCCTGGGCAGGATCCCACCGCAGCACGGAACGCTTGAGCCGGAGGGCAATATTGCCCAGATGGCAGATGGAGATGGACCGATGGGCGGCTTCGATCGGCGCGACCGGAGCCTGGCGCGAGAGGATGCAGTCCACCCAATTCCGGAAGTGATCGCGGCTTTCAGGCAAACGGGGTTCGTTCGGGCCGAATTGAGTTTGCAGCAGCGACGCCGGCTCGGCTTCGATCGCGCCGCGCGTCACGTAGACCTTTCCTTGAGTGCCTTCGAAGGTCACTCCCATGCGGTTTTTGCTGGAGATGCTCAGCACCACACCGTTCGCGTAAACGCATTCGAAAGCATACTCCGTGGCGGTATTCCAGAGCGGGTCGGGCGGGAATTCCCCGGACGCATTGCGGATTTCGACCGGGCCGGTGTGCTCGGTGTTCATGCCCCACTGGGCGATGTCCGGATGATGGCCACCCCAATCCGTCACCTGGCCGCCAGAATAATCGTAAATCCACCGGAAATTCACATGGCAGCGGGCGGGAGCGTACGGAGCGGCCGGGGCCGGCCCCAGCCAGAAATCGTAATCGAATCCTTCGGGAACCGGCTCGGGGGCCTTGCGCTCGCCCGTCTTGCCAAAATCCGGACGGCCGGGGGGCAGGCCGCATTTCACCGATTTCAATTCGCCGATCCGGCCGTTCCGCACCAATTCGCACGCGAGGCGAAACCGCGCGTCGGAACGCTGCTGGCTGCCGGTCTGAAAAATGCGGCGGTGCTTTTTCACGGCGTCGCTCATGGCCCGGCCCTCGACAACAGTGAGCGAGAGGGGCTTTTGGCCGTAGATGTCCTTGCCGGCCTTGCACGCTTCGATGGTGGGGATGGCATGCCAGTGATCGGGCAGCGCGAGGAGGACGGCATCGACGTCCTTGTTGGCGAGCACCTCGCGAAAGTCGGTGTAAATCTGGCAACCTTTGTATGCGCCCACGCCGAGCTTTTCCGCATAATGCTTTTCCACCAGGCGCCGAGCCGGTTCCCGGCCGGCCACGCCGCCGTTCCAATAGCCCGGACTTTCCCGGTTCACGTCGCAAACGGCCATGACCTGCACGCGATCATCGCCGAGGATCGAGCGGATATCATTCAAGCCCTGGTTGCCGGTGCCGATGGCCGCCACGTTGATCCGGCTATTGGGCGCGGTCCGCCCTTCTGCTCCAAGCACCGAGGAAGGGACGATCATCGGAAAACCTGCCGCTCCGGCCGTGGCCAAGGCGGAACGCTGCAAAAACTTTCGTCGCGACGTGGTATTCATGAGTTCACGCATCGAACCTCAAAATGCGGCCGGACTCAAGCAAACTCGAAATCGATGGGAGAGGCGGAGCGGTCCCGCCCGCCCGATGAGTCCAAGCAACAATGTGCGTCTCGACGCACGCCCCGTCTCAAGGCGGGGAAAGCCGTTTTGGGTGCCAAATCGGTCTTGCCAGCGGTGGGCAAAGGTAAGATGCTGAGGAATATCCCGAAGGGTCAGCAGGCCCGGAGCAGCGTCGACCCCGGCGGGCAAATGCGATTGAACTTATGAATGGTCGTATATTTCAGATGAAGACATCGGAACGGTCCACGGCCCCGTCCACGTTCCTGCCTTCCGATCGTCGGGCCTTCACCTTGATCGAGCTGTTGGTGGTCATTGCCATCATCGCGATCCTCGCCGGGATGCTCCTGCCGGCGCTGGCCAAGGCGAAGGCCAAGGCCGATCGCACGTCCTGCCTGAATAACTTGAAGCAGATCGCTCTATTCATGCAGTTCTACACCGACGACTACCGCGACACGTTCCCCGGCCATCGAAACAACGGTCTGAACCATTCGGACGGCGGGGCCTCGCTGACGAACTGGTGGGGCACGACGGTCGTGGGCTACGGGAACAAGGCCGCGAGCAATTTCTTCCGATGCCCGGCGATCAAGGGCAAACGGTTCGATAACGGCGTGCGCTGGCAATGGAAATTCGACGCGCATCTGGTCGGTTATGGGTATAACGGCTATTTCCTGGGGCAGCACCCCTACACGGGCGATAATCTGACGGTGGCGGGCGTCAATTTCGCCACGAAGCCGTGGTTCAAGCGCAGCTCGATCGTCAGCCCGTCGGATAATTTGCTGCTGGCCGACTCGATGCCAAAAGCCGATTTGATGTGGAGCAGCAGCCTTTGGTGGCCGGCGTCGTGCATGGACCAGAAGGCAAGCACGACCCGAGGGTTCGAAGGAGTCGACAACCTCCGCCACTTGAAGACAGGCATCGCGGTGTTCAACGATGGCCATGCGGATGTGCGCAAGGACAACCAGATTAATCCGCCGATGGATCCGTACAGCGGCAATGCGAAGGCGCTGATCAATTCGCGCTTCTGGGATCCGCTGCAACGGAGCAATCAGTAGGCGGGAGCGCGGCAGATTTTAGAAGAGTCGGTGGCAGCCACCGGTGAAGCCGGAGCTGGCTGGAAATCGAACAATCGCAATGGCACTCAGAAACGGCATGAAGTCCAATTCGCAACGGCCTGACGGATGGTCCCGCCAGGCTTTTACTCTGATCGAACTATTAGTCGTGATCGCGATCATCGCGATCCTGGCGGGGATGCTCCTGCCGGCCCTGGCCAAAGCCAAAGCCAAGGGGCACCGGGCGACCTGCATGAACAACCTCAAGCAGATCGCGACCTTCATGCAGATGTATACCGACGATTACAACGATGCCTTTCCCGCGCACCGCAATCAGAATGTAAATAACGCGGATGCGAACATTTCGCTGACGAACTGGTGGGGCACCACGATCATCGGTTACGCGCGCGGGATGAGCAACCTCTTCCGCGATCCTGCCATCACCGGCAAGCGGCTCGACAACGGCATTCGCTGGGACTGGAAGTTCGATTGCCATCTGGTGGGCTACGGGTACAACGGCTTTTTCCTCGGGATTCATCCCTACCCGGCGCAGGAAATCAATGTGGCGGGCGTGCGCTTCGGCACGCGGCCGAACTTCAAGCGCAGCTCGATCGTGAGCCCGGCCGAGAACCTGGCGATCGGCGACAAGCAGCCCTACGGCAACCCGCCCGTCTGGGGCAGCAGCCTCTGGTGGCCGACCTCCTGCATGGACGCGAAAGCCAGCGGCTCGAAGGCCTTCGAGGGCATCGAACCGAAACGGCATCTCGGAGCGTCCGTCTCGGTCTTCAACGATTCCCATGCGGAAGTCCGCAAAGACTCGCAGATCAACCCGCCCGTCGATCCCGTGAGCGGCGGCACCCGCGGGCTGATCAACTCCCGCTACTGGGACCCCTTGCAACGGAGCAACCAGTAGGGCAATCCTACGGGAGTTTGTTGCCAAATGAGTTTGGACTGCCGGCACGCTGTGCCGGCAGTTTTGTATTGTGAGCCATGAAACAATTCCCACAGCAGTTATTTATCGACGGCCAATTCCGCGACGCGGCGAGCGGGCAGCGCGGGCGGGTGGTCAATCCAGCGACGGAAGAAGTCATCGCTGAACCGGCCACAGGTGGGCTGGCCGAGATCAATGCAGCCGTCGAAGGTGCGGACAAGGCTTGGCGGCAAGGGTGGCGCGATTTAAGCCCGGGCAAACGCACGGAGGCGCTGTTTCAAGTGGCCCGCGTCATTCGCGCGCACGCGGAGGAAATCGCCCAGGCGGAGATGGCCAACATCGGCAAACCAATCGCCGATGCCTGCGACGAGGTCGCGCTGGGAGCCCGCGTGTTCGAGTACTACGCGGGCGCGATCGGCAAGTTTGGTGGCGAAACGCTGCCCGTCGCACGCGGCGGATTCGATTTCACCTTGCGCCAATCGATGGGAGCAATCGCGGCCATTGTGCCATGGAATTTTCCGTTTCCCATCGCGTGCTGGAAGGCAGCCCCGGCGCTGGCGGCGGGCAATACGGTGGTGCTGAAGCCCGCCTCGCTCTCGCCGCTCTCGGCCTTGTGGCTGGCGCGCGCCGCCGCGGAAGCGGGTCTGCCTCCGGGAGTGTTGCAGGTGGTGCCTGGTTCCGGGCGCGAAGTCGGCGACGCGCTGGTCACGCATCCGCTCATTCGCAAAGTCTCTTTCACTGGCTCGACCGAGATCGGCCGCCGGATCATGGAACTGGCGAGCCGGGACATTAAACGTGTTTCGCTCGAATTGGGGGGCAAGTCGCCGAACATCGTGTTCGCCGATGCCGATCTCGAAAAAGCAGCGACGCAATCTCCGATGAGCGTTTTCGCGAACACCGGCCAGGATTGCTGCGCGCGCAGCCGGGTCTTTGTCGAGCGCCGAATCTTCGATGAATTCGTGCAGCGCTTCGTGGCGGCGACCAAGGCCATCGTGGTCGGCGATCCAGCAAACGAAAAAACGCAGATTGGCCCGCTCGTATCCACCGAGCAACGCACCAGCGTGGAAGACTACATCGCCACCGCCCAGCGCGATGGCCGCCGGATCGCGTGCGGCGGCGAACGTCCCGCCGGACGCGGCGCTTACCTCCAGCCTACCGTCATCGTTGAGCCTGGCTTGCAGGATCGCGTGTGGCGCGAGGAAATCTTCGGGCCGGTCGTTTGTCTTCGCCCCTTCGATTCCGAGGAGGAAATGATTCGCGAAGTGAACGACACGCCGTACGGCTTGAGCGGTTCGATCTGGACGAACGATCTGCGGCGCGCCCTGCGCGTTTCGCGCCAGGTGGAGAGCGGCGTCCTCAGCATCAATTCTCACAGCAGCGTGCATGTCGAGGCGCCCTTCGGCGGCTTCAAGCAAAGCGGTCTCGGCCGCGACCTTGGCATGAAGGCGATGGAGGGCTATACCGAACTGAAGAATATTTACATCGCGGAATAGCCCATGAAATTCGCGGAACTCCAGAAAGCCATTCAGCAGGGCGAGATCGATACGGTCATCGTGGCCATCCCCGACGTGTTCGGGCGGCTGATCGGCAAGCGCTTCACCGGCCGATTTTATCTCGATCACGTCGCCGGGCACGGCACGCACGGCTGCAACTATTTGCTCACGGTCAACATCGAGATGGACCCGATGGATGGCTTTAAAGTCGCGAATTGGGAGGCCGGCTTCGGCGATTTCGAGATGCGGCCGGACGAGACGACTTACCGGCGAATCCCGTGGCTCCCCGCCACTGCGCTCGTCATTTGCGATTTCGGGCGCGACGGCGGCGGTCTCGTCGCCGAGGCCCCGCGCTCCCTGCTCCGCACCTGCGTGGATCGCCTCGCGGAGGAGGACGGTTTGCTGTGCAAAGTGGCGAGCGAGCTGGAGTTTTTCCTGTACAACCAGACCTACCCCGATGCCTTTGCCGGAGGCTACCGCAACCTGATTCCATCCAGCGATTACCGCATCGATTACCACACGATGCAACCGGCGCGCGATGAAGGGCTCTTCCGCGCCATTCGCAATATGATGGATGCCGCCCGCGTGCCGATCGAATCGAGCAAGGGCGAATGGGGCCGCGGCCAGCACGAAATCAATTTCATCTACAGCGATCCGCTCCCGGTGGCCGACCTGCACACCGTCTTCAAGCAAGGCATCAAGGAGATCGCGGCGCAGCAGAATCGCGCGATCAGCTTCATGGCCAAGCCCTCGATGAGCGAGCCCGGGAGCAGTTGCCACATCCATTCGAGCCTGTGGAGAAAGGACCAGAATATTTTCTGGGACGAAAAAGACAGAAAACCTTCGCGCATCTTCAGCCAGTTTCTGGGGGGCTTGCTCAAGTACTCCCCGGAACTCTGCTACTTCTACGCGCCGACGATCAACGCCTACAAGCGGTACCAACCCGGCAGTTGGGCGCCCACGAAAATGGCGTGGTCCAATGACAATCGCACCGTCGGCTTCCGCGTCGTCGGCCACGGCACTTCCTTCCGCATCGAAAATCGCATGCCCGGCGCGGACGCGAATCCTTATCTGGCGTTCGCTGCCACCATCGCGGCCGGATTAGCCGGCATCCGCGAGAATCTCGATTGCGGCGAGAGCTACCAGGGCAATGCGTACATCGATGCAAACCTCCGTTCGCTCCCGAGCAGCCTCGACCAGGCTGTCTCCGCTCTTGAAGGCAGCCAGCTCGCCCGCGAATTCTTCGGCCCGGACGTGGTCGAGTTCTACGTCCACACCGGCCGCCTCGAAGTCGCCGCGTTCCAAAACGCCGTGACCGACTGGGAGAAGATTCGCTACTTTGAGCGAATCTAGCCCCTCTCAACCGGCCGCGGACGATTCGCGAATTCACGCGTGACAGCCGCAGGGGACCGCTGTCGATACTCCTGAGCGGTCACGGCGATTAGCCAGGCTGCTTGCCGCATGGTCATTCTGCCGATTGTCGAACGTGAGTTGCGAGTCGCGGCGCGCAAGGGCCGCCTCTACTGGGCGCGCTTGCACGGCGCGGGCATCGGCTTTGCCGTGCTCTTCTGGCTCCTGTGGGCGATGGATGAATCCGCCGGGATGATGTTCAACGGCTTGTTCATGCTGAAGTTCATCGCGTATATCACCTTCGGAGTCTGTCTCTTCGGCGGAGCCAACCGGGCCTCGGATGCAATCAGCAGCGAAAAGCGGGAAGATACTTTGGGCCTGCTCTTCCTGACCCATCTGAAGGGTTACGATGTCATCCTCGGCAAACTGGCCACCGCATCGCTGCTCGCCTTCTTGAACCTTTTGGCGGTCGTGCCCGTGTTTGCGGTGATGCTGCTGATCGGCGGGGTTGCTCCCGGGGATCTCATCCGCGTTCCGCTGGCCTTGGTCAGTTGCCTCCTGCTCTCCATTTCGCTGGGCCTGCTGGCTTCCACGATTCTGCGCGCCCAGCGCGCGGCGATGGGTTTGTGCGCCGGCATGATCCTGATTCTCGTGGGCGGCATGCCCGGGCTGTCGGAAGTATTTCGTGACGAAGGATGGCTGCCGCTCGCGGACGGCGTCATGCTGTTGAGCCCGGCCTACGCGCTGGAGCTGTCGTTTGGCCCGCGCTTCGGGCTCAGTTCGCAACGCTTCTGGCTCACGACCTCCGTCCAGTTCGCGATGAGCCTCGGCATTCTCATCCTCTGCTCATTGCTCGTTCCGCATGTCTGGCAAACCCGCGCGGGCGGGCGCAAAAGTGTCTCCTGGGCCGATTGGGCGCGCGCGCTTGTCTTCGGCGATGGGCCGTTGCGGCGCGCCTGTCGCCTCCTTTGCCTGGCCCGCAATCCGATTTACTGGCTGCACGCCCGCAACCGGCTCGCCCCGTGGGTGACCCCGCTGCTCATCGTCGTCATCGTTCTGGCGGTGGCGGGCTCGTCTCTTTATTACGAGGCCAGCCAGCAAGTCGTCATCGCGGCCACGATCGTCACCATGTTCGTGATCGATCTCTTCTTGAAAATGCGCGCCGCCGGTCTGGCCTCGGCCCGGTTGTGCGAAGACCGGCTGAACGGATCGCTGGAATTGATCCTCAGCACTCCGCTTTCGATTCGCTCGTTCGTGCGTGGGGAATGGATGGGCCTCCGCCGGAACGCGCTCTGGACCCATCTGGCGGTGCTTGCGCTGGCCAGCCTGGCGTTCCGAATCATTTGGTCATATATCCCGAATCCCGATACCGACGCCCTGCTCATTTTCGGTTTCTTTCTCGTAGTCTCGCTCGGCGATTTTTTCACGATTGGATGGGTCGCCATGTGGAAGGCCATGCGCGTCCATCATCCCGCGCACGCTCCCAGTGCGGCCTTGCTCCGTGTCGTCGTCTGTCCGTGGGTCATCTTCGCCGTGACCATGCCTACGCTCGCCCGGTTCCAGGCCTTTCGCGATTGGGTCGATGGCAACGAACCGGAATCGGTCTTGAGCATTGGTCTCACCATTTGGATTATCAATAGCCTGACCGCGCTGGTCCAGGCTCGTCGCGCTCTCTTCGCCAAGCTTCGCACCGCCGCGACCGACCGCTACTCCTTCGAACGGGAGCATGGCCTTCAGGCCCTGTGGCGAAGAGTGCGCCGCGCCTTCGCCCAAGGCTGACTGGGGGCGCTTCCGGAAGTACGGTAGCCTCGCAATTTCGCGTGCATTTGCCTCGATCCGTGCTTTGTTACCGGCATCGTTTTTACGGAGACACCGTCCGCCATGGCGCACGAACCCATCCAGTATTACAACCGCTACACCCGCCGGGTGGAGACCGAGCAAGTCTACGGCGAGGGCTTTCTGCGCTGGACGTACGGCAACCCGCTCGGCCGGGTGTGCCTGCACACGTTCGTGAAGCGGGCCTTCTTCTCCCGATGGTACGGCCGCCGCATGGATGCGCCAGCAAGCCGCGAGAAAATTGCGCCCTTCATCAAATCCTATGGGCTGGATGTATCGGAATTCGCCGCCCCGCCGGAAAGCTTTCGCACCTTCAACGAGTTTTTCTACCGCGAGCTTGCTGCTTCCGCCCGGCCCATTCACCCGGATCCCGCCGTCGCGGTTTTTCCCGCGGACGGACGGCACCTAGGATTTCAAAATATCCGCGAAGCCCCGGGCCTTTTCGTCAAAGGCCAGACCTTCTCGCTCGAAGACCTCTGCGGCGATCGAGCCTTGGCGGACAAGTATCGCGACGGGTCCATGGTCCTCTCTCGCCTTTGCCCGGTGGACTATCACCGGTTTCACTTTCCCGTCGCGGGCATTCCCACGGCCCCGATGCTGCTCAACGGCCCGCTCTACTCCGTCAGCCCGGTCGCGCTCCGGCGGAATATCCGGTATCTCGCCGAGAACAAGCGCAATCTCACGCGGATCGCCACCGGTGCGTTTGGAGACGTCCTGATGTTCGAGGTCGGAGCCACGATGGTGGGTGGCTTTTCCTACACCTATTCCCCCGATCAGCCTGTCTTCAAGGGCCAGGAGAAAGGCTACTTTCGCTTCGGCGGTTCGGAAACGATCACCCTTTTCGAGCCCGGACGCATCCGGTTGGCCGATGACCTGATTGAGAATTCCCGGCAAGGCCGCGAGCTTTACGCGAAGATGGGCGACGAAATGGGCCGCCTCCCTCGATAGGCCAAAGAGTCTTGCCGTCAAGTCCGCTCAGAGCCGAAGGTTCCAGCTCGCCAGCCCGTACCGCTCCGCCACCAGGCCATCGATGCGGGCCAACGTCTCGGCCGGCACTTCACCCTCTTGAGCCAGCCAGGCCGCGGCGAGTGCAGACCGGATCGCCTCCCGGGCCAGCGGCACATTCGTGAGGAACGCCGTGTGCGAACGCTGGCAACGATACTCCGGTTGCTGGCCCGGCAGGCGCAGCGTCCGTTCCACCAAGTCGAAATCAAGGCCGATCAGGATGCTGCCGTGGAAGAGCAGGCACCGGCGCTTTCGCCGCTGGGCGTTGCCGGAGAATTTCAAGTCGCTCAGCGTCAAATCGGTGCAGCCGCGCTGAGTCACCGGCTGTCCGAGCAACGTCGAGAATATCTTGCGCTGGGATTCCATGATCCGGCGGTTGGCCCCGGTGATGGTGGCAAGCTCCGGGTTGGACTCGATCGGCAGGATCAGGCTGTAATTAAAACAACCCGGCCCCTGCAGCACCGTTCCCCCGCCGCTCGTGCGGCGCAGCACCGGAACGCCGAGCTGGGCACAGGTTTCGAGTTGAACCTCGTCTGCCGCCCGCTTGCCGTAGCCCAGCACCACGAAATGCACCGGAGCCTCCCAAAAGGAAAGAAAGCCGGGATGATCGTGCGCCTCGCACACCTCGAGCAACGCCTCCTCGAACGCGAGTTGCGCGGCCGGTGTCTGCCACGGCCAATGAACCAATTCCAGCAAGCAGCTCTACTTCGGTTTTGCGGCTTTGCCCCAACCGCCCCCTCCGCCCTTGGAGCCCCCGCCGGTCGTGACGAAGCGTCCGGCCAAAAAGCCGAGCGCAAAAAAGCCGACATACATGAGAGCCGCGGGCTGCCGGAACGTTTTCAACGGGGGCAGCGAGAACGGCACGCTGGTGGGATTGTTCATGCCGATCATGACCAGGAGCACGACGATCAGCAGGAGCAGGATCGTCTTGAAGAGCGGCTTCGCATTCATGGCTGAGCGGAACGTAGCGAGCACCCCCGCCGCGCGCCAGCGGGAAACAGACGTCGCCGAGCTTGGAGCGAAAAAAATGCCGGCGGAAGAGGCTGTTTGCCTCTGCCCGCCGGCAGACGATTGAATCCCTGGCGGCGCGAGTGGAGCCGTCAGGACACGGAAAACTTCGACCTAGGCCTTTTTCTCTTCGGCCTTCTTCTTTTCTTCTTCCTCTTTTTTCTTCTTCTCCTCTTCTTCCTGCTTTTTCTTGGCTTCTTCGGCCTTCTTCGCTTCTTCGTCGGCCTTTCGCTTGGCGGCGAGTTCCTCTTCGAGCTTGGCCAGCAATTTCAGTTCTTCGCCGCGATTGATGCTGGCCGCGGGAACGGCCTGCTTCAAGGCGGCGGCGCCGTCGTCGGTGATCTTCGTTTGCCAGAGGTAGAGGTTGCTCAAGTTGGGCATGCCCTTGAGCGTTTCGATCGAGGCATCCCCCACCGCGGTGTTATAGAGATTGAGGTAGCGAAGGTTCTTTAAGCCTTTGAGCTTGGCCAAGCCCGCGTCCGTGACCGGCGTGTTTTCGAGATGCAACCGCACGAGATTGACCAAGGGCGCAATATGATCCAGATCGGCATCGGAAATCTTCAGGCCGGCCAGATTCAGGTCGACGAGGGTCGGGATGTTCCGCAGCAGGGCGACCGCTTCGGCGGTTTTGTTCGTGTCCTGCGGGCGGACCGTGGCTTCCTTCCAGTCGAGATTTTGCGCGACCGGGCGGACGGAGATGCCCATCGCGCCCAGTTTCTGGATGGCGGCCGGCTCGCCGGAGGTATCGGCCGGCTTGGTCAGATTGGCAAATTCCCATCCAGGCGGCTTGAGCCGTTTGGCGGCTTCGGACGGCCCGCCCAAAACGAGGCCCTCGGGCCACTCGGCGCCTTCGTTGATCCACTTGCGGAGGATTTCGATCTGCTCTTTCGTGAGCGGATCCCCCTTCGGCGGCATGATGTCGTCGTGGCCGGCCGGCAGGCTGACGTGTTTGATCACTTCGCTCTCGTCGGCCTTGCCGGGGACGATGGCCTTGAGGTCGCCGCCGGGCTTGACGGCGTCGCGGTTGTCCAGGCGCAAGTCCCCCTTCTGCTTTTCCGCGCCATGGCACTCGATGCAGCGGGACTCGAAGATGGGTTTGACCAGCTTGGTGAAATCGATTTTTTCATCGGCGCGGGCCGCCGCCACGGCAAGCCCGGCGATGGCCCCATACGCCAAAAACTTTGGTGCGATACGAATCCTGTTCATGGTGTTCTGTCTCGTTTGTTGAGCTGCTATTGACGGAAATCAGGTGAGGTGAGCCAGCAGGCCGGTGCTGTCGCCAAAACGGCCGGACGGAGCCTCCATGCGTTCGAGGAGGGAGAGGCAGAGATTGGCCATGCCGCACGGCGAGGTCAGCAACGGCAGGGCCAAGGTAGTCCCAACGCCGCGCAGGAACGTCCTCCGCGACCACGAAAAGTTACCGGTCATTTCGCGCATGGCTTTCGTGAAACATAGCCCCTTTCAAGGCTGTACTCAACGGTCTTCCGCAAGAACCTTGAGCAACGGGCGGCCCGTCGAACCGGCCGGCTCCTGCATTTTCAGGGCGACGCAGAGGGTCGGCACGATATCCGCAATGGTGAAGGGTTCGGCGTAACGCCCGGATTTGAACAGCGTGCCGTAAAACAGAACAGGAATGTGCGTATCGTAGGCGTAGGGAGAACCATGCGTGGTGCCGGTCTTGCCGGTGCCCGGCATCGAGTATGGTTTCGGGACGAGGAACAGATCGCCGCCCCGCTCGGCGCTGTAGCCGTTCAAAGCGAGCGCGCCGATCAGGCCGGGGGCGCGGCCGTCCAGAAGCTGCTGGCGGGTGAAGCAGGCCTGGTACTTGCCGCTGGCGAGCACTACCTCGCGCAAAAATCCCGTCACGCGGGCTGCGTCGAGATTCTTCCGCTCCAGGGTGGCGTGGTTCAAATACAGATTGCCCGCGAAGATTTTCGACGACAGCAGATACTTGCCGGGCCCGAATTCATCGGCCAGGCGCGCCTTCAGGTCGTTCAGGAATTCGCCCTCATCCACACGGGTTCCGTCCAACCCCTGCGACTTGGCAAACTCCGGAGTCGGCGCCACGCCGTGATCGGCCGTCAAGACCATCGCGACATGCTCCAGCCCGATCTCGCGATCCAGAAACCCAAAGAACTGTTCGAGTTGCCGGTCCAGGCGCAAGACCATGTCCTGCACCTCGTGCGAGTACGGCCCGAATCGGTGCCCGACCGAATCCAACGAGGAAAAAGAAACGGCCAGCAGGTCTGGAGAGGAGCCCTTGCCAAGACCTTCGCCGCGAACAGCCGCCTCCGCGAACTCCGCCACCAGCTGGTCCCCGAACGGGGAGATGACCACACTCTCGAATCCATCCTTGGAAGAGGCGATTTTGTGGTTGAAGACTGGCTCCTTTTCATCGGCGAGGGTGCCTTCGCCGGCGGCGGAATCGGAAAATGGATAGAGAGACTTGTCGAGCAGCCGTTCCCAGGCCTGGCCCACGAAACTGGCCGGGCGCTTCCGCTCGTTGAACTCCCGCACCCAGTCGGGAAGCGTTTCGCGGTAGTAGGTGCTCGTCACGAAATTCCCGTTGGGATAGTGAAACCAATACGCACCGGTGGGCTTCTTCCCGGCCGGCAGGACGGCGCTTCGATCTTTGATGGAAACACCGACGACTTTGGAGCGAAACCGCAGGCGCAATTCGTCGGCGAACGCGCTGCCGATGAAATTCTTGGGCGACATCCTGGCCTTGCCCGGAGTGGCGCCGACACCGTCGACGGACTGATCTTCCACGCAGTACACTTCCCGGCCGGTATTTCGATCCAGCCAATCGTTCCCGATCACCCCGTGCATCGCCGGGATGCTCCCGCTCAGATAGCTGGCATGGCCCGGACCGGTCACGGTGGGCATGTAATTATAGTGGGCGAAGGTCATGAAGGAGCCGCGATCGGTGAACAACCGGAAGCCGTTCGTGGAGAATAATTCGTGAAAGCGATCAAGATAATCGTAAGTCAACTGATCGACCGCGATGGCCACGATGAGCTTCGGAGTGGCCCCGCGGCTGGGATGAGCCAGGGCCAAAATCGCCAGCAACGTCAGGATAGATCGTTTCATCATATCAATGGACTGCTCCAGCACCGTCGGAACGGTGACAAATCGGTGCCAAACCAGCGTGCCCTCGATCAGGGAACAGCTTTGGCTCAGGCCCTATTGTAGACGGCGTGCCGAAGAGGGGAATTCCAAAAATCTACGATGAAAGATGGCCTTCGATGCCGAAGCGCCAGGAAACGCCACGGTGGCTCTCGCTCAAGTCCGTGGCAGGAATTCCGATGCACAGATGATGATCGCAAAGCCAGGTCGATCAAGACGCATCTGTCTGGCGGGCGGGCTATTGATCGCCCTCGCCCTGGCGCTGGAATTTCGAGCGGGGGCCGGCGTGACCGATCATCCGGTTATCTTCGTGACGGCGACGCTGGCCGGAGGAATACTCCTCGGCCAATGGGCCCGGCCAAAGCACGGGCACTTCATCCGGCAGGATTTCTGAGCGCGCGACTCTCGTCCCTTTCATGGAGAGGGCCGCGCGTGGCGTGGGCTTAGATCCCTTTGGAAATCATGTAGCGGAGGAGGTCCGCCACGCGGTTGCTGTAGCCCCACTCGTTGTCGTACCAGCTCACCAGCTTGAAGAACCGCTTGTTCAGCTCGATGCCGGAGCCGGCGTCGAAGACGGAGGACGCGGGCGAGTGGATGAAATCGGTGCTGACCACTTCGTCGGCCGTGTGCTCGAGAATGCCTTTGAGATACGTCTCGCTGGCGCGCTTCATCGCCGCGGAAATCTCGGCGTAACTGGTCTCCTTGACGGTGCGGACCGTCAGATCGACGCACGAGACCGTGGGCGTGGGGACGCGAAACGACATCCCGGTGAGCTTGCCCTTCACCTCGGGGCAGACCAGGCCGACCGCCTTGGCCGCGCCGGTGCTCGAAGGAATGATATTAATTGCCGCCGAGCGGCCTCCCTTCCAATCCTTCTTGCTCGGCCCGTCTACCGTCTTTTGCGTGGCGGTGTAGGCGTGGATCGTGGTCATCAGCCCTTCTTCGATGCCGAAGCCCTCCTTGAGGAGGACATGCACCACCGGCGCGAGACAGTTGGTCGTGCAGGAAGCGTTGGAAACGATGTGGTGCTTCGCCGCCTCGTACTTCTCGTGATTCACGCCCATCACGACCGTGAGGTCTTCGCCCTTGGCCGGGGCGGAAATGACCACCTTCTTGGCGCCAGCCGCGAGATGCCCCTTGGCCTTTTCGGCATCGGTGAACAAGCCCGTCGATTCGATCACCAGGTCCACCCCGTACTGCTTCCACGGCAATCCGGAAGGATCCTTGGCGCTGACGACGGCGATCTCCTTGCCGTTGACGATCAGAATGTCGTCCTCCGGCTTGTCGGGGGAGGATTTCCTGGAGCCGGCCGTGCCCGCAAAGCGGCCTTGGGTGGAGTCGTACTTGACGAGGTAGGCGAGGTTATCGGCCGGGACGATATCCCCCACGGCGACGACTTCGATCTCCTTGCCGATCATGCCCTGCTCGGCGAGAGCGCGGAACACCAACCGGCCAATCCGTCCAAATCCGTTAATCGCAACTTTCAAGGCCATAAAAATCCAATCCTTCTTTCTCGATACCTGCTCGAATTCGAGCAAAGGACGGTTATGTAAAGGGCGGCGCTCCCCCCGTCAAATCGTTTTGACCTGGCCCCGCCGCCCAACCTTTCCTCCCCCTGGAGCATTTCCAGAAATACTGTGGCCGTTCGGAGCGAGGACTTTTGAGTTTCTGGCGAGGCTTTGGCGAAGGAGCATGCCCTCTGTGGCCTGAGACTGAGCCGAAACGAAGCCAGAACTCAAAAAGACCGCTCCTCGAATGGCTACAGTATTTCTGGAAACGCTCTATCCAACCGATCCGGCCAATTCATCGCTTATCCCCCATCCCTTTCATCCCGTAAATCCTGTCCAATTCCCGCCCTCCCTATCCGCGTTCTCCGCCATCCGCGGTCTTCTCTCCTCCCCTCCTTCCC
>CAYZKY010000077.1:0-29200 GCA_964478815.1 uncultured Verrucomicrobiota bacterium
CTTTCGTTGTTATGCCTTCGACCCGACCGCGCAGGAGGGGACATTCCAATGTCCGGCGCTCTGGCGCGGTCGATCCGAAGGCGGATCGGGTGACGCACGGTTGGGTGCGTGACGCAGGGAATGTGGCACGGGGAGAATGCAAGATCAAGGAGTGATTTTGGATTTCATTTGTAAATGTAGACTGGAGGGGTTTGACAGAGATCACCGAGGGCGCAGAAAGGGAGGAGAAAAGACTGCGGATGGTAGGATGGCGCGGATAGGGGGAGGGATGACGCAAAGAGGCAGTGCCTTACCTTGGGGGGCAATGATCGAGCGCGTTCCGCGCTTTAGGGCGATGGCGTAGCCGGGGTTGCTTTGCCGGGGCTTTCGATCAAAACCAGGTTTTCGTCTCTCAAGAAGCCTAAAATCGCCCGGATAATCGAATGGTCGAGTTTCTTTTCCTTGTCTTCCAGGTGCTCAAACTTGCAGATGTCCTTATGGAGCAGCGATTTGTCGTAGAGCA
The DNA here is from genome assembly GCA_964478815.1 of uncultured Verrucomicrobiota bacterium. Classification (GTDB taxonomy): domain Bacteria; phylum Verrucomicrobiota; class Verrucomicrobiia; order Limisphaerales; family SXQI01; genus DASVNK01. The sequence continues at coordinate 503 of CAYZKY010000077.1, forward strand.
GCGACTTGTCGTCGGCAGGTTTACCGTAGGCAATGCCTTCCATCAGCTTCTGGCGCATCCAGCGTCGGTGTTCGCTTAGAATGAGCCGTTTTTCCAACGCTTCGACGAGCTTGGGGAGAATCTCGCCGTCCGGAACGACATCGCGCCGGGCAATTCGGCAGCCAAGGGCCTCAAGACGAAGAGGCGTCAGTCGGGCCGGACGGCGGTTGTTCTCCTTATCAGCGTCAGGCAGTTCCTTGTGAGGTATGAGCAGGGGATGCGTGGGAGGATCGGAATAGTCGTCGCGAATGGGACCCAGTACATAGCCCGATTTTCCGGTTTCTTTGTTCGGTGTCGCCTTTTCGGTTCGCCATGCCTTGTGAATTCGATCGGCAATTCGTTCTATTTCGGCGGAGTCAAAGCGATGCGAGGAAAGGCCTGTGACCTTGGCGGAAAAATCGGGAGTGGAATGCTGGCAGATGACTTCGGCCGCAGGAAGTTCGGAAGGGCCGAAGCGGCGGCATTGGTGCAACCGGCCGAGACTGACGATGGCTTCCATCGAGCGCGAGCCATGTCGATAACCCTGGCCGGGGAGGCCATCGCCCACATGCAGAAACGCATGCAGCACGTTAGGATGGATGTCCACCTCCTTGGTGGAGGGATCGATCAAGCCCGGATGTGATCGTTCGATCAAGGATCGCAGCATGAGGGCACGCCGGATGACATAAACTTCGTCGCCCTTGGGCTGGGAGGGATTCGGTCCCTTGATGTTTACATAGCCGCGCAGGCGGCTGATAAAGTCGGGAGCCTTGGCCTCCTTGAACCACTCGCCCGTCCGGCCCGAAGGCTGGGCCGCCGGGGCCAGAGACGCGTCCTGATGAGCCGCTAATTTGTTAAACTCGTCGAAGGTGGGGTAAATACCGCCCGCGAAGATGAAGATACATTTGCCGAAGGGGTGCTTTTTTCCCTTGGACATGAAGTGGGCATCCTGCATGGGAGCGAGGAATTCCCGGAGCCAGCCGAGCGGGGCCGAGCCGCGCGAGGAGTCGAATTCGTCCCAGAACACGAAGGGAATGCTTTTCTGCACCGATTTGTCGCGAACTTCGTGAAAGGCCTGGTGGAGGGATTCGAGGTCTTCGAACTGCGAGAGGTTGAATTCGAGCACGGCGGGTTCGCGACCGAACAACATTTCGGCGAGTTGTTTGATGGCGAACGATTTGCCGGCGCCGGGCGGTCCGAAGACGGCCAAGGACAATGGGCGGGTGTCGGTGGTGTTTTCCTTGTAGGCCAGGATGAGGTTGCGGACGGCGTTGAGCCGCTCGATTTCTTCCCGATCCACGGTGAAGTACTTGCCGCATTCGAGACGCGGCACGCCAAGCAACGGTTTTTCTTTACCGAAACGAACTATGTCTTCCGCCGTGACGGTTAGAAAGGAGGAGGTAAGCCCCAAGGCATCCGTTAGCAGCGTTTGTTCATCGAGAGGGGGCACGTCGGCTTTGTCCGCGAGGACCGGGTCGTCAAGTAATTCCCGGGGAAAGGCGGAGCGGAATTCGGTTTCGGGCGGGACGTCGAATTCGAATGCTGGGGTGACTCCATAGGTCTTGCGTAAAGCCGACGGATAGGCGTCTTCCAAGAGGACTCGATTCAGCCGAGCCAAGTGAACGCCGACCGGGCTGGCGTTGATGAGAATAAAAGCTTCCGGTCTAAGCTGGAGATTTTTAAACCGCGATTCGCCCCATATGTTTTCGCCTCGAACAATTGAGGTAAGGGTTTTCAGTAGAAGTTCGATCAAATTCCTGGGCGGGCATTTCGAATTATCCCACAAATCGAGCTCCCTCAGGGTAGCGGGATCCAAGCGATTTTCTCGGATGTAACGAGATACTTCATCCTCTGGAGTCTTAAGCTGCAATGCGAGATGAGACGCATCCACCAAGTCGTTCGTTGAGAAGATCGCGGATCGCGGATCATCGGCCGCTCGGAGGTTGAATTGTTTTTCGTTTTGGCCGCCGCCGATGCGGTGCAAGTGGCGGGCCGCGGCGAGCCCACGAGACATGGGCAAATGGCTCGAGGGGGATGGGTCCGCGAGGAGGGAGACCGCTACGGCCGCGGTGAGGACCGAGGCGGTGCCAAAGGTTGCCCCCGGCATGGACGAGGACCAACTATCTTCCAATTGAAGCGGATCGAAGACGAAACGTTCGAATTGCAATCGGGCGGGAGGCGATTTCACCTCTTCCGGACAGCGGGGAACGCGGCTGAACACGGCCGTTCCGGAGCGGCCAAAAGTGACGATGACGCGGCGGCAAGAGAGCAACGGAGAGCCGATGCCTCCAGGGCGAAATTCGTTTTTGATCTCCTGGATCGTTTTGTCCCAAGAGTATCCCCGGCTTAGATTGGCACCTGCGTCGCGGAGGGCGGCGGCGGCCAGGACAACGGTGAGGTTGTCGGCACGCTTGAGGAGTTCCATCCACAGGAGGCGATTAAAGGGGGGAGTGCCTTTGATCAGGATTGGGGTTTCAGCGCCCACACGCTTGAGCAATTCAGACCAGCACGGTTCGTGTTCGGCAAAGCCCAAGCCCAGATCGTCGATCACCAGCAGATCGAGCCTGTCAGTATCGCCGGAAATCTTGGGACAACGTAGAGAGGCGTTGGGGTCATCGTTCCAAACAGCCGCCTGGCAGCCGAGAAATTCCTTGATGCGCCAGGTTCCCGGCAATGCTTTGTCTTTCTTCCATTTGAATTCGATGCTGCCGTCGGAGCGAGCTTTCGCCTTGGCCGGTTTTTCCTCTCCATCGAACCATTCCCAAACGGAAAAGCCCTTGGCAATGCCGGCGGAATGGCCCCGGACTTCCTCAATATTTTCGTGGCTAGTGTAATCTGGAGCGAGGACCTCTGCTTCAAATTGCTCGACAACTTTCGAAGCCACGTCAACGTTTGTCTGGAGGTTCTCCAGGAGTCGAGTTGAAGGGTTGTGGGCCGGATTGTTTTGTATCTCAACCAGTTTGGTTCGGAGGTCGGACGCGAAGGCGTCGGCCTCCGCCCTCGCTGCGGCCAGGGCTTGTTCGATGACATCCTTTAAGTACCACGCACCCCCATAGCGATTGATGAGCTGGGATTGGCCGTGGGGTTGGTAGTAGCCCTTGGGATCGGAGGGGAGCCGGGCGATATGCGTGTCCCAAACCAAATCACCACAGACGACGATTTTCTTCTTGGGGGTAGTGCTCATGAGATTTGTCAGAGTTCGGAACGAGCCGGAGGTGAAATGTGGTAGCCGAGCTTGAGGATGGCTTTGAGGGTGCCGAGGGCGGCGAGGCGGTCGTATTGTTTTTCGGTTTCGGGGAGGGCGGTGTAGGGGATGAGGCAGGGGTGGTGTTTTTTGGCGTCGTCGCGCTGGGGGCCGTGGGTCCAGCCTTGGGCGAGGCGTTGTTGGGCCCAGAGGTCGTGAGCGTTTTCGGCGAGGCGTTCGGTGAGGGAAGCGAGCGCGGGGGGCAGGGCGATGGCGGAGGTATCGATGGGCGCGGGAATGTACTGCATTAGCGGTTGAGGATGGGGCAGGCGGCCAGTTTTGAAAAGGCGATTTTTGGCGTCCTCTGGGCCGCTGGGCCGCACTGGCATGGCGGGCGTGTCGCTGGACGCTGGCGACGATCTTCCGGGAACGAGGGGCACGGGGGGATTGGCCCGGCGGTTTATCGAAGACTTCGATGCACTTCCGCCAGGGGGCGCGTTGCGAGTCGTGGATCTCACCGAGTCAGAGGCGGTGACGTGGCACGACCGAGCGCTCGAGGCGGCGGGCTCGACGATGAGCACTTTGCTCACTTTGATCGCCCGGACTTTCCAGTTTTGCGCGCGCCACGACAGAGGCCGAGCCTGCGCTTGACGGCTGGGCCGGGCCTCGGAACGCTGGAGCTGTGTCCGATCCGTCCACCCCGAACATTCTGGCCAAGCCGGATGCCGCGCTCGAAGTCACGCTGCGGCCTTCGTTGTTTTCGGACTTCGCCGGACAGGAGAAGGTCAAGCAGCGCCTCCAGATCGCGGTCGAAGCCGCCCGGCTGCGCAAGGAGCCGCTCGATCACATCCTGCTGAACGGGCCGCCCGGGCTCGGCAAGACCACGCTGGCCAATATCATCGCGAAGGCGATGGGGGCGAATCTGAAATGCACGAGCGGGCCGACGGTCGAGAAGGCCGCCGATCTGGCCGGTTTGCTGACGAATCTCGAGGAAGGCGATGTGTTGTTCATCGATGAAATTCACCGGCTGCAGAAAACGATCGAGGAGTATCTCTATCCGGCAATGGAGGACTTCAAGCTGGATATCATCATCGATCAGGGGCCGAACGCCCGGAGCATCCGGTTGAACTTGCCGCGCTTCACGCTGATCGGCGCCACGACCCGGAGCGGCTTGCTGACCGCGCCGCTGCTGACCCGTTTTCCGGTGCGCGAACGCGTGGATTATTACACCGCCGAGCAGCTCCGGCATATCGTGTTGCGCTCCGGCCGGCTGCTGAACGTCGAAATGGAGGAGCCGGGCGCGATGGAAATCGCCCGCCGCAGCCGGGGTACGCCGCGCATCGCCAATAATTTGCTCCGACGCGTGCGGGATTTCGCGCAGGTGCGCGGCGACGGACGGATCACCGCCGGGCTGGCGGATCAGGCGCTCCGCCTGCTGGAGATCGACGAGCACGGCCTGGACGACATGGACAAGCGCATTCTGGAAGCGATTCTGCTGAAATTCGGCGGCGGGCCGGTCGGCGTCAGTTCCCTGGCGGTGGCGGTCGGCGAGGAGCCGGACACGATCGAGGAAGTTTACGAACCGTATCTCATCATGGAAGGCTACATCAACCGCACTCCGCAAGGGCGGGTGGCCACCGAGTTGACCGCGAAGCGCTTCGCCGCCCAGTCGCTGGCGCCGGCGCAAGGCCGTTTATCGATTTGAACTTATGAAAGGCTGGCTTGGCATACCGATCGGGGATCCTTCTGGAGTGGGGCCCGAAGTGACCTTGAAGGCGCTCGCGGCGATGCCGCCGGACGAATGGCGGTACTTGTTGCTCGGAGACCGGGAGCTGGTGCATCGGCTCAACGCGAACCTCGGCCTGAACTTGCCTCTGCTGGATTTCGCTTCTTTTGCCGAGCCGGGCCGAATCGTGGTGCATCAGGCCGGGCCGCACCTGCCGCCGCTGCTCGCCCCAGGGTCTCCCGCCGCCGCGGAAGCGGCGCTGGCGGCGCTCACCGATGGAGCGGATCGCGCGCTGTGCGGAGAGCTGGATGGCATTGTGACCGCGCCGGTGAACAAGGAAGGGATTATCCGGCTGGGCCGGCCATTTACCGGGCAGACGGAATGGCTGTCGGATCGCGCGGGCGCCAGCCGCACGGCCATGATGTTGCTCGGGCAGGATGATCGCGACCGCTGGTTGCGCGTGGCGCTGGTGACGACGCACCTGCCGCTGCGCGACGTCGCCGACCGCATCAGTGCCGCGAAGGTCTTGCAGGCCATCGAGCTGGCCGCGCAGGCGTGCGCCGATTTGGGGCTGGCCCGGGCGCGCGTGGGGGTGTGCGGGCTCAATCCGCACGCCGGGGAAGGCGGGCAGATGGGCCTGGAAGAGATCGATCACATCGCGCCCGCCGTCGAACAAGCCTGCCGGCTCGGACTCGATGTCCACGGTCCCTTCGCGGCGGATACGCTCTTTTACTACGCGTATCGGGGGGATTACGACGCGGTGGTGGCGATGTATCACGACCAGGGATTGGCTCCCTTGAAAATGATCGGTTTCGAGCGCGGGATCAATTGGACGCTCGGCCTGCCGTTCATCCGCACCTCGCCCGATCACGGCACCGCCTACGACATCGCGGGACAGAACAAGGCCGACCCCCGCAGCATGATGGCCGCCATCGGGCTGGCGAAGCAGCTCGCAAGCCGAATTTAGAGCCTGATTGAGAATTGGCTCTTAGACCGCGCGGCGCTGAGCCGCGAAGAGATGGACGCCGCTAAAGAGGGTGATCAGGCTCGCGACCGTGAACGCGTGCATGAAAAACAGGCCCCGGCCGTGGTGGATCCAGGGAATCTCGACTTGGGAAACCATGACGGTGGCGACGGCGGCGGTTTCGCGGGTGGTCTGAAAGTCGAAGACCCGCTGCTCCGTGCCTCCCGCCAGGGCCATGGATGGCCCCAGGAGAATGCCCGCGGCTCCGATGGCCACCAGCGCCGTGGCGAGGAGCCATTTCGAAATCCGGCGTTTCCGCAGCGAGGCTTTCATATCCGCAGAAAGATGCGCTGACGATAAAGCCAGTAGAGAATCAGCCACAAGACCAGAATCAAGGCCAGGCCGCTCACCAGCGGGGCATAGGCGGGGCCGAATGTGTCGAAAATATCCTGCCCCAGATGGGTGCGGAGCGCGTTCAGGATGAAACCATCCCAGAGGTGGGACGCACAGTAGGCAAAGATCGAGTTCATCCCGATCACCACCAGCGGGAACGTCCATTTCCGGTGGCCTTTCAAATCGACCATTCCGTAGAATCCCGCCAGCAGCAGGAAGCACCAGCCCGCGCTGAAAATCGCCCAGGACGGCGTCCAGATGCGTTTGACGATCGGGCACACGCCCGCGAAATGGAGGGCGGTTCCAACGGCCAGGCAGGCCAGCCCGAACTTCGCCAGCAGTTTGAACTTCTCGGCGGGCGTCCGTTGGGAACGGATCCAACCGCCGGCGATCAGGCCGAAGATCATCGTGCCGAGCGTCGGGATAAAGCTGAGGGTGAGATACCCGCCGCCATTGTACAGGAAGGGCTTGGCTCGCGGAAAGAGATTGAGGAACCAGACTTCGAAGGCGGCGGCGGCGTTGGAATTTTTGTCCCAATGGCTGGCGAACCCAGTGACGTGGTGCGCCCAGTCCGGAGGAACTCCCACGGCTGCCCAATCAAAGTTCGGTCCCGGGGCCGGATAAAGCGCGAACACGAGCCAGTAACCGGCGAGGACCACGCCCAGCCCGATCCATTGAGTCCGCACCGGCCGGAAAGCCAGGAGAAACGCGAAGGTGTAGCCGAGCCCGATCTGCGTGAGGGTATCCTCGAACGTGAAATTCGTTTGTTTGGCGCCGACGGAACGCAGGAAGATGCCGAGGAAAATAAGGATCAGCGAGCGCCCGATCGCGTGCCCCAGCATCCGCGCAAAACTCTGGCCTTTTCCGGCCCGGTTTCCGATGGAGAAGGCGAGGGCCACGCCGACCAGGAACGTAAACGAGGGCTGGATCAGATCGTGCAGCGAGCAGCCCACCCATTCCCGGTGCGATTGCTGGCTGGCCAGGAACGCCCAAAAGCCGCTCTCCGGAAAAGCGCGCGCCATCCGCCCCAAGTGCAACGCCTCGGCGATCATCAGGAACATGACCAGGCCGCGATAGGCATCGATGGACATCAACCGCGGCGGGGCGTTCCCCCCGCCCGGAGCCGCCGCGCTTCCCGCCGAGGAAGGCGGGCTGACCGGCGGCCCGACCGGGGGAGCAGGATGAGCTTCAGCGACAGTGGCGTTCACTTGTGACGGCGGTCTCTAGCACAATCGCGCCGCCGGGAGAAGCATCGAATTCCCTCTGCGCCCGGCGGGTCCGGCCTAGAAGTCCGGGCAGCTTTTCTCAGGTTCGCCGGGTGTTTTGGAGGCCGGATAGGACTTGCCTTCAGTGGCCCGGCCGGAGTTGAGTGCGTGATCCATCCACCATGAAACGACCGCTGTCCGTGACCCTGATCGCGTGGCTGTACATTATTTCGTGCCTGGTGGGCCTGCTCTACCATTTCCGGGAATTCGATCTGCGCCGCCCGTTCGATCATGGATTCGTGCTCGGCATCCGGCTGGTGGGATTGATCGCCGGGATCTATCTGCTGCGCCGCCGGAACTGGGCCCGCTGGCTCGTTATCGCCTGGATGGCGTACCATGTCGTCCTGAGCCTGGCGCACTCCGCCGGCCAAACCCTTGCGCACGCCTTTTTCCTAGTCGTGATTGCCTGGTGTCTGCTGCGGCGCGATACAGCCGCGTGGTTCCGCCCGGCCAATCCGGCCGCGCGCGCGTCCACTCCGGCGTCCTGACGGCGCGACCGGATCAGCTCAGAGCGGCGCGCCGATGATCAGGGCCTGGCGCAGGATATTCTCGAGGGCATCGACCGTCGGAACGTGACCGATGGAGGTGCCGTCGGCGAAGATGAGTTGCGGCATGGAAGACTTGCCGCCCACCCGGCTGTTGGCCGCGTAAATCTGGATGTCCTGATTGAGTTGCGCGTTGATGCGCGGGTCCGCGAGCGCGGCGGCGATATCCTTCCCGATCAATTTTCCGGCGTAGGCTCGGGCCTCGTCGATGGCCGGCGGGCGGCTGGGGCCGAAGATATAGGCGTCGTAATCATGCACCTTCTCGGGCGCGTTGTAGAAGACGGCCAGTCCCAGGCGGGCGTATTCGCAGGCGTTCTGATGCTGGGGGTTGGCCCGCCGCATGAGCGTGTTGCAGCCCGGGTCGAGCGGCACCGGGAGGGAAATGACCGTCATGGAATTCGGGTACTTCTTAAGCACCGCCTCGAAATGGTGGTGCAAGTCCCGGCAATGATGGCAGGTGTAGTCGAACAGTTTGACGACTTTCTTCGGCGCGCCGCGCACCCCCAGCACCGGCATCTCGTTGAGCTTGAGCTTGAACTGGCCGCCGACGATCGCGAACTCTTCGACCGGCTCCGGAATCGCGGCCGGGGCTGGGGCCGCCGCAGCGACGGCTGGAGTCGGCATCAATTTGGCGCTCCGCTGGGGTGTAACCACTTGAGCCACGGCGGCCACCGCCGCGAGCGCCACGCCGATGGTTCCCCATCGGAACGCGAGCCCGCCGGGAATCGGCGTCTGACGCAGCCAGGCGATCGCCGCGATGACGCCGGCGATGTGGGCGGCCATGCAGAATTTGCAGAAGGCCCGGAGAACGAAAAACTGGAGGCCGACGAACCAGGCCGCTTCCGCGATCAAGAGCATACCGAGCGCGCAAATGGCTTTCCAATTGGGCTTGGCCTGCCAACTCAGGGCCAGCAAGGCCAGGTAAATCGGCGCGGCCAGCAGGCTGACTGGCAGGCCGCCCAGGGAAGCCCAGCGGCTGCTCAACACCCGGTCGCACTCCGATTCCGGGCCGCACCCGGGGACTCCATCGCCCTTCAGCGAGGTCACCCCCAGAAAGAGCGCGATGCCCAGCGCGGCCAGCAGGCACACGCGAATGAGCCACAGCGCGCCTTGATTCGGCGGATTCATCCCGGAGGCGGGTGATCGAGTTGACATGGCTTGAGTTTACCGGCCTGCCTCAAAAGCGAAAGCCGCAATCGCCGCGTGCTACGCGATCAATCCTCGATATACCAGAATGGGTGCGTCACTTTCTTCGTGCTGTCCACCGCCCACAACTGCTTGAAACCCACCCGCTCGACGTGGCCGTCCAGCAGGGTCACGTTCGCCCCGTTGTTGTGAACGGTCGGCCGGCCGGAGTTGAAGGGAATGTCGGGATATGCCGGCATCGTGTCCGCCTGCCCATCCTTGTTCATATCCAGCGAGAACCGGTAGGAGGCCTCGACCGGCGAGTAGACATAGTGATCCAGCGTGTCCATGTAGAGCATGGCATCCGCCGGCTTGCCGATGCGGGAGGCGTTGAGCGGCTTGACCGTATCCCCGTAATAGAAGGGCGCGCTGAGCGGTGTGCCGAAGGCGCCGAAGTTCGCGCCGATCCAGGAATTCCAGCGCGTCCACGGCGTGGTGCCCTTGGCAAAGTCCGGCCGCCGGGTGGCTCCGCCGGGGCACTTGCGCAGCTCGTAATTGTAGACCTCGGTCTCGTTGAACAGCTTGCCCGCCTCCGTCTTCTTCGCCACGTAATCGGCGAGCTTCATGTGCCAGAACGGTTTGCGGTAGTCGGAAGATAAATCGCCGAACAAGGGAAGGCGGTCCTGGTAATCCATCAGGTACATCTGCGTGGCGTACCCCCAGTTTTTCATATTGGACGCGCACTTCGTCGCGGTGGCCTTCGCCTTGGCCTTGCTCAGCGCGGGCAAGAGCATGCTCGCCAGGATCGCGATAATCGCGATCACCACCAGCAGTTCGATCAGGGTGAACCCCGCCGGGCGGGATTCGTGCGCGGCCGATTTTCTCATAACCTTCCCCCTACCTCAACGTTAAGACGTTGCGTCTTTTCGTGGGCTTTCGTCAATGGCCAATCGCACCGCCCTTCTCCCAGCTCCCACCCGATTCTTGACCCGGGAACCGGTCGAAACATCGCAATGTCCTCGCCCGCGAGTTGACGGCTTCGCGCAACGACTGCAATGGTGGGGCATGCGACCGCCGGGCGGGAACGTTACTTTTCTATTCACCGATATCGAGCGCAGTTCCCAGCTCTGGGAGACCCATCCCCGCACCATGGGCCGCTCCCTCGCCCAGCACGACGAGTTGATGCGCGTGAGCGTCGCCGAGCATGGCGGCCACGTCTTCAAGACGGTCGGCGACGCCTTCTGCGTCGTCTTTCAACGCCCCGTCGATGCCGTCCACGCCGCCATCGCCGCCCAGCGCCGGCTGGTCGCCACCGCGTGGGAGGAGACCGGCCCGCTGCGGGTGCGCATCGCCCTCCATAGCGGCGAAGCCGAGCAGCGCGATGGCGACTATTTCGGCCCCACCCTCAACCGCGTCGCCCGCGTGCTCTCCACCGGCCACGGCGGGCAAACGCTCCTCTCCCTGGCTACCGCCGAGACCGTCCGGGACGACCTCCGCGGCGGTGTGAGCTTGCGCGATCTGGGCGAGCGCCGTCTCAAGGATCTCAGCCGCCCCGAGCGCATTTACCAACTCGTGGTCGAGGACCTTCCTGCGGATTTTCCACCGCTCCGCTCGCTGGAAGTGTTGCCCAACAACCTCCCCGCCCAGGTGACCACTTTTGTCGGCCGAGGCCGCGAGATGGCCGAAGTCAAACTGCGTCTCGAAAAGACCCGGCTGCTGACATTGACCGGCCCGGGCGGCACCGGCAAAACCCGCCTCTCCCTCCAGGTCGCCGCCGATGTGCTCGATCGCTACCCGCACGGCGTCTGGCTCATCGAGCTGGCCACCGTCACCGATCCGGATCTCGTCCCGGATACCATCGCCCAAGCCGTGGAGATCCGCGAAGAACACGGACGCCCCGCGCTCGACACGCTTCTCGCGGCGCTGCGCACGCGCCAGCTCCTCCTCGTTCTCGATAATTGCGAGCACCTGATCCAGGCCTGCGCCCAGGTCGTCACGACCCTTCTGCGCCGCTGCCCGGGCGTCAACGTTCTGGCCAGCAGCCGCGAGGCGCTCAACATTTCCGGCGAGGCGCTCTATGCCGTCCCGCCGCTGGGCACGCTCGAGTATAGCGACTTGCGCGAAGGCGTGAATCCAAGCCAGCTCGCCGAGCTGGAGGCCGTCCAGCTCTTCGTCGAGCGCGCGGCGGCCGTGCGCCCCGGGTTCAAAATCACGCCCGAGAATGCCGCGCTCCTCGGCCGCATCTGCTGGCGGCTGGATGGCATTCCGCTCGCCATCGAACTGGCGGCCGCCCGTGCCAAGGTGCTGCCCCTGGACCAAATCCTGACGCGTCTCGACGACCGCTTTCGCCTGCTCAGCGGAGGCAGCCGCACGGCGCTTCCCCGCCAGCAGACGCTCGGCGCGCTTATCGATTGGAGTTACGATCTTCTCTCCGAAGCCGAACGCGCCCTCCTGCGCCGTCTCAGCGTTTTCGTGGCAGGACGCACTCTCGAAATGGCGGAAGCCGTCTGCTCCGACGCGTTGGTCCCGCCCGAACAGGTGTTCGACCTCATCTCGGCGCTCGTGGAAAAGTCGCTGCTCACCGTCGAGGACGGTCCCAACGGCGAGAGTCGCTACACCATGCTCGAATCGGTCTGGGATTACGGCGAGAGCAAGCTCGCGCAACAGGGAGAGCTGCTGACCTTTCGGAGGCGGCATCTGGAATACTTCGTGGCGTTCGCCGAGCAAGCCGAACCGGCGCTGCTCGGGCCGGAGCAAAAGGTCTGGCTCGAACGACTCAGCTTCGAGAATTACAACCTCAACACCGCCATCCGCTTCAGCCTCGAACAGGCGGAAACGATCGAGTTTGGGTTGCGGCTGGCGGGCGCACTGCAGCGGTACTGGGAAGTGCATAACTACCTCACCGAAGGCCACGAGCAGTATCACGCGTTGCTCACCAAAGCCGATGGCAGCGTCGATGCCGCCGTGCGGGCCAAGGCCGAGTTGGGCGCGGGCCGGCTCTCCTGGTGCCAGGACCGCGACGCCGATGCCCGCCGCCATTACCGCACCGCGCAGGCGCTCTATCGCGAACTCGGCCAGGCCGATGCCGTGGGCACGATCGAGGCGCTGCTCGGTTTTACCGAGCGCAACGACGGCCACGCGGAAGCCGCCCGGGCGCACTTCGAACGGGCGCGCGAAATCGGCGAACGACTCGCCGAGCCGCGCATTATCGCGCTGGCCGCGAACGGTCTCGGCAGTCTCGCGGCGGATCGCGGCGACACCGCATTTGCCCGCACGGCGAAGGAGGGCAGCCTGGCTCCCATTCGCCGCCTGGGTGACCGCTGGATTATCGCGCTCATCGCTGGCACCCTGGGGCGCATCTGTCTCCTGGAAGGCGATTACCCGGCGGCCCGCACTTACCTTTTGGAATCGCTCGCCGCGGTGCGCGATCTCGGGAACAAATGGGTGATCCCGTATCTTTTCGAGCCTCTCGCCGACATTTGCGCCAAGAACGCCGCGCTCCCCAAAGCCGTTCGCCTCTACGGCGCGTCCGCCGCACTGCGCGAGGCGCATGGGCTGGCTTTCTCGAATCTCGAACGCGGCGTTTACGACCGAGCTCTGGAGCAGCTTCGCGATGCGCTCCCGGCCGAGGCTTTCGAGCGGGAATGGCAAGAAGGCCGGGCACTGCCGCTGGCCGCCGCCATCGATCTGGCGATGAATTGATGGAGCCGCGCCGGCGATCCGCTTGGATCAACGCGCCCAGCGGTTCCACTCCAAGCCCGGCCGGTCGACGCGAAACTGCACCAGGCGCTTGACCTTCGCCTCGGTCACATAGGCCGTGCGGCCGTCCGCGCCGCCGAAGCAGATGTTGGTGGGATGCGGCCCGAGCACATCGATCTCGCGCAGGATTTCGCCGGTGGGCGAGAGCTTGACGACCGTCCCCTTGCCGTGGCGGGTGATGTAAAGATTCCCATCCACATCGCACCGCATGCCGTCGAAACCGAAATCTTCGAACTTCCGCAGCAGGCGCTTGTTCGCCAGTGAACCATCCGCCCCGACATCGAACACCCAGACGTTTCGCTGCACGCTTTCGTTGACGTAGACGCGCTTTCCGTCCGGGCTCACTTCGATGCCGTTGGTGGTGCCCATGTCCGCCGCCTCGCGATGCGTGCGGCCATCGCGCCCGATCCGCCAGAGCTGGCCCGTCCCGTTCTTCCAGCTCGGATCGCTGGCGTAGAGCGTGCCGTCCGGCGCGATGGCCAGGTCGTTCGGCTGGTTCATTCGGTCGTCATGGGCGAACACCGTAATCGCCCGGGTGGCCATGTCCACGCGCAACACCTTGTGGCCCGTGTAATCGGCGATGAACATCGCCCCCGCCCGATCGAAGCGGATGCCATTCCCGGTGCTGCCCTCCGGCAACGCCACGAACAGCTCCGCTTTCCCCTGCGGCGAAACCCGCCCGATATTCCGAGCCTCGCGAAAACTGACGCAGTAGATATTGCCCGCGCGGTCGCAGGCCGGCCCCTCGATCCCATCGGTGAAATCGCCCGCCGTGAGCGCCGTGGCCACGAACAGTTTTTCTTCCGCCGCCTTCGAGGCAGGCGCCGACAACCACAGCCCGCAGAACAGAATCAATCCAAACGAAATGCGAGGGATGTTCATCGGCCCAGCCTGCGCCGGCGCGGAGCAGATTTCAACCGGCAAAGCCGCGAGGCCCGCGCCGCATGGAAACGCCGCGCGGTCGTTGAGACCGCGCGGCGGCCGTGCCAAACACGGATCGATGCCGCGGATCAACCCAGGATCCGGCGGCGGAACGCGAGCAGCCCCGCGCAGCTTAGCCCGAACAAGGCCATGTTCGGGCCCGTATCCGGCACCGGCGTGCTGAGTTCGATGGAGGTTTGAATCTTGAAATTCGACTCGCTGTAATGCCGTTCCGCAAAGAACAGGTCCAGCGAGTAGCTTCCGCCGGGCGTCAGCCCGAGCGTGTCCAAATCCACGCTGCCGCCAATGGCGCCGTGGACGCCGCCCAGGTCGATCACCAGTTCGTCGTCGATGAAGACCCAGAGATCGTCGTCGCCGGTGAATTCGAACGTTTGCCCGAGCGCATAGGTAAACGTGGAATGAATCTCGTAGGTGAAGTGGTAGTTGTGCGGATAGCCTTCGTTGCCCAGCAGCTCCCCGTCGATGGGGAAGAAGGCGCTGCTGGAGTATTCGTAGAGGCCGCCGCCGATGTCGGTCAATTCGATGTCGTGCGTGCCGGTCATGTTCACGCCCGGCACGTCGTGATACCAGTCGTAAAACGCGGCCGCGCCGTGAAAGCCCGGCAGAGTCGGCAGGACGTAGACGGGCGTGCCGTCCGCGCCGAGCGTGCCGGCCACCTGCCCCGGCTGGTAACCGCCGATTTCTTTTTCGAAATCGGCGTGGGAGGAGGAAAAATCCCGGATCGTGCCGGTGAGCGTAAAGGCCGAGCCGCTCGCACACAGGGCGGCGGCCGATAAAGAAGCGAAGAGCAGAGTTTTCATATTATCATAACAGTTAAAACTGTTCGAGATAAGTGGTTAGCATAACGAAGGCCAACCGGAGCGCCTGTTGCAACCCATTGATGCGACGATCTTGCCGCCGCCGGAAGGCGCTTTCGGCCTTCTCACCTTCCCAATTCCGACAAACTCGCTGCGAATCGGATCGAGATTGGATCAAGATTGGATCAAGCCGGTGCCGCAAAGCGCTTTCCTGGCCAGGGACACGACTTTCCTGGCGGCCAAGCGCCGGGGCTGAGCGTGTAAATTGGGGGGAGGGGGGGTGGGTGGTTCCACGGGAGGCTTTTTTACGCAAATCATTGATCCAGAGACCTTTGCAAGAAAATAGAGGGGTGTAAATTGCGTGTAAATCTGTGTAAATGGGTGTGTAAACCTGTGTAAATCCGCGTGTAAATGTGTGTAAGCGTGTGTAAACGGGTCTGCCTCGGCGTGTAAATCCTCCGGGCGGGAGGCGGGTTTCAGGCGCCAGGCAGGCGGGATGCTGAGGAGCGAGCGCAAGCCCAAGGGCATGGAAATGCCGAGGGCGTGAACAGTTACCGCTGTTGGCGGGTCATTGGGAAACGGAGCAGTTCGAGTGAGAACGGCCCCGGTTCGCAATGACGCCTCAAATTGAGTCGTCATACCGAGACGTTGCCACAGGGGATGGGATGCGGCAAGGCTGAGATCGCCGCCGGACGCGATTTTTTCCGGCGGCGGGCGTGACCGACATAAAAAGTCGCACCCCCGGCCAGGCACAGCGTGACGGAACCCCGAGCGTTTCAAGGGCTATTCATTTGAGTCAACGCGCCGTCGTTCCGCGCTCGAATTCTTTGTGCGTGCGTTTCCGGCCCGACTCTTTACCGTTTGCGCCGTTCATGAAAGAAATCGGGGTCGGAATCATCGGCTGCGGGGGCATCTCGCTCCAGAATCACCTGCCGGGCCTCGCGCTCTGCGAAGGGGTGCGGGTGACGGCGCTCTGCGATGCCAGTGCCGAGGTGCTGGGGCGCGCGCAACAGAAAGTCCCTGCCGCGGCGGCCACCGCCCAGTACGAAGAACTCGTGCAGCGGGCCGATGTGCAGGCCGTGATCGTGGCCACGCCGAATATTCTCCACGCGCCGATCGTTCTGGCGGCGATCCAGAACGGCAAACATGTGTTTTGCGAAAAGCCGCTGGCGATGAATTTCGCCGAAGCCACCGGGATGTTTCGGGCGGCGGAACGGGCCGGCGTGCGGCACATGACTGCCTTCACCTACCGCTTCGTGCCGGCGATGCGCTATCTGCATCACCTGGTGAAGTCGGGAGCGATCGGCCAGCCGTATCATTTCCGGAATTGCCGCTTGCAGGATTGGGGGCAGCGGAACCTGGGCTGGCGGCAGGTCGCGAAGCTGGCCGGCAGCGGCGAGATGGGCGATATGCTGTCCCACCGCCTGGATTTCGCCCACCTGCTGCTCGGACCGATGACCGGCCTGGTGGCGCGCACTCGCCTATTTCATCCGACGCGCGGCGGAGCCGTCTCCGATCTCGAGGATTGGGTGGGCGTGCTGGCCGATTTCGAGGTCGGCGCCACCGGCATGCTCGAAAGTTCCAAGGTCGCCACCGGCCACGGGGAGAGCGCGCACAGCCAGGATTATGTCGAACTCAACGGCAGCGAAGGCTCCATCCGCTACGACACGGAGAATCCGTTCGAACTCTGGATCGGCAAGCGGGGCGAGGTGAAGCTCAGCCGCGTGGAGCTGCCGCGCGAGTTCCGGGTGTGGCCCGGCTCGAAACGCAACCCGGACGAAGGCGATCCCCGCTTCGTCTGGCGGTACGACCAGAATTACGAGTTCATCGCCGCCATCCGCGAAGGCCGGGCGTGCGTCCCTTCGTTTCGCGATGGCGCTCTCGTGCAGGGGGTGATCGATGCCGCGCTCGAATCCGAACGGGACCGGCGCTGGATCGATCTCCGGCCGCTCACTCAAGCCTTGAACTAATTCCCATGCGCGTTCCAGACGAGACGAATGCGCTTGGTCTTTCGCCCGCCGGCTTCGTGGTTCGTCCGTCACAGAGCCCTGCGGCTATGCTCCTTCCTCACGCCTCGCCCGCGGACGAAATCCCGGCGCGCCTTCGTCTCATCTTGAACACGCATTGGAATAAATGAAGAAAGTTGCCGTCGTCACCGGAGCGGGCAGCGGCGTGGGCCGTTCCACCGCGATCAAACTGGCCCAGGCCGGATGGCAGGTCGTTCTCATCGGCCGCAAGCCGGAGACCTTGCACGAAACCGCCCAGCTTTCCGGCCATCCGGAGCGCTGCGAGGTCAGGCCGCTCACGGTTGGGGACAGCGCGGCCACCGCGACGTTTGGGCAGGAGGTGCTCGCCAAACATGGCCGCGTCGACCTCCTCGTGAACGCCGCCGGCACCAACGTGCCCAACCGCGCGCTGCTCGTGCTCTCGGAAAAGGACTACCACGAGATGATGGATTCCAACCTCAACGGCGCGTACTACCTGGTGCAAGCCTTTCTCCCCGCCATGCGCGCGCAGGGCGAAGGCTTTGTCGCCAACATCGTTTCCGAAGCGGGCCGGGCCGCCAGCCCCAAGGCGGGGCCGGGTTATGTGATCTCGAAGTTCGGGATGGTGGGCTTGACCCAGGCAATCAATGCCGAGGAACGGGCCAACGGCATCCGCGCCTGCGCCATCCTCCCGGGCGATATCGCCACCCCCATTCTCGACAAGCGCCCGACGCCTCCCTCCGCCGAGGCGCGCGCCCGCATGCTCCACCCGGACGACGTGGCCGATTGCGTTCTCTTCGCGGCCAACCTGCCCCATCGCGCCATTGTCGAAGAAATGCTCATTCGCCCGCGCCTGGTGTAAGAGCCAGTCTGAAAATTGCGGCAGGGCTGGCGGCGGGTCTTTCGGCTGGGGCCTTCGTTGGCCCGACCGTTACAGCCCGCTGCGGGGATGCGCCGGTCGTGCCGCCTCGGCCGCAGCCAAAATCCCTCGCCGCCAGCCCCGCCGGAATTTTCAGACTGGCTCTAAAAACAAAGAGGACGAGCCATGTGGGCTCGTCCTCGCTCGGGGGGGGTATGGTGTGGGTCGGGAAATTACTTCCGGCGACGAGCCACCGCCGCCATGCCCATGAGCGCCGCGCCCAGGAGACCGGCCGTCGCGCCGCCGTCCGGCGTGCTGGTGATCGAGCCGGAGAAGCTCGTGGAGGACGCCGTGCTCTTCATCGAGGCCAGGGATTTGGCCGGGGTGAACTGGAACGTCACGACCGCGTAGCCGCTGGCGTCATTGAACAGGTCCAGGAGGTCGGCATTGCTGCCGCCGTAGGTGATGCTGGTCAGGTTGACGATGCCGTTGACATTCAACACCGAGCCGGTGCCCGTCTGGGACATCTCATCCCAATCGATCACCGCGCTCAGGGTGTCGCCGCCGTCGAAGATTTCGAACGTGCCGCTGCCCGTGACGGGAGCCGACGACGTCGGGCCGACCGTGGTGACGGCTCCGATGGTGAACGTGCCGCCGATGCTGCCGAAGAGGCCCGCCGCCGTGCCGGTGTCCACCTCGAAATTAATCGACGGCGAAGCCGGGGTGAAGGTGAAGTTCGACGCGCCGTCGAACGCGATGGCGCTGCCCGGGACGCTGCTGATGTCGAAGCTGACGGCGTTAACGTGCGCCGTGCCCAGTGTCAGTGCCCCGCAAGCGATTGCCAGATAAGGTTTCAGGATTGATTTCATGTTGCGTATCTTGTTGTTGCTCACTGTCCGATGCTTTCAGTTTCATACTTAAGCTCGCTCGGACAATCTCCTCTAAGCAACCGCTGTGCCGGGCCGTTTGGCCCCTCCCGTCCTCGCGCAACTCGCTGCAAATGAACCCCTTGTCGCTCTCCTGCTCATCGACGCGCTTCGGCTAGTGTCAGTTTTATTTACACGCGCGCCGAATAAGTGGACTGTTGAACGAAGCCGCTCCCTATAAAAGAAGAGGAGGATAAGCTCTTTCATCGCTTATCCTCCTCGGGCGGAGTCTGTAAACTTGAAGCTTAGGCCGTCCGGCGGCGCACGGCGGCGGCCATCCCGATCAGCGTCGCGCCGAGCAGGCCGGCCGTGGCTCCGCCATCGGGCGTGCTGGTGATCGAGCCGGAGAAGGTCGTGTGGATCGCGGTCGTCTTCATCGCCGCCAGCGTCTTCGACGGAATGAACTGGAAGGTCACCACCGCGTAGCCGGAAGCATCATTGAACAGGTCGACGAGGTCGGGGTTGCTGCCGGTGTAGCTGATGCCGGTGAGGTTGACGAGACCATTGACGTTCAGGGTCGAGCCCGTGCCGGTCTGGGACATGACATCCCAGGTGACGCTCGCCACCAGCGGAGTGATGCCGTCAATGATGGTGAGCGAGCCCGTGCCGGTGACCGGAGCCGAAGACGTCGGCCCCACCGTGGTGACGGCGCCGATGGTGAACGTGCCGCCGAGGCTGCCGAAGAGGCCCGCCGCCGTGCCGGTATCGATCTCGAGATTCACCGTCGGCGAGGCCGGAGTGAAGCTGAAGTTGGAAGCGCCGTCGAACGCGATCTGCCCGCCTGGCACGCTGCTGAAATCGAAACTCACCGCGTGGTTGTTCAGGTTACCCAGGGTGAGCGCTCCGAGAGCGATGGCCAGTGTTGGTTTCAAAACTAATTTCATATCTCGTTTTCTATCGCTCTCGCCGCATCCCCGAGTCCCTGTTCCAGACTCTCGATGCGATCCGAGCTGCCATGCCTATAGCAATGGCCGTGCCGGGCGGAAAACGAGGGGGAGCCCGCCGCGCAAGTGGTTGCCTAAGAACGGGCGGTCGCGGGGAAATAACCCGGGGAGGCTCGAAGAATGTCAAGCCGGCTTACACAATAACCGGGGAAACCTCGAGCTTCGGCCTCGCGGGGGATCGAGCTTGGGGAGGGTGTGCGGCGGCGCGTGCTTTCACACGGCGCCGCCGCGCCTGGCCTTTCGCTAAACGGGCGGCCGCAAGCCGCACCCCGTTAGCCTTGTTCCTGGATGGTTAGCATGGTTCTGTTCAAGTGTCTTTCCTGTGGACCCGCTCGTTTCGAGACTCGGTCGCGTTTCAATTAGCAATCCTCGTACCGCCCTCATCGCTCTTGCATAAGACTTTGCGATTCAAGACCCAGTCTCGTATAGATAAGTTATCAAGGCCGGCCACCTGTTGCTTTTCCTTACAGTTTTGTCAGGCAAACCCTTACATGCGTTATGCCGCATGGCCCGAGGCCTGGCCCATCGATTCCCGGATGACTCACGGCCAGCTCAGCCGGCCCGCCCCGTAGCCGCACCTCCCGACGCGCCCAACAAATACGGTCGAAACTTTCCCGATTGTGGGGTATCCAATAAGCAGATGTCCAAAATCGATCCAGAGGCCTCGACCGGGGTGTTTCAGGCCGTCGCGCGGAATCTCGAGACGGTGATCCGCGGGCAGGGCTCCGGCATCCGCAAGCTGCTGGCCGCCTTCGCCTCCGGCGGCCATGTGCTGCTCGAGGATTTTCCCGGCACGGGCAAGACCACGCTGGCCAAGGCTTTGGCCGCGTCGATCAATGCCAGCTTCAAGCGCATCCAATTCACCCCCGATGTCCTCCCCACGGACATCCTCGGCGTTTCGATTTTTCATCAGAAGGAGCAGCGCTTCCAATTTCACGAAGGGCCGGTCTTCACGAATGTGCTCCTGGCCGACGAGATCAACCGCGCCTCGCCGCGCACGCAATCGGCGCTCCTGGAAGCCATGGCGGAGAGCCAGGTGACCGTGGACGGCGAGCGCCGCAGCCTGCCCGAGTTATTCTTCGTCATGGCCACCCAGAACCCGGTCGAGTTCCGCGGCACCTACCCGCTCCCGGAAGCGCAAATGGACCGCTTCGCCCTCCAGTTCAGCCTCGGATATATCTCCCTCGAAGACGAAGTCGCCGTTCTTTCGGCGCAGGAACGCGCTCATCCCATCGACAGCATCTCCCCCGTCGTCTCCTCCCGCGACGTCGTCGGCCTGCGCCGCGCCGTCATGGAAATCCGCATTTCGGAAGAGTTGAAGCGCTACATCGTGGCCCTGTGCGGGGCCACCCGGGGCCTCCCGGGCGTGCAACTCGGCGCCAGCCCGCGCGCTTCGATCACCCTGATGAAAGTCGCGCAAGCGCTGGCCCTCTACGACGGCCAGACTTTTGTCTCTCCCGACCACATTCAGGAAATCGCCGAATCGGTGATCGCCCACCGCCTTTCGCTCGAGCCGCAGGCGCGCTTCTCGGGATTGACTGCGAAGGGCCTGGTGCAGGAAGCCCTCCGCAAAGTCCCCGCGCCAAGCTGATTCAACCCGCCCGGACAGTGCCCCGCCATCGCATGAGTCCCCCAGACGACCAAGGCCAAAACCAGGAGGAGCAGGAGGAGCGCGCATGATGACCCGCTTTCTGTGGCGCAATTACCGGCTCTCCTCGGGCCTCAAGCACGGCTTTCGGCGCCGGTTCACCCCGGCTGGCTTCCTGGTGATGGGGACGATGCTGCTTGCCGGCGGCATCGGCATGGATACCACCCAGGCGATGTCCTACCAGGTCTTCACCCTCTCCAGCCTGCTGCTCTTCACCGGGTTGCTCTGGGGCCTGCTCCCGACGCCGAAGTTCGAGGTCAGCCGTTCATTGCCCCGGTTCGGCACGGCGGGCGAACGCCTGATCTACCAACTGTCTGTTCGCTCGCGCCGCCCGAATCCCCAGCGCGGTCTGGCCGTCACGGAAGACCTCGGGGATCCGCGTCCGACCTATCTCGAGTTCCTCGAGACTCCCGAGCCCGGCGAAAAGCGGCGCAATTTGTTCGACCGATTTTTTCGCTTTTACCGGTGGATGTGGCTCATCGAACAAAAGCAGATGGCCCTCCCGTCCGAACGCTCCGTGCCGGAAGTCCGGGCGCGCGATTGGACGACCGTCTCCATGGAACTCGTGCCGAAACGCCGGGGTCTGCTCAAATTCGCCGGAGTGCGCTTTGCCGTGCCCGATCCGTTCGGGCTCACCCGGCGCCATTCGAAAGCGGCGGCACCCCAGACGGTCCTGGTCCTCCCCAAGCGCTATCCGCTCCCCGATTTCCCCATGCCGGGAGCCACCGCCTACCTTCCCGGCGGGAGCGGTGTGGCCACCAAGCTGGGTCACTCGCAGGAATTCGCGGCGCTCCGCGAGTATCGCCGCGGCGATCCGATGCGCCATATCCATTGGCGCAGCGTCGGCAAAACCGGCAAGCTCATCGTGAAGGAGTTCCAGAGCGAATACTTCTCACGGCAGGCGCTCGTCCTCGACACGTTTCTGAGCCAGCCCGATACCGAGGCCTTCGAGGAAACCGTCTCCATCGCCGCCTCGTTCGCCTGGACCTTGCGGACGCAGGAATCGCTGGTCGATCTGGTCTTCGCCGGGCCTCACCCGGTGATTAGCAGCCCGCGCGACGGCGTGGCCGACGCCACCCGCCTGCTCGAAATTCTCGCCAACGTTCGGCCCTGCACGGACCGGGATTTCGCCGCGCTCGAGAACGAGGTGCTCCGCCAAGTGGGTTCCATCGCCGGTTGCGTCTGCATCCTGCTCGAATGGGACGCTCCTCGCCAGCGGCTGGTCCGCCAGCTTCAATCGCTCGCCATTCCGGTGATGGTGCTGGTCGTATTGCGCTCCGGCCAGCGCCTGGCGGATCCCGGACCGGTCGCCGCGGCGTGCGTCACGTTCCGAACCCTCGAAGCCGGCCGGGTGGCCGAGGGCCTGGCCTCGCTATGACGCGCGTCCCTCCAGGTTTGCTCGGCGCGGCGCTGCTCTTCTGGGGCTGGCGCAACGACATGCTCGATCTCGCCCTCGCCGCGGCCGTCGTGCTCGAGCTGGTCCACCTGATCCGCGTGCGCTGGGATTTTACCGACACCGAGTTCAACCGCATCTGGGATGTCTGCGCGTTGATCCTCCTCGGCGCCGGCTTGTTCTTGCGGTTTTCCGACGAGGAAGCCAAACCGGCCTACAAATTCTTCGCCTGGCTCCCGCTCGTCTTTTTCCCGATGGCCTTCGGGCATCTCTACAGTTCCCGAGATACCGTTCCCATGAAGGCCTTCTCCTGGTTTCTCCGCCGGAAGCGGGCCGAGGGCGGGGACCGTCCGGTGGCTTTCGGCTGGGTCTATTTCGCGCTTTGTCTCGTGACGGCCGGCGCCAGCAACATGCGGGACATCTTCTTTTATCCGGGCATCCTGGCGCTCGGCGCCTGGGCGCTTTGGGCGATCAGCCCGCGGCGGGCCAGCCCGGCGGTCTGGATCGCGACCTTTGCCGCCGTCGCCGCCACCGGCTGGCTCTGGCACACCCGCATGCCGGAACTCCAGGCTTATCTCGAAGGCAAAGCCGTCGAGCTGCTCACCAAGTTCGGCCGCCGCGATTTTAATCCCCGCGAGAGCCGCACCGGCCTGGGCCGCCTCGGCGAACTGAAGCAATCCGGGGAGATCGTGATGAAGGTGCGCCCCGAATACGGCAAGACACCGGAACGCCTGCGCCAGGGCAGCTTCCTCATTTACGAAGACGAGCGCTGGCGGGGCGGCCGCGGCACATTCGAGGCCGTCCCCATCGAACCGGATATCTCCACCTGGACGCTCCTGCCGGGCACGAACACCCCTTCCGCCGTTCGCATCATCGGCCGCCTGGATCGCAAAGCGGCCTTTCTCAGCCTCCCGCTCGGCACCGCGCAACTCCGCGACCTGCAATCCGGCGGGGTCGAAACGAACAACGTCGGCGTCGTCCGGGCCACGGAAAATCCGGCGGTGGCGAGCTTCCTGAGCTTGTTCGACGAACGCTACTCTTCCGACCGCGAACCGGTCGATCCCGACCTCTGGATTCCCACGACGGAGCGTGTGCTGCTCCGGCAGATTGCCGACCAGTTGAACTTGCGCGGCAAACCGGTCCGCGATGTCATCCAAGGCGTGCATGCGTACTTCGCCGAGAATTTTCGCTACACCACGTACCAGGCCGCGCGCGAACTCGGCTACCACAACCGCACTCCGCTCGGCGAATTCCTCACCAAGACCCGCGCCGGGCACTGCGAATTCTTTGCCACCGCCACGGTCCTGCTGCTCCGCGAGCTGGGCATCCCGGCCCGCTACGCCGTCGGTTATGCCCTGCCCGAGAGCATCCGCCAGGGAGACAGCGAGCAGTATGTCGTTCGTCGTCGGCACGGCCACGCGTGGACCATGGTCTGGACGAACCGGCGGTGGATCGAGGTCGATACCACCCCTGCCGGTTGGGCGGCACTCGAAGAGCAGGATTTCCCCGTCTACCAGCCGTTCAGCGATTGGCTCAGCGGGGTCGGCTTCAGCTTTATGGAATGGCGCTGGCTGGGAGACCGGGCGTTTCTGCGCTGGGCGGCCCTGGCGGTCGCCCTGCCTCTGACGCTCTTCCTCGGGTGGCGCATCTTCGCGCGCCGGATGGTGGCGGCCCGGCCGCGCCGCCGTCGCCGCTCAGGCCCCGGCCACGACTCGGAGTTTTACCAGGTGGAACGAGTGCTCGAGCAGGCTGGTCTGGCCCGGCAGGACATCGAGACGCTCGCCCAATGGCAGGAACGCGTGCGCACCCATTGGCCCGAAGCTGGCGCCGTTTTGCCCGCCCTCCTGCCGCTCCATTTGCGGCTGCGGTTCGACCCGGTGGGTCTCGACGCCACCCAACGCCGCGAGTTGCGGGACTCGGCCCTGGCTTCGGCCGAGCGCCTCCGCACCACTTTTCAACAGGCTCGCCGCACCGGCCAACCCCCGTTTGCGACGCCCGCGGGACTCCGGTAGACTCGTTATCGTGACCGGGTGGAGTGATCGCGGATTCTTTTCGCTGGCGGTGGTGCTGTACGGCATCGCCACCGCGTACTCCATCTTCGTCTGGCGGCGGGGCTTTCGCACGGCCAGTCTGATCGGCTATCTGCTGCTGGTGGGCGCGGGGGTGCTCCATACCACGGCGATGGTCAAGCGCGGCTTTTCCCTGGAACGCTGCCCGGTGAACAACCTCTACGAGGCCATGACCTTCGTCATGTGGACGATCGTCGCCAGTTACCTCGCGATCGGCCTCTGGCCAAGGCTCAGGTTTCTCGGAGCCTTCGTCGCTCCCGCCCTTTTCGGCATGGGCGTCTTCGCGTTGATGCCCGCCCTGGATGTCCACGGCCCGAAACCCCAATTCGTCAACGGGTTGGCCAGCCTGCACGCCTCCGTGATCCTCCTGGCTTACGGCGCGTTCGGCCTCAGCTCGGTCGCCGCCGCCATGTTTTTGCAAGGGGCCCACGATCTGAAGTTTCGCAAATCCCATGCCGCGCACTCGATGCTCCCGCCCATCGAACGGCTCGAACGCGTCTCGACCCGCCTCCTTACCGCCGGCTTTGTCCTGCTCACGCTCGGTCTGGCGCAGGCCCCCTTCCTGATGAAGCAGACCTACGGCCACTACTTCTTCGGCGATGGAAAGGTCGATCCGAAAATCCTGTGGTCCGTCCTCATCTGGTTTCTCTACGGCGGTCTGCTCCTCATGCGCTGGCGCTTTTCCCAGCGCGGCCCGAGATTTGCCTGGGGCAACATCGGCAGTTTTTCTTTCCTGCTGCTGACCTTTTGGGGTGTCAATCTCCTCTCCCGCATTCATAATCCGCCCTGAAGCGACCGCATGCCCATCGTTGTCATAGGGTTGAGCCATCATACCGCCCCGGTTACGGTGCGGGAGCGGTTTGCTTTTAAGGATTCGGAAATCCCTCCGTCTCTCTGCCAGCTCAAATTGCGCGGCTTGATCGGCGAAGGCGTTATCCTGTCCACCTGCAATCGCGTCGAACTGTATGCCGCCATCGACGACGACGTGACCGGTGAAGCCCTGATCGCGCAGCTCAGGGCGCTTCGGCACGTCGCCGACAACCCCGGATGCGAGTTCTATTTTCTACCGGAGCCGCGCAGCCTCGAACACCTGTTCAAAGTCGCCTCTGGCCTCGATTCCATGGTGCTCGGCGAAACCGAGATTCTGGGCCAGCTCAAGAAAGCCTACGAGTTGGCACTCCAAAATCGTCTCACCGGCCCGCGGTTGAACAAAGCTTTCCAACGCGCTTTCAACGTCGCCAAGCATCTCCGCTCCACCACCAACATCCAGCGCGGCAGCGTCTCAGTCGGTTCGGCGGCCGTGGACCTGGCCGAAAAAATCTTCGATGATCTGAGCCAGCACACGGTTATGGTCATCGGGGCGGGCGACACCAGCGAAAAGACCGCCCGAGCCCTGCTCAGCCGCGGCGCGCGCAGCATCATCGTCTCCAACCGTTCCTTCGAACGCGCCGCCGCGCTGGCCGCCGAGCTCGGCGGCCGGGCCATCCATTTCGACGATTGGCGTCAGGAGTTCGACGCCGTCGATATCGTCATTAGCAGCACCGCCGCGCCGCACTATGTCCTCGATCGCGCCCGCCTCGAACCCATGCTGGTCGCCCGCCGCGGCCGCCCCCTGTTGCTCATCGACATCGCGGTGCCTCGCGATATCGACCCCGAGGTGAATCTCCTCGAGTCGGTCTACCTCTACAATATCGACGATCTTCAGGCCATCGCGGACGACTCCCTGAAGCAGCGGCGCGAGGAGATCGCCAAGTGCGAGGCCTATATCCGCGAGAAGGCCGGGGCGCTCGTTGCTCCCGTGCCTCCGGGCGCCGGCTCGCTTCGTCCGCGCGACCTCGTCTACGGCGCATGAGCCAGCTCCGCCCCGTGTTCATCGCCACGCGCGGCAGTGCGCTGGCCCTGGCTCAGGCCAATTACCTGCTCGCTCGATGCCGGGCGGCCCATCCGAGCCGGGCCTTCGAGCTGAAGGTTATCAAAACCACCGGCGACAAACTCCAGACCGCCAGCCTGGCCCACACCGGCGAATCGCTTCCCAAGGGCTTGTTTACCAAGGAACTTGAAGTGGCGCTGTTGCAGCGCGAGGCCGATCTGGCCGTTCATAGCCTCAAGGACTTGCCCACGGAACTCCCCAACGGCCTCCGCCTCGCCGCGGTACCCATCCGCGAAGATGCCCGCGACGTCCTCTTGTATCGCCTTCCCGGAGCCGGTGCGCGCGGCTTTGCCGCCGGCTTGCGCGTCCAGGACTTGCCGTCCGGCGCGGTGCTGGCCACCAGCAGCACCCGCCGCCAGGCGCAGCTCCTGGCCGTTCAACCTGGCCTCCGCACCGTCCCGATCCGGGGAAATGTCGGCACCCGCCTCCAGAAACTCCGCGACCAGGCCGACCTCGACGGAATGGTCCTCGCGCTAGCCGGGCTGAAACGCCTCGGCTTTGCGCTCTCCACTGACGGCACTTTGACGGGCCCGGGCGTCCCCTCCGGCTTGGTCGGGTCCATCCTTTCGCTCGAAGAGATGCTGCCTTGCGTCGGGCAGGCGGCCCTCGGCCTCGAAATCCGGGCGGACGATCCGGACCTCGATGACATCTGCCGCAGCCTCGACGACCAGATCACCCACCAGGCCGTCATCGCCGAGCGGGCCTTCCTCCGCGCCATGGGCGGTGGCTGCCTGAGCCCGGTCGCCGCCTTCGCTCAGCCCGAGCACGGCCAGCTTCGCCTCCAGGCCGTGTCCTTCCAGCACGGCGCCCCCCGCCGCAGTACTCGCACCGCGCCTCTCGCCGAAGCCGCTGCCCTCGGCCAGGCCGTTGCCCGCGACCTTCTGCCGATCGGCCTTTGATTTCCCGGCCCGCCGGGTTACGGTCACGGCTCTTTTGGAAGTATGTTGAAAGCTGGAATTGTCGGTTTGCCGAACGTGGGGAAGTCGACCTTGTTCAATGCCGTAACCCGCACGCGCAAGGCCGAGGCGGCGAATTACCCCTTTTGCACGATCGACCCGAACGTCGGCGTGGTGACCGTGCCGGACGCGCGGCTGGAGGTGCTGGCGAAGATCGCGAAGACCTCCGTCATTATTCCGGCCGCGATCGAATTTGTGGATATCGCCGGGTTGGTGAAAGGCGCGGCGCAGGGAGAAGGCCTCGGGAACAAGTTCCTCAGCCATATCCGGGAAGTCGACGCCATCGTGCAGGTGGTCCGGTGTTTCGAGGATTCGAACATCCACCACGTCGCCGGCAATATCGATCCCATCCGGGACATCGAAACGATCACGACCGAGCTGGTGCTGGCGGATCTCGAGGCGGTTCAAAAGCGGATCGAGCGGAACGCCAAGGACGCGAAACGCGGAGAGAAGACTGCGGTGGCAGAGATGGAAGTGTTGAAGAAGTTCGAGCCACATCTAAACCTGGGGAAACCCGCACTGCTTGTGGAGTTAACACCGGAAGAGAAGGTGATCGCCCGCGGCTTCTACCTGCTTACGGACAAGCCGACGATCTTCGCGGCCAACGTGAAGGAGACGGAACTGGCCACGGCCGATGCGAACGCGCACGTCGCGAAAGTGCGGGAGTACGCCAAGGCGCATCACGCCTGCGAAACGGTGGTGATCAGCGCGCAGATCGAGAGCGACTTGATCGACCTCGCTCCCGCCGAGGCAGCGGATTTCCTGAAGGAACTGGGCGTGCAGGAGTCCGGTGTCGGCGCGCTCATCCGTGCCACCTACCATCTCCTCGGCCTCCGCACCTACTTCACCGCCGGTGAAAAGGAAGTTCGCGCCTGGACCATCCACGCGGGCGACACCGCTCCCAAAGCGGCGGGCGTCATTCACTCGGACTTCGAACGCGGCTTCATCAAGGCCGAAACCGTCGCCTACGACGACTTGGTCAAATGCGGCACCATCGGCATCGCCCGCGAAAAGGGCCTCTACCGCATGGAAGGCAAAGAGTACCTGGTCAAGGACGGCGACGTGCTGCTCTTCAAGTTCAACGTGTGAAGTCCGCCGGTTCAAATCCGAGCTTTCCTTTGTCCCGGGCTGCGGCCCGAGGTAGGCTGGCGACTCGAATGGATCGTATCCTAACCCGAACAGGTTCGCCGCGGAGAGCGCGAGGCTTCACGTTGATCGAGCTGCTGGTGGTGATCGCGATTATCGCGATCCTGGCGGGGCTGCTGCTGCC
>CAYZKY010000078.1:0-6362 GCA_964478815.1 uncultured Verrucomicrobiota bacterium
TCAGAAAGTACACCGGCTGGCCCAGCATGCCCGCCTCGGCCTCGATGCCGCCGACACCCCAGCCCACGATGCCGAGGCCATTGATCATGGTCGTGTGCGAGTCGGTGCCGACCAGCGTGTCGGGATACCAGACGTTTTCCTTTTCCAGAACCCCTTTGGCCAGATACTCGAGATTGACCTGATGGACAATGCCGATGCCCGGCGGCACGACGCCGAAGGTCTTGAACGCCTGCATCCCCCATTTGAGAAACTGATAGCGCGCCTGATTCCGCTGGAACTCGATCTCCATGTTCCGGCGCAACGCTTCGGCGGAACTGGAAACATCCACCTGGACCGAGTGGTCGACCACCAAGTCCACCGGCACCAGCGGCTCGATGACGGCCGGGTTTTTGCCCAGACGCGCCGCGGCCGCGCGCATCGCCGCCAGATCGACGAGCAAGGGCACACCGGTGAAATCCTGGAGCACAATGCGTGCGACGATGAACGGGATTTCGGCGGTGCGTTCGGCATTCGGCTGCCAGTTCGCCAACGTTTTGACGTCCGCCTCGGCAATCTTCTGGCCGTCGCAGTTGCGCAACACCGACTCGAGCACCAACCGGATGCTCACCGGCAACTTCGAGACGGGGCCGACGCCGGCCTTCTCAAGGGCTGGCAAGGAATAGT
Organism: uncultured Verrucomicrobiota bacterium; assembly: GCA_964478815.1. GTDB lineage: Bacteria > Verrucomicrobiota > Verrucomicrobiia > Limisphaerales > SXQI01 > DASVNK01. The sequence continues at coordinate 664 of CAYZKY010000078.1, forward strand.
AGGAGCCGGAGCCGCCAGTCCCGAGCTGGAATTCCTTTAATGTGGCGAATGGATCACGCGCGCTTTTCATCTGGACAATCAAAGGCCGCGGACGCACACGGCGTGCCGCGGCACGACTAAATTCGACACTATCTCAAACGACCGGCCTCGGCCAGTCCGGGGCGAATGGCCAATTATTGCAACTTCGCGAGCGCTTCCTTGACCGCCGCGAAATTTGGGAGATCCTTCACGGTGGGCGTTTGCTCACTGTAGCGAATGACGCCCGCCTTGTCGATGACGAAGGCCGCCCGGGCGCTGACCGCGCCGAAGCCGCCCAAATCCGCCAGCAGCACGCCGTAGGCCTCGGCGGTTTTCTTGTTCAAATCGCTCGCCAGGGTGATGCCGATTTTTTCCTTTTGCGCCCACGCTTCCTGGGCGAAAGGGCTGTCGACACTGACGCCGATCACTTCGGCGTTGAGGCCCTTGTACTGCCCCAACCCGGCCGTGATGTCGCACATTTCGGTCGTGCAAACCCCGGTGAAGGCCAGCGGGAAAAACAATAGCACGGTGTTCGACTTGCCGAAATTGTTGCTGAGTTTTACATCCGCCACCCCTGCGGCGGTCTTCGATTTGAGCGTGAAATCCGGTGCGTTCGATCCGACTGCAATGGCCATAATTTTTCTCCGTTGTCGCGAGTTCGACCTCGCGCGATGGTTCTTACCCGCGCGCCGGGGCGCTGTAAAGCCTCCGTTTGGCCTTGGGTCCTGGTTGCGAGAGCCGATCGGAAAGCGCAGGGAGGGCACCGGGAAGCGTTGGACGGAGGCCTGTGTATGTCGTGGAAGGCGTATTTGGATTTGTGGTTAACCATAACTAATTGATGATGAATAACTGCGGTTAAAAACAAGACCGGTTTCTGGCGTGTATTTACGTGTATTTACGTGTACGTGAGCGTGTATTTTTGTGTATGAAGGTGTGGGTCTCTCCCCTGGGCTCCACGGCATACCCCCACAGGAATTGAGGAAGCTTCGACGGCATTCTCCCGGCAAGAAACCGCTGGAGAAGGGGACGCCGATGGGCGAGTATGAAAGAGACGCCCTCAATGATTGTATGAACGAATCAATTTTTCCCCATGAATGCGCGCCCGGCCGGCCGGCCGGGCATGGAGGCTGGCTCGGGATGTTCGCGGGGGTTCTGCTGACCTGCCTCTCCCTGGCCCGCGGCGCGGATGCGGTTTTTTCCGGCCCGCAACCGGGCGAACGGACGACCGGATTCAAGGTCATCGCGATCGGCGGAGACTCGGACGCGAAGGAGCGAGATCCCATCGCGGAAAACGCGGGCGCGGCCACGGCGCTGGTTTTCGTGCATCAGATGGAGCGTTCGCTGGTGCCGCTGTTGAGGGTGATCGATCAGTATGGCGCGGAGCGGAAGGATCGATTGAAAACCGAGGTGGTGTTTCTCGCGCCCGACCGGATCGCGGGTGAGCCCAGGGTGCGCGCGGCGAACGGCTCGCTGAAACTGTCGGCGCGCGTGGGCATGTCGGGCGAAGGCGCGGAAGGGCCGGGCAACTACGGCTTGAACAAGGATTGCCTCATGACCATCGTGACGGCGCGGGAGAATCGGGTGCAGTCGAATTTCGCGCTGGTTCAACCCGGGCTGGCCGATGCCCCGAAAGTCATCGCGGCGCTGGCGAAACTCTGCGGCGATGAGAATCCTCCCACGGCGGAGGCCCTGCTGGCCAAGACACCCGGGGGCGGCATGGCACGCGGGCGCGAAGGGATGGAACCGCGCCGGCCCAACGCCAACACCAATGCCAACGCCAACGCCAGCGCGCCGAAGGAGAACTTCCCCGGCGCTCCGCCGACCGATGATTTATTGCTTGGCCTGTTGCGCCGTTTTATCCGGCCGACGAACGACGACGCGACGGTCGACCGCGTGCTGACCGAGGTGCGCGAACGCATTCGCGGAAACGCGGATTTAACCAAACAAGCCGTCGATGGCTGGACGCGGGTCTTGTATTTTGGCGATCGATACGGCACGGCCTACGCCCGCCAGGTGGGACACAAGTTTCTGGAGGAGCTTCGGGCGGCAGAGACCTCGAAATAGGCGGCATGTTCCGGCGCGTGATCCAGGTCTTGTTCGGAGCCGCGGCGGTCGCCGTCGGAGCCGCGGCCCCGGCCGGGGAAGTCGCGGGCGGAAACGGCCTTCATTTTCGCACGGATATCCTCCCCTTGCTCACGAAAGCCGGATGCAATGCCGGGGCGTGCCACGGGGCGGCCATTGGGCAAGGCGGTTTTCGGCTAAGCCTGCTCGGATATGATCCCGAGCAGGATCACGCCGCGCTAACCCGCGAACTTGGTGGGCGTCGGGTGGACACCGCCGCGCCGGAGCGCAGCCTTTTCTTGCGCAAAGGCACCGACGACCTGGACCACGACGGCGGACGGAGGATCAAGCCGGCCAGCGACGCGTACGAGGCGCTGGCTCGCTGGGTGGCGGCGGGGGCTCCCCTGGGCGACGCGGAGCTGCGAGTTACCCAGGTTGAGGTTGCGCCGTCCAACAGCCTGCTCCCGGCGGTGGGTGGACGGCTTCAATTGCAGGTGACGGCGTCGCGGAGCGATGGCCGCCAGGAAAATGCGACCGCCCGCGCGCTCTACTCCTCGAACGACGACGCCATCGCGACGGTCGATGGGCAGGGCCTGGTGACGCTGCACGCGCGCGGGGTGACGAGCATCATGGTCCGCTACTCTGGCCTGGCGGTGGCCGCCCGCGTGGGAGTCCCTTTTTCGGATGGCGAGGCTCCGCCTGCCGCTCGATCCGCGAGAAACCTCATCGACGCGCTGGCATTTGCCGAATGGTCGCGGCTGAAGGTGTCTGCCGCCCCAACGAGCGGCGACGCCGAATTTTTCCGGCGGGTCCATCTCGATTTGATCGGGCGTTTGCCGGAGCCGGACGACGTCAGCCGGTTTTTGGCGGAACCCCCATCGGATGCGAAGCGCGACCGAACGATTGCCGCGCTCCTGGGGCGCGGCGACTTCACCGACTTCTGGACGTTGAAACTGAGCGACTGGCTGTTGATGCGCGGCGCCCGCGGCAAGGACAAAGGAACGCGAGCCTACCACGATTGGCTCCACAAGCAATTGGCCGAGAATCGGCCGCTCGACGCGTTGGCGAAGGAACTGGTGCAAGCCGCCGGGCCGTACGAATCCTCCGGCCCCGCCAATTTCTATCTGCTGGCGAACGATCCCCGCGACATGGGCGAACATGTCAGCCGGATGTTTTTGGGCACTCAAATCGCCTGCGCCCGCTGTCATGCGCATCCGGCGGATCGCTGGACGCAGGAGGATTATCACGCGTTCGCGGCCTACTTTGCCCGCGTTGCGCGAGACGGCGGGCAAGTTCGCCTGAGTGCGCGCGGCGAAATCGCGCATCCGAAAACCGGCCGGCTCGTATCGGCCCGCCCGTTGGGCGGCGACGCCCCGGCCATCGAGGCAGAAGATCCCAGAGAAGCCCTGGCGGATTGGATCACCTCCGCCGAAAACCCATTCTTCGCCCGCAACTGGGTCAACCGCGTCTGGAGAGAAATGTTCGGCGCCGGGTTGGTCGAACCGGTCGACGACCTGCGCCCCACCAATCCAGCCTCGATTCCCGATTTGCTCGACGGCCTGGCTGAAGCCTTTGCCCGCCAACGGTTCGACCTGCGCTGGCTGGCGGGAGAGATCGCCCGCTCGCGCGTCTATCAACTCAGCTCCCAGGCGGGCGCGACCGGCGCGGGGGCGGACCGGCTCTTCGCGCAGATGGCGCTGAAGCCGCTGCCCGCCCAGGTGTTTGCCGACGCGGTGGCCGACGTCTCCGGCGTGCCGGACGAATTCGAGGGCCATCCGCCCGGGACGCGGGCGGTGCAATTGATCGGAGCGACCGTCCAGTCCTACGCGCTCGACGTGCTGGGACGGTGCGGCCGGGAGCGCAGTTGCGAGACGCCCGGGCGATCCGGCGGCGGACTGTCTCAGGCCCTGCACTTGATCAACGGCGCCAGCATCAACGACAAACTGCGGCGCGGGCGGCTGCCGCAACTCCTGGCCCAAGGCTCCCCGGATGCCGCGTTGGTCGAGGAACTTTATCTGCGGGCCTTGTCGCGGCCGCCGATTCCGGCGGAGTCCGAAGCCTGGTTGCAGGCGTTCGCCGAGGCCGGCGACCGCGCCGCCCTGGCTGAGGATCTCCTCTGGGCGCTGTTGAACTCGCGGGAATTCGCTTTCAATCATTGATGTCATGAACTCCATCTATTCATCGGCCGGCCGGCGTTGCGACGGGGTCTCGCGGCGGGACTTCCTGCACCTGGGGTTGCTGACAACGTTTGGGCTGAGCGTGGCGGACCTGTTCCGCCTGCGCGCGCAGGAATCCGCGGCGAATGCCGGGCGGGCGAAATCGTGCATTCTGATCTGGCTCGATGGCGGCCCGAGCCATCTGGATATGTTCGACCCGAAGCCGGACGCCCCTTCGGAAGTGCGCAGTCCGTTCAAGGACATCCCCACCAGCGTGACGGGGATCCGTATTTGCGAACACCTGCCGGAGACGGCCAAAGCGATGCGGGAAATCGCCCTCATCCGGTCTCTGACGCACGAGCTGGGAAACCACGATACCGGCACGCGGTACCTGCTCACCGGGCATCGGCCGACTCCGGCACTCGATTACCCAAGCCTGGGCAGCCTGGTGGCGCACGACACCGGTTTCGGGGCGGCGCTGCCGCCGTATGTCGCGATTCCCGCCGATGCGGTCGGGGGCGATACGAATGCCGCCCGGGCCGGTTATTTGCCGGGAGCTTTCGCTGCCTTCAATACAGGCCCCGATCCGGGCCGCGTGCGCGACCTGCAGCTTCCGGAAGGCGTAAGCTTCGCCCGCAGCGAGCGGCGCCGGACGATGCTCGCCCGGATGGATGGTTTCAACCGCGCGGTCGAATCCGGCGGCCCCAGCCGGAACCGCGATGCCTATTACGAGCAGGCGTATCGGTTGCTCGGCTCGAGCGAAGCCAAGGCGGCGTTCGACCTGGATCGCGAAAAACCAGCCACGCGCAACCGGTTCGGTCATGGTCGGCTCGGCACCGGCTGCCTGCTGGCGCGACGCCTGGTCGAAGCGGGATCGCGCTTTGTCACCGTCGTGGATCATGGGTGGGACACGCACCAGCAGATCGCGCGCGAATTTCCCGATTCCCGTTTTCCCGGCAGCGGAAAGCTGCCCAACCTGGACCGCGCGTACGCAGCCCTGCTGGGCGACTTGCGGGAACGCGGGTTGCTCGAATCCACGCTCGTCGTGCTCATGGGCGAATTCGGCCGCACGCCGAAAATCAATGCACTCGGCGGGCGCGACCACTGGCCTCGCGCCGGGTTTGTCTGCCTCGCCGGCGGGGGAGTGCGCGGAGGACAGGTGATCGGCGCGACCGACGCCCACGGCGAGTCGCCGAGTGAACGGCCGGTCACGCCCGCGGATCTGGCCTTCAGCCTGTTGACGCTGCTCGGCGTCGACCCGCGCCGCGAACTGGTGACCCCGGCCGGCCGGCCGATCAAACGGCTCGACGACGGCGCGTTCATTCGCGAGCTGATTTCATGAAGCTCGGGATCGGGTCGCATTTTGGCACTGCCCCCGAGCGGTGCCGGCTTACGTTATGGAGTTCCGGGGTTTAGCGGGGGGGGGGGGGGAAAAAAACCCACCCCCGAAAACCGGAACAACAA
>CAYZKY010000078.1:6372-29079 GCA_964478815.1 uncultured Verrucomicrobiota bacterium
CTCCCCCCCCCGAGGCGCCGGGCCCCGACCACGCCCCCCCCCACGCGGGGGGCGGGCTATGGTTTGGGTGGACCGCGTGCCCGGGCCCGGGCCTCCAAAAACACCCCCCCCCCTAAACCCCGGAACTCCAAACGGGGGCAGCGTCCAGATGCTCTCTCGGGATCGGGATCGCCGTGCTGGTGCTGGCCAGTGCCTGCATCTGCGAATCAGGGGCGGCGCCGGTCACAAGTCTGGCCTTCAGCCCGGATGGTTCGATCCTGGCCGCCGCCTCGGGCACCCATGTTACCCTGTATGCCTCGACCAACCGCGCCACGGTTCAGTCCTTTTCGTGGGAGGGCGAGCGGGCCGTGGCGGTGGCGTTTCATCCCTCTGGAGCCTGGCTTGCGGTGGGCACCGGTATTCCCGGCGAACTCGGCAACGTCCGGCTGCTGGATCTGGCGAAGCGCGAATGGCTCTCCGCAGGCAAGTTCCGCCCGGCTCACGATGTCGTTACCGGTGTGGCCTTCAGCCCGGACGGATCGAAACTGGCCGCCACCAGCGCAGACAAGCGCGTTGAGGTCGTCGGGATCGGCCCGGACGGGCTGCCGTCCGGGCCGCTCTTCGCGCTGACCGGCCACTCGGCGGCGGTCCAGGCGGCAGCTTTCAGCCCCGATGGCCGGATGATCGTGACGGTAAGTGTCGACCGCTCGTTGAAGGTGTGGTCGGCCGACGACGGAAAGCTGGTTCGCTCCCTGGGCCATCACACCGAGTCGGTGCATGCGCTCGCGTTCCGCCCGCGCCTGGGGGATTGGGCGGAGGTGCCGCCTTACTGCGCCTCGGGCAGCGACGACCGCACCGTCCGGCTTTGGCAGCCCGGCATCGGCCGCATGGTTCGTATCGTTCGCGGCCATGCCGCGCCGGTGCTGGCGGTGGTTTTCGCCCAGGACGGCCAAACGCTCTACTCCGCCGGCCAGGAAGGGATCGTCCGCCAGATCGATGCCGAAAGCGACGAAATCCTCGGCCAATGGCGGGCTTCGCCAGACTGGATCTACAGCCTGGCCGTGTCGCCCGATGGACGCTGGCTGGCCGCGGGCGACTGGCGGGGCACCGTGCATTGGCAGCGAACGGATGCCTTTCTCCCGGACCGCCCTAATCCGGCCCCGTAGGAGGCGCTTGGAGGACGGTGAGCATCCAATCTTCCACCTCCAATTCCACCGTTGGCGGCCGGCCTGGTTTCGGCAACAGACGTGATAGGTTAATCCGGGTAGCTGCCGCAGCCCACTTGTCTACCCGGCTTCCCGCTCGTAGAGTCTTCACATGTTCATCAGGCTTTTGGCGGCAGGCGCGGTGCTCGCGGCGGCGGCTCCGGCACCGGCGGATCGCATTCATCTGCCGGACGGCGCCGAGGTGCGCGGCCGGATTCTGGCCGAGAAACCGGACCAGGTCGTCGTCGATCTCGGTTACACGGTTCTGCCTATCCCCCGCACGGCCATTGTTAGAATCGAATCCGACGCCGAACCGGCCGCCACGCCGCCGCCGCCGGCGGCCATCGCAGCGGTTTCCACTCCCGTGGAGCGGGGGCTTTACCGCGACCCGGGTCCGGACGCCGCCGAGCGCTCCGTCCGCGAACTCGTGACCCAGCTCGGCGCGGCGGTGGTGCAAGTGCGGACGCCCAGCGGCCTCGGTTCCGGCTTCTTCATCAATGAAGAGGGTTACCTCATCACCAACTTCCACGTCATCGAGGGCGAAACGCAGATTTCGATCGAAGTTTACGAGAACCGCAACGGCCAGTTGGATCGCAAGAATTACAAGCAAGTCCGCATCGTCGCGATGAACAAGTTCGCCGATCTGGCCTTGCTGAAGGTCGAGGACAAAGAGGCCTCCCGCTTCGCGTGGGTGCCGCTGGCCCGGCCGGAATATCTTTCCGTGGGCGACCGCGTCTTCGCCATCGGAAGCCCGCTTGGCCTCGAACGAACCGTGACCGAAGGGATCGTCAGCACTAAGACCCGCCAGTTGATGGGGGAGGTTTACATGCAGACCACCACGCAGATTAATCCCGGCAATAGCGGCGGCCCTCTCTTCAACTTGCGGGGCGAAGTGGCCGGCATCACGAACATGAAGCTGGCCTTCGGCGAAGGCCTGGGCTTCGCCATCCCGGTCGAGATCGTCCGGTCGTTTCTCGACCATCGGGACGCCTTCGCCTACGATAACGATAACCCCAGCAACGCTTACCGATATCTGGAACCTCCGCGTCGTCAATTGTTGCCGAGCAAAGCAGCAGCGTCGGACGGGACCAGCTCAGACCAGTCAGAGCCGTAACAGGCGTGCGCGGCTCCTCAGCCGCCATGTCACCCCTTGCGCGAACCCAGGGTTTCGAACTCCGTCCGGCTGTGTGGCCAGTCTTGGGCAGTGAGTCTGTCGTTCGAAGTTCTGCGTCGGTATATGATTGGTATCAAGCAACTTATGACAAATAGTCTACATTTGTCCGCATTAACAGTTGCTTTTCGAAGACGATAAGGCGAGAGTTCCAACGATGTAGATCGTTAATTATGAACTCGATACGGAACGTGGAATGCTCGCTGGTCCCCGCGCCCAGCCTTCCCTGCCGTCGGGCCATGGCTCTCCTGGAGTGTGCATATAATGTGCTCTCAATCAATCCTACAGCCTTCCCAAAAGCTCGCCAACACCCCTATTCGAGGCCCGTAAATAGGACTTCATGCGCTCAAATTCCCTCTCCTCGCGAATACCCGAGAGAGCCTAAAAGTTGTAAATACAACATTGTCTACCATGGGTCGCCGCCCCCAGATGCCCCGGGGCTCGGAGCACGCCGAAGGACTGTGCGTCCCTCTTCGGCCCTAGGCACTCCCCAGCGCCAATTCCGGTCCCACCTGTCAGGCAGGTGTTGGTTTCTTGGGATCGTCTGTTTTGCCTGGCTGGGTCTGACCGCACCGGCCACCGAACCGCCGCCGCCGTTCCGCCTGGTCGAGACCAACAGCCATTGGTGGCTGGCCGCGCCGTCGGGCGAGCGCTTCATTTCCAAAGGCGTCGCGGTGGTGACGCGCGGCGCCAAGCGGGAGGAGTTCGACCCCGAAAACCCCGGCTACGCCTCCTGGCAGCATTACCGCACGGATGACGAGTGGGCGGATACCACGCTGGCCCGGTTGCGCGACTGGGGTTTCACCACGGTCGGCGGCTGGAGCCACGACCGGATCTTGCTCAAATCCACAAACATGCTGGGCGGCTTGACGCCGGTTCTCCATGTCGGTTCCACCGCCGGCGCGCCGTGGTGGGATATGTGGGACGAAAAGGTGGTGGCCCGGATGGACGACACGGCCCGGGAACAGATTCTCCCCCTGCGCGACGACCCGCGCCTGATCGGTTATTATACCGACAACGAAATGGGCTGGTGGAACGCCACGCTGTTCCACATGGCGCTCGAGCAAGCCGCGGAAAGCGGCCAGCGTCAGCGATTGGTGGCCCTGCTGCGCGATACGTACAGCGGAAGCTGGGATCGGCTCCTCATGGATTTCGAGCCGGAATTCTGCACCGACTTTTCGTCGCTCAGCCAGCGGGGGCAGCTCTGGCTCCGCCCGGGCGGCGAAGGCGTCAAGGTCATGCGGCAATTCCTCCGGATGGTGGCCGCCCGGTACTACCAGTTGGTCCACGACATCATTCGCAACTATGACCGGCGCGCGCTGATTCTCGGAGATCGATACCAGTCCTTCTACTACCCGGAAGTCGCGGAAGCGGCCGCGCCCTACGTCGATGCCATCTCCTCGAATCTGAACGCGAGTTGGAACGACGGCACCTTCGTGCGCTTTCATTTAGACACCCTCCACGCCATCGCGGGGAAGCCCATCTTCGTCAGCGAGATGTACCTGGCGGCGACCGAAAATCGCTCCGGCAACCGGAACAGCCAGGGCCTCTTCCCGGTGGCCGCCACGCAAGCCGGGCGCGCCCGTTCCGCCCAGGCGACGCTCGAAGGCTTGGCGCGCCTGCCTTATGTGACCGGCGTGGACTGGTTCCAGTATTTCGACGAACCGCGCTACGGACGCGAGGACGGAGAGAATTTCAATTTCGGCCTCGTCGACATTTTCGACCGCCCTTACCCGGAGATGGCTTCCGTTTTCCGGCGGACGGATCTCGGCGTCATCCGCCTCCGCGCTTCCGCGCCCCGGGCCGATGCCCGGCAGGGCGTGCCGCGCGCGCCGCGCGATCCGTTCGCCAATCTCGCGCCGCGCCAGATCATGCAGGAGTGGGATCGGGAACGCGGTTTTGTGCCGCCGAGTTCGCCGCGCCCGATGGCGGACCTGTACGTGGCCTGGAAGCCCGAGGCGATCTACCTCGGCGTCTTCGCGGCGGATATCGTCGAAGACGGATACTACCGGAACAAGTCCGTGCCGAAAGCCGATCGCGCGCTCTGGAGCGTGCGGATCGGCGGCGGACCCGCCTACAGCGCCCGGATCGGCGGCGGCCGGGAAGCAATCCCGAGCGATCCTTCATTGCGTCTGGAGAACCGCTCCGGTTCCCATATGAACGTCTGGAATATCGCGCTCCTCGAGATTCCCGCCGAAAAAGCGGGCCGCACACGATTTCGCGCCGGCGATGCCATCGAACTCGATTCCACGCTGATCACGCACGGGAAGGCTTACCGGATGGAGTGGAAGGGCACATACCCGCTGGCCCGCTGATGTGCTTCCCGTTCGGCTGACTCAAGTCGTGTCCGGCAAAAAAAGAGGCGCGCCGAAGCGCGCCTCTGGTCCCGAGGGCCGAGGGGGTTAGTGGGGGAAGGTCTCGGGCCGATGGAACAGTTGGAAGAAGCACGGTTCCTTGATCAGCCGGATCAGGTCATCTTCGCGGCGCTTCAGATCGGCGAAGAAGCGTTGCGTCGCGTGATCGGCCGGATCGAGTTTCGGCATGTTGCGTCCGGTCAGGAAGTCGCTGAGCGCGGCCTCTGTTCCAGCTCCGCGAGGGAAGACATGGGTGAAGGGCGTGCCCGTCTCTCCGGCGTGGCAGCCGTTGCAGGTGTTGAGCGAGAACTTGTGGCGAATTTCGCTCGGAATCGTTCCGGTGGGCTGAGGCCCATCCCAGAAAAATCCGGCGGTCGGCATGGGGGCATCGCCGCCGAGGAACGGCTCGCCCTTGAATTGCAGCGGCACGGTGTGGGCTCCGGCCAGAATCTCCGCCGCATTGGCCAGTGCATACTCAGTGATGCGGCGGCCGAAGTTCAGATCGAAATCGGGAGTCTGTTTGACGGTAACCTCGCGCAGCCAGCCGGCATCGCTATCGGTGTTGAACAGCCGCCACTCCCGCATGTCCCACGGCTCGGTCAGCAACTCGTTGGAACGAAGTTGATTGAGCGCGCTCAGATTCGGCTTGCGGGAGGGATCGGCTCCCGCTGCCGCGAACTGGTCGGTAATCGCCTGGAGCCGGTTGTTGAACTCGGGTCCGAAAGGCAGCGTGTTCAAGCGGTACCACTGGAGGGCATACTCCTTAATCTCCTCGCAGGTGCGTTTCGGCACGCAATACTCGAAGATAACGAGGAACGGCGCGGGATCGCAAACGCCGCCGGTCGGCCAGCCATGGCCGCTCCCAGTGCCGCCTCCACTCCAGGGATCGTTCCCGCCCGTGCCACCACCCGCGGGCTTCCACTCCGGCGTCCAACCGCTGCTCCGTGTCGGAGCCAGCGCGAAGACGAAGCGGCCTTCCCCGCCGATGCAGGCGGGATTGCAGGAGTCGTCGCCCACGCCGCCGCCGTAGCCGGGGTTCGAGCGCAGGTCCACCCGGTTGACGATGGCCAGCAGGCGGAACGGCGCGATGCTGAGGTCGAGAGGCGCGCCCGGGCCCCCGCTGGCCATTTCCCAGTCCCGGATCGCGTTGGCGGCAATTTCCGCGGCGCGATTGGTGACGGTATCGAAATTGATCGAGAGATTATGCTGCCAGGAACGGAGCCACCGGCGGGTGAACTCGCGCGGATCGATCCCACTGGCCGATGGGTTGCACACATCCGTCATGAGCCGGCCGAACGTCCAGGCTCCCATCTTCGTTCCGCGATTCGGATCGCAAGGGTCCCAGGTGCGGCGAGGATCCTCGACCACCGAAAGGTCGGTGATCAGCAAGCTCTTGTTCCAGATGGCCGGGCGCTTCAGGACATCGTCGATCGGGAGAGTGATGACGTTCGTATCGATGCCGCCGATCACCACATTGGTGCAGACGATATTGGTCACGAACACGAAGTTCGTGACGACGATGTTCGTGAACACATCGCCGCCGGGCACGACCACGACGTTGGTCAAACACGCGCGCTCCAGGATCGGCTGCGGTTCGGGATTGGCCACAAGGTTCGTGACGCAGATCTCGCGCACAATGGGAATGGGCTCGCCGTCGGCCACGACATTGGTAATGCACACCACATGGCGGGTGGGAACACCGGGTTTGGCGATCACGACGTCTTCGCACACCACGTTCGTCAACGTCAGCGGTTGTCCCGGCAGCGCGGTGATGTTCGTGATGCATTTGGTCTGCGGCAGGACCGCGCCGACGGCCTGGGCGTTCGATTGCGGCAGGATTTCGGTGCCGCAAAAGATATTGGTGACGAAGCGGAGCGGATTCGGAACCACATTCGTAAAACAAATGCGGTTGAGGCCGCTCTCGGGCACCGGATCGACCTCCACCTCCACGCAATTGATATTGGTGATGCGGCGCGGCTCCTGAAAACCAACGACTTCCGGCCGGCAAACGATGTTCGTGAAGAACGCACTCGTGAAGCCGACGATGTTTGTCTTGCAGGCGATGTTGGTCAGCAGCACGTCGTCGAGCTTGATGACGATATTACTGACCGTGAGGATCGGTTCGGTGAGGACGTTCGTGACGCAAACCCTTTCGGCCGGCGCCCAGAGCGCCCGGAGCGAGGAGCGGGACGCACCGCTCACCTTCGACCCTTGAGGCGCGAGCCCGCGGCCGTCGAAGGGCGAAGGATGAACTTGCACTCGCTCGCTCCGGGCAAATCTTTCGAAATCGAATAGCGTCGGCAGCACGCCGGACTTGAGCGACCGTCCGGCGAAGAGGCCCTGCACCCGCCAGGCTTCGGGCAGCGATTCGACAAAGGTGTTGGCCGCTTTGAGTTCTTCGAGATTGATCTGGAGGCCCGCCGTAAAGCGGCCGTCCGCCGCGGCGGCGTCGCCGTCCTGCCCATCGTCCCGGAAGACGAGCACCTGCCCCTCGCTCAGCAACGGAAAGCTGGCCGGAGGATTCTGACCGGGCAGGAGATCCATCTCCAGGAGCGCGTTCCCGGCCGCGTTCGGCGCGACGCGCAGAAACGCCTTGTCGACAACAAAAGGCCGCGCCGGATCGCCGCCCACGAGCGGCATGGCGGCGGTGGGCCGGCCGTGCTCCACCACGCGGAAAAAGCGGTTCTCGGCGGTGGTGGGCAGGGTGGAGAGATTCCGGCGCTGCGCTTGGTCGCGCACGGCCGTCCACGGGCCATTCGGGGTGGGCGCGGTCTGGAGTTCGCCGCCGGAAGTCCATTCTATATCCAGCGTCTCGCGCTGAACGGTCGGCTGGTGAAGCTGCGGGGCCGAGCCTTGCGCCTGCGCGGCGGGCAGGAGCGCGGCGGCCAGTGTGAAAGCATGCAGAAGCTTCATGACAATTCCCTAAAGCAAATGGCGAAAATCGCTTCGCGTTCTGGCCGGAACAGGCCGCCTGTTCACAACGCCTCCGGCCGGAATCTCTGAAAGCACCAGGAGTGCCACCCGAATCGCGCGCGGTCAGATGCACCCCGGTCCGCTTGAAACTGGTTCCAGACTCGCCGGATTTTCGCGCGATCGATTCGCGGTTCTACGAAATGACGAGAAACGGCGAATCCTGGACGCTCTTGCTCAACCCCAATGTCGCCCGGAGACCAATGCCGCGAAGGAGCAGGCGGAACGATCCGGATGGGAGGCCGGGTTTGTCAGAGCCCCACAACACAGCGTAAGCTGCGGCATGCCGGAGATCGTCTTGAGCACGCTGAACGCGAAGTACATCCATGCTTCGTTCGGGCTGCGTTATCTCCTGGCGAACCTCGGGCCGCTGCGGAGCCGGGCCGCCCTCGCCGAGTTCGACATCAACCAGCGCCCGATCGAAATCGCGGAGGCGTTGCTGGCGCTTGACCCGAAAATCGTTGGGCTCGGGGTTTACATCTGGAACACCGAACCGACCGCGCAGGTGGTGGAGATTCTCAAGCGGGTCCGGCCGGAGCTGGTGATCGTTCTGGGCGGCCCCGAGGTGAGTTACGAAACCGGCCAGCAACCCATGTGCGCGGCGGCGGATTACGTCATCACCGGCGAGGCGGATTTGAAGTTTGCCGAACTCTGCGAACAGGTTCTGCATGGGACGCGGCCGGATCGGAAAGTGCTCGCCGCGGAATTGCCGGACCTGGCGCGGCTGGCCATGCCCTACGATGAATACACGGCCGATGATGTCGCCCACCGCATCGTTTACGTCGAAGCTTCGCGGGGCTGCCCGTTTACGTGCGAGTTTTGCCTCTCCTCCCTCGATGTGCCGGTGCGGGCGTTTCCGTTGGAGCCGTTTCTCGCCGCGATGGAACGGCTGCTCCAGCGCGGGGTGCGGCACTTCAAATTCGTGGACCGCACCTTCAATTTGAATCTCCAAACCAGCCGCCGAATTCTCGAATTCTTCCTCGAGCGGTACGAGCCCGGCCATCTCTACCACTTCGAAATGATTCCGGACCGGCTCCCGGCCGCATTGCGCGAAGTGATCGCCCGCTTTCCCGCGGGGGCACTGCAATTCGAAGTGGGCATTCAAACGTTCGAGCCGGAAGTCAGCGCGCGCATCCAGCGCCGGCAGAACTATCGGCAGTTGGAGGATAATCTCACCTATCTGCGCCACCAGGCCGGCGTCCACGTCCATGCCGATTTGATCGTCGGCCTGCCGGGCGAAACCATGTCCTCCTTCGCGGAGGGCTTCGACCGGTTAGTGAGCTACGCGCCGCAGGAGATACAAGTCGGCATCCTCAAGCGACTGCGCGGCACGCCGATCATCCGGCACGATGCGGAATGGAACATGGTCTATAACGCGCATCCGCCGTATGAGATCCTGCAAACGAAGACCCTCTCGTTCGAGGAAATGCAAACGATGCGCCGGTTCGCGCGGCACTGGGATCTGGTGGTAAATAGCGGCAACTTTCCGGAGACGGCGCCGCTGCTCTGGGCCGGCGGCTCGCCGTTTGCCGCTTTCCTGGCCTGGAGCCGCTGGCTGCACGCGCAAGTCGGCCGCACGCACGGCATCGCCCTGGCCACGCTCGCTGAAAAGCTCTTCGATTATCTCGTGCGGGAACGAAAGCAGGAGGCCGGCCAAGTCGCCCTGCCGCTGCTGCGCGATTACCGCCGGGGCGGAAGATCGGATACTCCGATATTTCTCCGGCCCCATGTGCCTGAGACCGCTCCACGGAGCGAGAAACCGCCCGGGACGATGAAGCGGCAACAGCGCCATATCGCGCTGGCCGAAGGATAACTTGCGGATGGGATCGAGGCCGCCGGTGCGGCCGCCCTGACTACGACCGGCGGCGAAAACCGACCAGGAGAGTCACCGCTCCGCCCAGCAACGCCAGGGTGCCGACGGCATCCGGAACACCGACCGAAGCGGATCGCATCGTGGAATCGATCCAGCCAAGGTACGACTCAAGCCACATGCCACCGCCGACATCGCCGAACTTGCCGTCGGGCGAACCGCCGTTTTGCGGATCGTATCCGTAGGTGTTGACACCCGCTAAATAGAGATCCCCATCCACCGTCGCGAAGGCGGGGCCGCCCGAATCGCCCGGACCGGTCAAGGTCTCGAAATTATTGCCGTAGGAGTAGGCCACTCCGAAAACATCCGTGCCGAGCGGATTATCGGCGTCTTCGAAATCGTAGGCGAATAACTCGACATTGCCCGAGCCTTCGTCGTCGCCGCCGGCGGCTTCGAGCAGGTTGGCTCCCGAGCGTTTGGTCGTAATCGAACCGGGAATATAATAGCCATCCAATCCGTCTCCGGAAACGCCATACCCCACCAGAAGGAGCTGTTGCATCGCCAGATTGCCGGCCGGGAGGAGCGGATAGATCGGCACACCCGCCGGCAGCGGCTCGGCCAGGGTCAGAATTGCCAAATCGTCGTTGACGCTCGGATTGAGAAATCCGGTGTAATCCGGATGGAACGCAATGCTGGCGATCGAGAGTGAATAAGAAAGGTCGCCCTGATTATTCAGAAAGAACGAAGAGTTCTGCGGCAGCACATCGACCGTCCCATTATTATCCGGATCGAAAATATGAGCCGCCGTCAAGATATGGCGGGGGGAGATCGGCGTGCCGGTTCCCAAAAGCCCCTGCGGATCGCGCGGATCCGGATCGGCGAAGATCGAGCCGACCCCCGCAAAGAGCGACGTGGGGAGGTTCGGATCGATGCGCAAATCGGGCGCGTCGACCTGCTCGGCGGTCGGGTCGCCCGCCTGCACGATCGGCCGGAGAGAGATACCCGAACCCAGCGAGGGCAAAAGCTTCACCGCGCCGGAAGGCGGGCCAGATAGAGACAGCACGTCTCCCGCATGGGAGCCGACGCTGGCCGTCACGAGCAGAGTCAGAGCAGTTTTCAATCGTCGATTCTCCCTCCGTGGAGCTGAACTGGGGAAAGCAGAATTCATGCCTCTTGGATTAGAGAATTTCTCAAACCGTTGTTTATCAACGATTTAAACAACCTGAGCTGTCGCGAGTAGGACAATGCGTAAGGAAATCCCGCACCGGTCTGCAAAATTTTTTTACAAGTTTTTCGCAACTCCAACCTCCCTGATCTTGGCGCACAATCGCAAGCCTGGCCAAACTTGGCAAGTGCGAAAGTGCGGGGGGGATGTTGATTGGCCAAGTTTTATGTTGCATCCATGCGGTCTCTCTACTAGCAGTTCTATTGAATGAAGCTCGATAGTATCAAGCAGTACATTAGTCTCAAAGAGTCGTTAATCAGAGAACAGCAGGAGCTGGAAAACCGGCTGCGGGAAATTAATGCCGCACTCGGATCGGTCGCAAGCGAACAGGCGGTGGCCGCGAAAGTGCCTGCGGCCGGAGGACGCCGCGGACGCCGGAGCGGCTTATCGCTCCGGACGGCGGTCATGCAGGTCTTGTCGGAACGGGCGCGGACCAAGGAGGAAATCCTTCAGGCCGTAGCCAAGCTGGGCTACAAGTTCAATACGTCTAATCCCATGAACTCCCTGGGGGTGATCCTTTACGGGAAGAATCCCAAGTTCCATCGGGAAAACGGCGTGTTCAGCTACGGTGGTCCGGCTCCCTCCGCCGAAACCGGCGCGAAACCCGCCCGGCGGAAGATCTCGCCGGAAGGCCTGGCTCGGATCGCGGCGGCTCAGCGGGCGCGGTGGGCGAAAGCCAAGTCCGGCCGGTCCTGACCGTGAGTTGATCCGGTGCCCGACGCGCTTCCCTCCGGGATCCTCATCCCTCAGCGCGGTTCCCGGGATAGCCGGAAAAACTTCCTTGTCGCGTCGAGTGGCTCCGTCCATTCGGTCGTGACTCCGACAGACTCAGCCAGGCCGGGCACGGGGTGCCATTCGATCAGATCGATGCTCTGCTGCAAGTGATAGCCTTCGGCGGCGCTCTCCCACGAAAGGGAGAGCGTCTGCGCGCCGGGAGTGGCGGTCAGTGTCGCGGCGGCGACCGAAACATTGAAACGGGTCCAGGCGGTGAGCGTGCCATCGCTCGCCGTCACCGTGACCGTGGCAGTACCGGTGTGCCCTGGCTTCGGCGATAAGCGGAGCCGACGCATGCCTTCGACCGCTTCGACGGAGATATCCTCCGCCGCGAGCAGGTCCGGATTCGAACTTTCGCAAGAAAGCTCGAGCAAGCCGGTTGGAGTGCGATCGTCCGACAACACCAGCGGCACCGGAGCGATCGGCACGCCCAGCAAGGCGCGGATGTCGGCGATTTCGGCGATGGCCGGCGCTTGATTAGGCACGGCGATCGGTTCTCCGGCCAGGCGAACGGCATCGATCCAAAGCGTGCCGCCGCCGCTATAGGAAGCGCCCGCTTCCACCGCTTCGTACGCCCCAGAGGCGAGGCTTCCTTCCGTCGGTGCGAAGGCGGACACCAACCGCATGCCGAACCGGGGATTGTTGTCCGCCTCAGCCACGCCTTTGAAACTCGCGCCGCGCCGGATCTGCCAGGCGCCGGCCTGCGTGTTGGTGAAAGCGGCGGCATCCACGAAGGTCTCGCCATCCGTCGTCACCTGGATGTGCCAATGGCGGCTCGCGGTCGCGCTATTATACTGATCCCATAAGACGCAGATATTCGAGTAACCCGCCGTGCTCGCCATGAAAACGGCTCCGGCCATCCGGTCGGATTCGCCCTGCGGCGGAAACCGGGCGAGGCGCCACATCGAGTTATCGGGCGATTCCGCGTCGGAATTGGCTCCCGCGGCGACCGAGCCGAACGATTCCGAAACCCCGCCCAGTGCTTCGGCGGTCCCGGTCCCACGAGAGGGTTCCGCGGAGCCGGTGGCGGATTCGGCATCCGGCTCGGGACTGTTGAAATTCCACTCGGCGAAGAACCGCTCGGGCAACACCGCGACGTCGAATGACGCCGTTTTTTCCAGCGCGCCATCGTGCGCGGCAATGGTGATCGTCGCCGTGCCGACTTCGAACGGAGCGGGCTTCAGCGAGAGCGTCCAATCCTTGCCGTCGCGCGTGAGCGTGAGCGCTTCTGAGGGAATCAGCCGCGCATCGGAGGTATGCGCCGTGACGCGGAGAAATTCCGGCCCCGTCTCCGCATCCTCCACCGTGAACGCGATCGGGCCGAGCCACTGGTTGCGATAAACTTGCTGGTCGGCCAGCCGGGAAATCCTGGGCGGGCTATTATCCGGCAGGATCGCCAGCAGAAACGAAGTCTCTCGAAATTTCCCGCCCAGATCGGTCACGCGAATCGTGACCTGGCAGTGGCCCAGAGCATCCAGCTCCGGCCACACCACCGCCGTGCGGCGCGCCTCCGACCCGCCGAATTCGACGCGGCTGACCAGCTCCGGCGGACTGGCGGAGTAGGACAGTTCCAGTTGCGACGCCGGGGTCTCGGGATCATCGAGGATAAACTCGAGAGGCCCGGTCGGGCTGTTCATCTGCACCAGGACCTGCGGCAAACCGGTGATGCTCGGCGGCTGGTTGTTCGGAATGTAGCGATACCCCTCCACTCGGAGCATATCCAGCCACAGGGTGCCGGCCGTCGAGTAGTTCGCCGTGGCGGATACGGGCACGTACTCGTCGGCGCCCTGGCCTGTCGCGGTGCTCCCGAATTCCGCCACGAGGCGGAAGGTGAAGTGCGGATTATCGTTCGCGGCCTCGATGCCTTCGAAACTCGCGCCTTGCTGCAGCCGCCATGAAGACGGCGTCGCGTTGGTGACCACCGCATGATCGATCCATTCCTGGCCATCCGCGGAATACTGGATGCGCCAGAACCGGCTGGCCGAACCGCTGTTATACTGATCCCAGGCTATCCGGATGCCTTCATACCCGGTCGTGTCGACCTGGAACTCCAGCCCGGCCGACTTGTTGGCCGCGGCCCGCGCGGGGAAACGCGCCAGCCGAACTTGCGAGTTGTTCGGCCCCGGCAAATCAGAAGTCGCGCCCCCGGCCACCGTGCCGAAGGTCTGGTTCACCCCACCGAACGGCCGAGCCTCACCCGACCCCACTTCGGCATCGAGAGATCCCGTCTCCACCTCGCCGTCGTCGCTGCTATTGAATGTCCACTGCGCGATCGGCTCGGCGCGAAGCGAGCGCACCAGCCCGCCCGCCAGGCAAGCCGCGAACGCAAGCTGCGCCAGCACTCGGACGATGTTTGGGATTGCGCGCGGCATGATCGCTCGTGCCGCCAGCCATTCAACGGCCCCTCGCCGCGCCGGTCAACGAGATTCTCAGGCGCACCCTTGGAGCAGAGTCGCGGCAGAAAGCGCCACCGCCAGAGCCCCAGCGGCCAAGGCGAGCAGACCGAGCGTAGCTCCGCCGTCCGGCACGACGCTCAGCTCCTTGACCTGGACGAGGTTAGGCGATTCGGAGAAGCCGCCGCCGATGTCTTCTACCACGCCACCGATAAAAACCAAGCGGTCCGTTGCCCGCAGCGTAGAAATAGATGGCGTCCACGGCCCCGACACCTTCTACATCGAGGGTGATCTCGTCCCCCAGACCGCCGCTGCCGAGGTCGTAGACGAGGCCGAAGAGATCGAACAAGCCCAGGGAAAAGGCGGGAACCAGCGAATTCCCGGAAAACTCATCGAACATTAGCTCACTTCCCCGGCGAAAGCGGAGATCTGGCCATTGGAGTCCAAATCGAAAGACCTCAACGTGCCGGACACGGTGGCCCCCTGTCTTACGGGGAGTTCCAGCAACGGAAGAGCAACCGTCGCGAACCATCGGTCTTTTCTAACGTGAGGCGCTGGCGCTCGCCGGAGCGGGCAAATCGAATGCCCCCCACGCCCGGGGTTTCCGTTTTCAGAGAAAGGAGAGGGCGCGTTCGAGCAGAGCGGCGGTGCCGTCGAACGAGGCCGAGGAGAATCGGTGGCGGTAATCATCGAGGCGCTGGGTGAATCCGGCCACGAGGTCCGCGGTGAGCTCGTTCTGGGAGCAAGTCTGGCCGTAGCCGAGCCGCCGGAGATACTCGGCATTGATCCATTGCTCGAACTGCCCCTCGACGGGGATCGAGAGGACGGGTTTTCCCAAGTGCAGGGATTCGCTGATGAGCGTGTAGCCACCATTGGTGAGCACCCAGGAAGCGCCCGCCAGATCGCCGAGAAAATCGGGATGGTCGCGCGGCTTGAAGAGGCAGTTCCCATCCCGCCCGGCGCGGTCGAAGGCGTAAATTCGGAACTCGAAGGGCATCTGCCGCAACAGCTCCGGCAGGCGGGAAAAGGAGCCGCTGGTCTGGTAAACGAGGACGTGAGCGCCAGGTGCGGCGCGAATGCTCGAAACTTCGGGACGCAGGATCGGGCCGAAATAGTGGTAATGCGGCCGATAGGGCCTCGGCGGATGAAAGTAAGAGGTGACGAGGTTGGCGCGTTCGCCGCGATGGGTCAGCAACACGACCGCCAGGGTGGCGGCGAGGTGCGGCCAATAGCGCACCGGCGTGTTCAAGTCGAGGCCGGGGATGACATGCTGATGATCGATGGCGATGAAGGGAACACCGGCTTCGCGAGCCGCCATGGGGAGGAACGGTTCGAAATCCGTGATGGCGAGCTGGGGGCGAAACTCGTCAAGAAGTGCCTTGATCCGGCGCACCGCGGGAGCCTTCCCGCGCCAGGTGGCGAAATTGCGCGCGATAGTGCGGGCGATCCGCACGCGGTTGCGCGCGTAGACCAGCACAAGCCCGGGGATTTCCTCGACGCCGGGGAGGATCGGGCGCAGCGCGCGATATGCGGCGTGGCTCGCGAGCACACGCACTTCGTGGCCCCGCTCGCGCAGCAGCCGAACCAGCGTGAGTGTGCGGGACGAATGGCCGCGGCCTTCTCCGCAGCAGCTATAGACGATGCGCGCCATCTCGCGCTAACGCACGGGCAGAGCCGCCAGCGCGGGGATCGGCCAGGCCGTGTCCTCCGGCTCGCGGAAGGCGCGTCCCAGGGCCCGTTCGTGATGCTCCTGCCGGAAGAGCGTCAGGGCGACTTCCTTGTTGGTGCGGATGCATTGCTTGATGGCTTCCGGATCCTTGGCGCAATGCAGGAGGGTCTTCCAGGAGTAGATATGTTTCGGCTTGTGGAAGTCGCTATTGGCGATGAAGGGAAGGTGCTTGAGGCCGATGGGAGTGAAGATATTGTTCCGGTTGGCGATTTCCCAGGCGTCGATGATCGGGGCGTAGTGGTCCTGATTGAGCCAGAGATAGAGCGTATTCTTGCCCCATTCGCTTTTCATGATGTGCGGATGGGAAGCCACGGCGAGGCCGCCCTGGCGATGGATTTCTTCGATGGTCTCGGTCAGATCGAGGCGCGGGTCGATCGGCCTCTTGAGGTCGATCCCCAGCAGGTGGGCGGAGGATTTGCGGGTCAGCCCGTCCTTGTTGAACTCGATCCCGGTGAGCACCAGCATGCCGTAACGGCGCCAGGCCCGGAGCCGTTCGCGCTCGATGACATCGAAATACTCGTCGAGTTGGGCCGGGCTGAGCGTGAGATTGGCCAGGCGCGCGAGCTTGCCGATGACCCGGCCGGGATCCGCCAGGTGGTCGGTAATGCAGATGCAATCGAAATCCCGCTGCCCGTAAAAATCGATCAGTTCCGGGACCGAGAGCCGGCCGTCCGAATAATTGCTGTGCATGTGGAAGTCGCACAACAGCATCCGGGACGGAGACGCCGGGGGCGGGGGCGGGATGAGGGCAGGGGAAGCCCAGCGCGGTTGCGCGCGGAACAGCGGCCCTCCAGGCGGGCTCTGGTTGGAATTCTCCGCCGTCTCGAGGATCAGTTGAGCGATGCGAAAAGCGGCATCGGGGCGGCTGGCCGCGGCCAGATTCTGGCGCCACGTCCGCCACACGCGCGCATCGTCGGCGCGGGCTTGCTCGAGCGCGCGCACCACCTCTTTGGCGTCGTCGGCCACCGCCCCGAGCCCCTCGCCGGCGATCAATTCGGCATTGCCTTCCTCCTGGCCGGGAATGATTTGATTTACCAGCAGCGGACAGCGCGCCGCGATGCACTCCTGCACCATCGCCCCGCCGGCCTTGCCGATCGCGAAATGGTGCGAGCGCATCAGTTGCGGCATCTGATTCGTCCAGCCCAGCACTTTGATCCGCTCGCCCGCCCCGGCCGTCCAATCGAGCACCTTGGCCTTCAAATCCGGGTCCTTGCCGGTCGTAATGGTCAGTTCCAGATTCGGCACCTCCATTAACCGATCGATCAAGGCCCCCGCTTTTCTCTTCCCTGAATTGATAATATAGAGAACCTTCGCAGGCACCCGCTCCGAAGGAACCTCCAGTTCGGGAATCCCTTCCTCCATGAATTGAGGGCTCACGGGGAACCCCGTGACCCGCAGGTTGGACTCCCCCACCCCTCCCTGCCGCAAGACTTCCGCCGTCGCCTCGTTCGCCACGCAAAACAAATCGCTCGGCGCGCGATACCAGAAAGAGTTCACCGAAATCGAATCCGTCACCACCGTGATCAGCCGGAATGGCCGTTCCGCGTGATCCTGGTACACCTCCTGGATGATATGGCCGTAGACCGGGTAGGTGGAGACGATGATATCGGGCCCGTACTCGTCCACGATATCCTGGAGGGCTCCCTTCAGCTTGCTCATGATCCCCAGCTTGCCGTCCAGCGAAGGGGCGCTGTCCAGCAGCCGGTACACGCCCGCCCAGAGCTTCGGGGTGCGCTGCACAATCTGGAGGTGCATCTTCTGCACCAGGCTGTTCAGCCGCCCGTAGCTCATGGCGAACAGGTCGAGCACCTCCACCGCGGCATCCTCGTCCAGCAGGTCAAGCGCCTCCCGGATGTTTCGGGCTGCGGTATTGTGTCCTTCGCCAAAGGACGCCGTGAGGATCAAAACCTTTTTCATCGTCGGTTTTTTTTCAAACTAACGATGCCGCGTTACGGGAATGTATCGACCCCGTGAAGACTTGTTCACAATTTATTCACCATCTATTCACCGCCCCGCTGCCCGTTCGACCCGCGAGCACTCGGCATCCTCCGGGGCGGGGCATCCCGGACCGGTGCCGACCCGGCTTGGCCGCGGTCGGGCCGCCCCCCGGCAGGATTCAGGTCAGCGCCGCGCTACGGCTGGCCTGCGGAGGACAACCTTGATCCGCCCAGCGTCAATTCCAGCCCTCCCGCGAGCCGCTCAAAACGCGCCGCGGCCGCCCGCCATACGCCCGCCTCCCCCGGCTCGAACGCCCGTAGCGCCGTCGACTGCCGCACCACCGCCCGCGCCGCCGCCAGCGAGGGCAGGTGCCCCAGCGCGATCGCCTGCACCAGGATATTCCCCGCCGCCGTCGCTTCCGCCGGCCCGGCCAGCACCGGCCGTTCGAGCGCATTCGCGGCGAACTGATTCAACAAATCGTTCCGGCTCCCTCCGCCCACGATATGCACCACTGCGATCCGCCGCCCCGTCAGCGTTTCGATCTGCCGCAATGTCCGCCCATAAAGCAACGCCAGGCTCTCCAGCGCGGCCCGGATGCACGCCCCCTCCGTCGCGGGAACCGGCTGGCCGGTTCGGCGGCAGAACGCCGCGATCTGCGCCGGCATATCCTCCGGAGCCACGAATTCCGGAGCCGCCGGGTCGATCAGCGAGACGAATCTCGGCGCTTCCCCCGCCAGCGTCATCAAGTGGCCATAATCGAACTCCCGCCCCGCGCTCGCCCAGCGCTTCCGGCACTGCTGAATCAGCCAGAGCCCGCTCAGGTTGCGGAGCAGCCGCACCGAGCCGCCGAAACCGATCTCATTCGTGAAATTCAGTTCCCGCGCCTGCTCGCTCAAGATCGGCTCCGGCAACTCCACCCCCATCAGCGACCACGTCCCCGAACTCAGATAAGCCCAATCGGCCCCAGCCGCCGGCACCCCGGCCACCGCCGCGCCCGTGTCGTGCGAACAACTCGCCACCACCGGCAACGCCGGCAGCCCCGTCGCCGCCGCCACTTCCGGCCGCAGCATCCCGAGCGCCGTCCCGGACGGAACGATCTCCGGGAAGAGCCGCCGCGGCAGCCCCAGCCGTTCCAGCAGTGGCTCGCTCCACCCCCGCCGGATCGGGTTGTACAGTTGGAACGTGCTCGCCATCGACACCTCGATCTTCGCCGCGCCGCACAAGTGATGATGGACCGCATCCCCAATCCCCAGCAGGAACCCGGCCTGCTCCAGCCGCTCCGGCGCTTCCGCCGCCAGTTGAAACACACTATTCAGCGGCATGAACTGAATCCCGGTCTCCGCGAAAATCGTCTCCCACGAAACACGGGCCAGCGCGCGCCGCACCCCCTCCGCCGTCCGCGCATCCCGATAGTGGAAGGCCGGCGGCAAGAATCTTCCCGCACGGTCAAACAACACATAGTCCACCCCCCAGGAATCCGTGCTGATACTCTCGAACACCCGGCCTGTCTGCGCCGCCTTCCGCAGCCCCGCTTCGATCTCCTCCAGCAGCCGCGGAAAATTCCACACCAGATGCCCCTGCTCCATCCGCGGCTCGTTCGCAAAACGATGCAATTCCTCCAGTTCCAGCCCGCCCTCCGCCACTCCATCGCCCACCAACCGCCCGGACATCACCCGGCCGCTCTCCGCCCCCAAATCGATCGCGAGATACTGTCGCGCCATTTCCATCCGCCGAGCTAACCCAACATCCGCCCCCGCTGCAACCCCGCAGCCCAGAGCGAACACATCTAACCTCCATGGATTTCGCCCCCGGTTGGGTAGCGACAGGCGCCCTCGCCTGTGTGGCCGTGCGCCAGCACTTCGGGCGCCTCGCCCGAACGACTGTGCTCCCAAAGATATTCTCTTTTTTCAGGCGCGTTAGCCTTGCCCCCACCCGCCTCGACCGTCCCCGCCCTACCACCAAAGTGTTACCTCCCGCCGCCGATTTCCTGCAACTTTCACGCCCATTCCAGCGTATAGATACGCATGATGAACAACATGCTCGTCGCGAACATGATCGAAGCCCAGAGCGGCACGGATTACGCCTGCCATCCCGTCCGCCCTCAGCCCCGCGCCCGCTGCCCCAAGTGCGCCTCCATCATCTACAGCCGCAAAAGCCACCTCTGCGGCGTGTGCGGCATTGCCCTCCCCAGCAACCTCCTCTTCAACGACGCCCAGCGCGCCTACGTCACCAGCCTCCTCACCGAAGAACGCGAACGCCACCGCGCCTGGCTCACCCGCCGCACCGACACCCCCACCCGCGCCACCGCCGTCGCCTGGTAATGCGCTCCATCCACGAACCACTGATTTCTTTCAAAGAGTGAACCGGACAACTTAACAACAAACCTGCGAAACCCCGCGCATCGCACCTCACCCCCGCCCACGCCCACCGGCCCTCCTCATCCCAAATCAATCCCGGCGGTCTTGCCCGGCTATCCCCGCCGCCATCCTCAGGCACCGAGGGCCCGACCCAAACCAGCCCAGCGCCCAACACCTGCTCCGCTTCGACGGCGTTCCGGGCCACCACCACTTTCCCCTTGCGAGTCAACGCCCGCCACCGATACTCCCATGCATTGGCCGTTCGCTCGCTCAAGGTCGCCGAGCACGATTTCCCGGATAACAAGCAAGGCGCTCTCGAAAAGCTCCTGAGCTTGAACGAACATTACCGAAACTCACCTTGGCCCGCTCCGTTCGATACCACGCAACATCGACTCGTTCTCGGCGATGCGCGCGACCTCTCGTTCATTCCCAACAAAAGCGTCCACCTCGTCGTCACCTCCCCGCCCTATTGGACTCTCAAAAAGTACGAATCGAACGTCAACCAGATGGGCGACATCGATTCCTACGAGCACTTCCTCTCGGAACTCGACAAAGTCTGGCAGGAATGCGCGCGCGTCCTCGTTCCCGGTGGCCGCATCTGCTGCGTGGTGGGCGATGTCTGCGTCCCGCGCAAGCGCGAAGGCCGCCACTACATCATGCCGTTGCATGCCGATATCCAGGTCCGCATGCGCAAACTCGACCTCGACTGCCTCACGCCCATCTTTTGGTCCAAAATCGCCAATGGCGTCACCGAAGCCGAAGGCAATGGCGCTGGCTTTTACGGCAAGCCCTACCAGCCCGGCTCCATCATCAAGAACGATGTCGAATACATCCTCTTCTTCCGCAAAGGTTCCGAATATCGCTCCCCGAGCCAGATGCAGAAAACCTTGTCCATGCTCACCCGCGACGAGATGAAGCACTGGCTGCGCTCTTCGTGGAGCGACATCAAGGGCGAATCCCGCCATCGCGGCCATCCCGCGCCCTTCCCCGTCCAGCTTGCCGACCGCCTCATCCGCCTCTTCTCCTTCGCGGGCGATACCGTGCTCGATCCCTTTGCCGGCACCGGCTCGACTCTCCTCGCTGCCGTCGAAACAGGCCGCCACAGCATCGGCGTGGACATTGAGAAGAAGTATCTCGCCATCGCCTCGGACCGCCTTCAATCCGCCGTTCGCCAAACCCGCCTCGTCGGAGCCACCTCCGCCACCCTCGACTCCCAATTCTAGCCCGCGAATGGACTTCCGGTTGCTCGCCACCTTTCGCGGCCTCTTCGAACAAACCAAGTACCGCCATCGCGACTCCAGCCTTGGTGACCTCGTCGCGGTTCGGCTCTACGACGACCTCGTCCACCTCGGCAAGTCGGCCAGCCTGGCGAAGATGGGCGTCCTCGGGGACGCCACCTCCGCCAACTTCTGGAACGATCTGTCGCGGCTGCTCGGCGCCAAGCCCGGCACCCTCGGCGCTTACGCCACGGACATTTCGGCATTTTACGAAACGCTCGGTTACGGCACGTCGCAAGCCTGCGACGGCCCCATCGAATCCGCGGCCGAAGAGGCCAAAAAGGCGCTGGATCGGGGGTGCGACGTGCAAATCTACTACTACAGCGCCGATGGCAAAAAAGCGCACACCGAGTTCGTCACCGGCATCACGCTCGATCCGGCGGATTCCTCGAAAGCCACCATCTCGACGTTATCCTGGGGCAGCGGCGCGACCGTCACCTACACCGGCAGCACGGCCGGGGGGGCCTACTCCGGCAAGAGCGACGGAGCGCTGTATCGGAAACCAACAGAAACCGCGTCCTACCTCGAACAGACCGGAACCGCGAGGCTCCATTACTTTTGCAAAAAATAAGTCCTGAGGGGATGCATTCTGCGGTAGGTCGCGTCACTCCGTGCGCGCGTCGCAGGGAGATAGCAGTTCCGCGTTCACCGAGAAAATCCGGTTCGCCAGCGCCAAAACCTCGCACGCCTGACCTATCACAAGGCAGGCTATTTCCAGTGAATAGCGACCCGGTATTGGCAGATTTCGGGGTCGCGGCTGACGAGCGAACACGCTTCGCAGTTGGCTTGCGCGATCAGCAACCGGTCAAACGGATCGCGGTGCAGCATCGGCAGCCGGCCCCATTCGAAAATCGATTCCCACGAAATGGGCAGGCGGGTCATGCCATGCTGGGCCACCAAAGAAGGAATGAACACTTCGGGAGGCGACGGGAGGGCGAGCTTGCCCAGCGCGTCCTTGATGACGATCTCCCACGCGCTGGCATCGCTGAAAAACAAGTCGTTGGCTGGGTCGGTGAGATCGCGTTCGAGTTCCGGAGAGATCGCCTTGCTCCCCGCATACATCCAGAGCGCCGTATGCGTGTCCAGCAACAATCTCACGCCGGATCCCCGTAAAACATCCGTTCGATGTCGGGGTCCGCTTTGCCGAAATCCTCCGGCACCGTGAAGCTGCCGCGTCCCAGCCCGAATGGCCGGCGCGTGGTGGCTGGCCGAGGCAAAGGGTGAATTTCCGCCAGCGGCCGGTCCTTGTCCCAGAGCGTGATCACCTGGCCTTCGCGGATGAGCGGCGTCAGTTCCGCGAAGTGGGCCTCGGCCTCCCGAATATCGACAATCCTCTTCTGCATGTGGCGAACGTAGCCCCGAAGTCCGCCCTCGGTCAACTCACCGAGGCTGGCCATCAGGCCATTCGCATGAATCTACATGCACCTGGAAATCCCCCCTTGAGAGCCAGTCTGAAAATTCCGGCGGGGCTGGCGGCGAGGGATTTTGGCTGCGGCCGAGGCGGCCCGACCGGCGCATCCCCGCA